>NZ_JADNQM010000044.1:0-74328 GCF_046269425.1 Amycolatopsis sp. cmx-11-12 | reverse complement strand
ATCAACTGTCGAGGGCTCCCTCACGTTCCAGCCACCACACTGACAGCTCCCCACCCTGTTACACCACAACCACAATCGCCGCTGTCAACCACACTGACCAGCCCCAACAGGATGAAAAGCCCCCAATCCCGGCCATGGAACTACCGCCGCCGGCGATCCGGGACTGGGACTACCCGCGCGGCACGGCGAGCATCGTGCTCATGGCCCGCTTCGCGGCCGAGAACGGCGTCAAGGGGCTGGAGGCCTACGAGCACGCTCCGGTGGACGGTCAGGTCGACGCGCGCCAGGAGCTCGCGGTGGTCCGTGACCTGATCCGTGGGCTCGGCGGCGGGGACGACGTCGCGCTGCGGCTGAGCAGGCGGTACCGGGTCAGCGCGTTCGGCATCTTCGGCTTCGCGTGCATCAGCAGCCCGACACTGGGGGACGCGATGCGCTTCGCCCTGCGGTACCTGGACCTGAGCTTCACCTTCTGCATCCCGCACGTGACCGTCGAGGCCGGACGGCTCGCGCTGACCATGGACGACAGCCGCGTGCCGGGCGACGTCGCCCACTTCCTGGTACTGCGCGACCTCGGTGCCATCCACACCGTCATGCGCGACATCCTGCCGGATATCTCCTTGCGCTCCTTGACATTCCGCCACGTTAGACCCTCCACAGTGGACGAATACGTGCGGACCTTCGGGCTGGCGCCGTCGTTCTCGGCGCCGTCGCACGTCGTCACCCTCGACCCGCTCTTCCTCGACAAACCGCTGCCGCAGGCCAACGACCAGACGGTCGCGGTCTGTGCCGCGCAATGCGATCTGCTGGTGTCCCGGAAACGCGAGCGGTCCGGGATCGCCCAGCAGGTCCGGGAACGGCTGGTGCGGCTCGGCGGCGTCGACGCCGGGATGGACGAGGTCGCGCGACGGCTCGCGCTCAGCCCCCGCACGCTGCGGCGACGGCTGTTCGAGGCCGGGACCGGCTACCGCGCGCTGCTGGACGAGGTCCGCCAGGCGCTGGCGGAGGAGATGCTCGACACCGGCGCGCTCAGCGTCGAGGACGTCGCGCTGCGGCTGGGCTACGCCGAGGCGTCGAGCTTCATCTACGCCTTCAAACGCTGGAAGGGGATGACTCCGGCGGCCTATGCCCGGCGGAACGCGTTGCGAGCACGGCCGGGTAGGTGACCCGCAGCAGATGCAGGATCGAATCGGTCAGGAACACGCGCAGTTCCTCCCGGCCGAGGGTGCCGCGGATCAGCCACTCGCGTGACGCGGCGCGCAGCATCCCGCCGTAGGAGCGGATCATCGCGCGGAGTTCTTCGCGCCCCTCGGTGATATCGCTCATCAGCGCGGCCGCGAGCACGCGGTCGGCGGCGATCTCGTCACCCTCCAGCATGATCCGCTCGATGTCCGGGTCGCGGCCGACGGCCTCCTGGCCGATCGCGGTCAGCCACGCCTGCTCGTTGCGTTCGACGACCTCGATCCAGTGCCGCACGCTGATCGCGAGCCGCTCCTCGGCGGTCGTGTCGGGCAGGTTCTCGATCACCGGCGCCGGCACGATCATCATCTGCCGGACGACTTCCAGGTACAGCTCCCGTTTGCCGCCGAAGTAGTGGTTGATCAGCGGCCGCGCCACCCCGGCGGCCTTCGCGATGTCCGAGGTCGACACCGAGGCGTACGTGCCCGCGCCGAACAGCCTCCGCGCCGCGGCCAGGATCTCGGCACGCCGTGCGGCCGGTTCGAGGCGGCGCCGCCGGATCTCCGGATCGGTGCTCATGGGCCGAGCGTAACCGTTTCACGTGACCGCTTGCCGTTACTGAACCGGAACAACCGGCAGGTAACCCTCCGGGGCCCGGCGGCGACGTTCGGGGCGGGGGGACCGTGTGGCATGGGTAGGGACGAATGACCAGTGCTGAACGCGATCCGGTTCGCCGTGCGGGACGGTGGGTCAGTGTGCGTCTCCAGCATCGCGACGTCCTCATCCAAGGTGACATCGGGGACGAACGCGTCTCCTACGCGGGGATCGTGATCACCAATTTCGAGAACGGGACCGAGGTCGGCGAACGCTGGATCCCGCTCGGCGTCGATCCGTCGGAGGCCGACGACGAACAGCTCATCCAGCAGTTGCGGGACGCGCTGATCTGGCAGGCGCGGCGCCCACCGAAATGCTGACCGCGTCCTCGCGAGTAGGTGACTAAACGCGGGTTGGAAGGCCCCAGGCCTCCGCCACGTGTTCCGGGGTCAGCACCGAAGCCGGAGCGCCTTCGCCGACGAGGCGGCCGTCACGGAGCAGCAGGCAGTGATCAGCCCGGCCCGCCACCTCGAGGTCGTGCGTGACGCGCAGGATCGTCGTGCCTTCGGCGAGTGTGGCGTGCAGTGCTTCGTCGATCAGGCTTCGGGCGTGCAGGTCGAGACCTGCCGATGGCTCATCGAGCAGCAGCAGGCCGGCTTGCTGGGCCAGTCCTTGGGCCACCAGTGCCCGTTGCCGTTGCCCGCCGGACAGTGTGCCGATCAACCGGTCCGCGATCGCGGTGATGTCCAGCCGCTCCAGACACTCTCCGACGATCTTCCGGTCCATCTTGGTCAGTCGTCGCCAGTGGCCGCGGTGCGCCCAGCGCCCCATCGTGACGGTGGCGCGCACGGTGATCGGCAGTGATCGTGACACCTCGCTCTGCTGGGTCACGTAGGCGACGCGTCCAGGGTCCCGGCGGGTCACCGAACCGGAGGTCGGCGGCAGGACACCGGCGACGAGGTTGAGCAGCGAAGACTTCCCGGCGCCGTTCGCACCGGCTATCGCGGTGAGCCGCGCCGACGGCACCTGGGCGGTGATCCCGCGCAGCACTTCGCGGGAGCCGTAGTGGGCGTGCGCGCGGTCGATCGTGAGCGCCGCTGTGTCCGGGGTCATCGTACCTCTTTCAGATAATGACAATCATTACCACTATAGTGTGACGCGTGGAGTGGTTGCTGATCCCCTTCGAGGTGTCGTTCGTGCAGCGTGCGCTGGTGGCGGGAGTGCTCGTGTCGGCGGTGTGCGCCGTCGTGGGCACCTGGGTGGTGTTGCGCGGCATGGCCTTCATCGGCGACGCGATGTCGCACGGCATGTTGCCCGGCGTGGCGATCGCCTCGCTGACCGGCGTGAACCTGCTGATCGGCGCGGCGATCAGCGCCGGGGTGATGGCGATCGGCGTCACGGCCCTCGGGCGTTCGCGGCGGCTGTCCGAGGACACCACCATCGGGCTGCTCTTCGTCGGCATGCTCGCGAGCGGCGTGATCATCGTGTCGCACTCGCGGTCGTTCGCCGTCGACCTCACCGGATTCCTGTTCGGCGACGTGCTCGCCGTCGGATCCGGCGACTTGGTGGGTCTCGCGATCACCCTGGTCGTCGTGGGAGCGGTGGCCCTGCTGGGACATCGCGCGTTCACCGCGCTCACCTTCGACGTCCGCAAGGCGCACACACTGGGGCTTCGTCCTCGTCTGGCCAACGCGGTGCTGCTCGGGCTGGTCACGTTGACGATCGTCGCGTCGTTCCGCGTCGTGGGGACCCTGCTGGTGTTCGGACTGCTCATCGCCCCGGCCGCGGCGGCGCTCTTCTGGTCGCGGCGGATCACCACGATCATGCTCATCGCGGCGTTGCTCGGCGTCGCCGCCACGGTCGGCGGCTTGCTCGTGTCCTGGCATTGGGGCACCGCGGCGGGCGCGACCATCGCCGCCGCCGCGGTCCTGCTGTTCTTCTTTTCCGCGTCTCTGTCCTTCGTACGACAGCGATTCCGTTCCCTGACACCGGAGATCGAGTGCTCACGATGAAACTGAAAGCAGTGACGGCGGCCGTCGCGGCGCTGACCCTGGCGGCGTGCGGGGCGGAGCAGCCGAAGGAGGTGACCGCGGAAGTCCCGCACGGCTACGTCGAAGGCGCCGAAGAAACGGCCGAGGCGCAGTCCCGGCTGATCGTCGCCGACACTGACACGGGTGCCGTGCGCGTCGTGGACCTGATCACCGAGGAGGTGCACGACGCCGGACGCGTCGACGGCGTGCGGTCCGTGACCGGCGACGGCCGCTTCGGCTACCTGACCGCCCGCGACGGCACGACCCGCGTGATCGACAGCGGCTCCTGGATGGTCGACCACGGTGACCACGTCCACTACTACCGGGCGAAGGTCCGTGACGTCGGCGTGGCACCGGGCAAACAACCTTTGGCCGCCTACAGCGATCCCGCAGTCTCGGCTCTGTCCTATTCGGACGGCACGGCGACGTTGCTCGATCGAGCCGCGCTCGACAAGGGGTCCATGAGCGAACTCGGGAAGATCGCACGCGAGCCGCACGCCGGTGTCGCGATTCCCTTCGGCGGACACATCATCGCCACGGTGGCGGACCCGGGGAAGCCGCTCGCCCGGGGAGTGCGCGTCCATGACCGTCAAGGGAAAGCCGTGGCGGACATCGATCAGTCGTGCCCCGAACTCCAGGGTCAGGCGGTGACCCGGCGCGGGGTCGTCTTCGGTTGCGCTGACGGCGCGTTGCTCGTGACCGAAAAGGACGGTGCGTTCACCGGGGTGAAGATCCCTTACCCGCGAAGTGTCACCGCGCGGGAACGTGCCACTGCCTTCTTCCATCGACCCGGTGCCTCCACGCTCGCGGCCAGGGCAGGGGAGTCCGCGGTGTGGTCACTGGACGTCGCCCGCCGCGGCTGGCAGCACGTCGAGACCGGACCGGTCGCCGCGGTGAACGCCGTCGGGGAGGGTGGTCCGCTGCTGGTGCTCTCCCGCGACGGAAAGCTGCGCTCCTTCGACGGCACCGGAAAGGAACAGGCGGCGATCCCGCTCCTGCCCCCGGAAGCGGCCGCCGCCGACGTCCCCACGATCCAGGTCGATACGACCCGCGCCTACGTCAACAACCCGCTCTCGGCTGAGGTGTACGAGATCGACTACAACGATAACCTTCGTCGCGCCAGGACTTTGAAGGTCGGCGGCAAGGCGGGCCACATCGTGGAGACCGGCCGATGAAGCGTCGCGTACTCGCCCTGTTCGTGGTGGCGCTGCTGGCGGCGGCCGGGTGCTCCGGAAGCGGCGGGAAAGGCGCGTCGGTCGTCGTCACCACGAACATTCTCGGCGACATCACCCGCGCCGTCGTCGGCGATCAGGCCGAAGTGACCGTGTTGATGAAGCCGAACGCCGACCCGCATTCCTTCGGTATCTCCGCGCAGCAGGCTGCCCAGGTCGAGCGTGCCGGTCTGATCGTCTACAACGGACTCGGACTCGAGGAAGGCATGCTGCGCACTGTCCGCACAGCCGAGGAAAGCGGCGTGCCGTCGCTTCCCGCCGGGGAGCGGGCCAACCCGATCAGCTACGCCGACAACAAGCCGGACCCCCATTTCTGGACGGATCCCGCACGGGTGCGCGACGCGGTGAAGACGATCGCCGACGAGGTCGTCGCGCATGTCGACGGGGTCGACGAAGCGGTGATCCGCGCCAACGCGGAACGCTATCGCGGGGAGATCGAGGCGCTCGACAAGATGATGACCGCGAAGTTCGGTGGGATCGCGCCCGAACGCCGGAAGCTGGTCACGAATCACCACGTGTTCGGCTACTTCGCTCAGCGGTTCGGATTCCAGGTCGTCGGCGCGGTGATCCCCGGCGGAACCACGCTCGCTTCCCCCAGCTCCTCGGATCTGAAGGCACTCGCCGACACCGTTCGCGCGGCGGGGGTTCCGGTGATCTTCGCCGATTCCTCGCAACCGGACCGGCTCGCACGGGTGCTCGCCGAGCAGGCCGGGCTGCACGTCCAGGTGACCCCGCTGTTCTCGGAATCGCTCAGTGAACCAGGCCAGGGCGCGGCCACCTATCTGGAAATGATGCGCGCCAACACCGAATCGATCACCACCGGTTTGACCCGTTCCTGACCGGAACAGACGAAAGGCACAGTGAAATGGCACGGAAAACCCGATATCTCGCGCTGATGGCGACGACGGCGAGCACGCTCGCGCTCGCCGCCTGCGGGACCGAACAGCCTGCGGCGGAAGCCGGAAAGGACGCGGCGCCGGCACCGGTCGTCGCCGACCCGGTGGCGGTCACCTATGACGGCGGTATCGTCCTGCTCGACGGGAAATCCTTGAAGGAGGCCAAGAACCTTCCGCTGGAGGGCTTCAACCGGCTCAACCCCGCTGGGAACGACCGGCACCTCCTGGTCTCGACTTCCACCGGATTCCGGGTCCTCGACGCCGTCGGTGCCGTGCTGACGGACAACGAGGTGAAGGCGGCCAAGCCCGGTCACGTCGTCCGGCATGCCGGCAAGACGGTGCTGTTCGCCGACGGGACCGGCGAAGTGACCGTCTTCGACCCGAAGACGATCGGTACCGCGGCCCTGCCCTCGCCGAAGCACAAGACGCCGGAAGCGCATCACGGTGTGGCCGTCGAACTCGAAAACGGCGAGCTGGTCACCACCGTCGGGAACAAGGACAAGCGGTCCGGGATCGTGGTCCTGGACAAGGACAAGAAGGAGATCGCGCGCAACGAGCAGTGCCCTGGCGTGCACGGTGAAGCCGCCGCGCGCGGCGAAGCGGTGGTGGTCGGCTGCCAGACCGGTGTGCTGATCTACCGGAATGGCGCCATCACCAAGGTGACCAGCCCGGACCCCTACGGGCGCATCGGCAACCAGGCGGGCTCGGACGTCTCCCCGATCACCTTGGGCGACTACAAGGTCGATGAAGCGGCCGAGCTCGAACGGCCGACCCGGGTGTCCCTGATCGACACCGAGAAGGCCACGCTCAAGCACGTCGACATCGGGACCAGCTACACCTTCCGGTCCTTGGCCCGCGGCCCTCAGGGCGAGGCACTGGTGCTGGGTACCGACGGGCAGATCCACGTGATCGACCCGGTGGCCGGTTCGGTGACGCGGAAGATCCCCGTACTCGGATCCTGGCAGGAACCGATCGAGTGGCAGCAGCCGCGCCCGGCGATCTTCGTCCGTGGCGGAACCGCCTACGTCACCGATCCGGGCAAGAAGGAGATCCATTCGGTCGACCTCGCCTCCGGCGCGAAGACCGCGACAGGCACGATTCCGGGAACGCCGAACGAGGTGAGCGGCGTACTCGGGGGCTGAAGGGGACCATGACCGCGTGCGACGCGGTGAAGGGCGCTTTCCCCGCATGAGATGCGGGGAAAGTCCCCTTCAGCTACTGGGTCCGAAGGCCGTCGAACGCGATCTTGCACACCGCGTCCGCCAGTTCCGTCCCCGCCGAACCCCGGCGCGGCCGGTACCACTCGATCAGCGAGTTCACCATGCCGTACAGCAGCCGCGCGGTGACCGCGGGATCGATGTCGGGCCGCACGTCGCCTTCGGTTTCGGCCTGTTTCACCAGGTCCGTGACCAGCCGGTCGAATTCGCGCCGACGCGCCAGCGCCGCCCGCTCGATCTTGGTGTTGCCGCGCACGCGCAGCAGCAGCGTCACGAACGGCAGCTGCTCGACGAGCACGAGGACACTGCCCCGCACCAGGTGCTCGAGTTTCTCGATCGCCTTGCCCTCGAAGGATTCCGTCTCGGCGGCGACGGCGAACAGGCCGTTCAGCGCGCGGTCGACGGCGAGCCGCAGCAGCTCCTCCTTGCTCGGCACGTGGTGGTAGATCGCGGATTTCGTGATGCCGAGCTTGCGGGAGAGATCCTCCATGCTGGTGCCGTCGTAGCCGCGTTCGTTGAACAGCCTGACCGCGACCTGCAACAGCGACTCGAGGTCGTAACCGGGGCGGCCCCGGCGGGCGGGGGCGGTCACCCGCGGTCCCGCTGGTCGAGGACGCGGCGCATCTTGCCCAGCGAACGCTCCAGCGTGTCCGGGTCGACCACCTCGACGCCGACGCTCACGCCGACCCCGTCCTTGACCCCGGCGATCAGCCGGGCCGCGGCCTGTTCGCGCTGCTCGGCGGACACGTCCGGACGCGCTTCGACACGGACGGTCAGGTGGTCCATCCGGCCCTTCGTGGACCGGATCAGCTGGAAATGCGGCGCGAGCGCGGGGGTCACCAGCACGACTTCCTCGATCTGCGTGGGGAAGACGTTGACGCCACGCAGGATGATCATGTCATCGCTGCGCCCGGTCACCTTCTCCATCCGCCGGTACGCCGGCCGCGCGGTGCCCGGCAGCAGGCGGGTGAGGTCGCGCGTGCGGTACCGGATGATCGGCAGCGCCTGTTTGGTGAGCGAGGTGAACAGCAGTTCGCCGATGTCGTCGATGGGTTTCTCGGTGAACGGGTCGATCACTTCGGGGTAGAAGTGGTCCTCCCAGATGTGCAGGCCGTCCTTGGTCTCGACGCATTCCTGCGCGACGCCGGGGCCCATCACCTCGGACAGGCCGTAGATGTCGACGGCGTCGATGCCGACGCGTTCCTCGATCTCCGTGCGCATCTGCTCGGTCCACGGCTCCGCGCCGAAGATGCCGACCTTGAGTGAACTCGCCTGCGGGTCGACGCCCTGCCGTTCGAACTCGTCGAGCAGCGTGAGCATGTACGACGGGGTGACCATGATGATCTCGGGTTTGAAGTCGGTGATGATCTGCACCTGGCGCGCTGTCATCCCGCCGGACGCCGGAATCACCGTGCAGCCCAGTTTCTCGGCGCCGTAGTGCGCGCCGAGACCGCCGGTGAACAATCCGTAGCCATAGGCCACGTGGACCTTGTCGCCCGGCCGCCCGCCCGCCGCGCGGATCGACCGCGCCATCACCGTCGCCCAGGTGTCGATGTCCTCGGCGGTGTAGCCGACGACCGTCGGTTTCCCGGTGGTGCCGCTGGACGCGTGGATCCGGCTCACTTCCGACTCAGGCACGGCGAACATGCCGAACGGGTAGTTGTCGCGCAGGTCCTGTTTGGTGGTGAACGGGAACTTCGCCAGGTCTTCCAGCGTCTCGCAGTCGTCCGGGTGGACGCCCGCCTCGTCGAACTTCCTTTTGTAGAACGACACGTTGTCGTAGGCGTGCCGCAGCGTCCACTGGAGGCGGCTCAGTTGCAGCGCCTGGAGTTCGTCGATGGTCAGGTTCTCGGCGTCGTCGCTGAAAGTCATCGGTTCGGTGCCTTCTGGATGGTGCGGCTGCGGCCGCGGAATTCGGCGACGACCTCCGGCCCGTCGGGGGTCTCCCGGTGCACGGTGACGTCGTAGATGCCGTTGCGGCCGTAGCGGGTCCGCTCGGTGGCGGTGGCGATGAGGTGGTCGCCGAGGCGTCCGGCGGCGACGAAGGAGATCTCCGCGCCGGAAGCGACGGTGACCGGGCCATGGCTGTTGCAGGCGCAGGCGAACGTCGTGTCGGCGAGCAGGAAGACGTAGCCGCCGTGGGCGATGTCGTGGCCGTTGACCATCGTCTCGGTGATCTTCATGGTGGCGACGGCGTGCCCCTCGGCGGCTTCGACCAGCTCGATACCCAGCGCGTTCGACGCCAGGTCGTCGGCGAACATCGCGTGGGCCGCGTTGGTCGTCATCGCACCGCCTAGTTACTGACCGAATGGACGGTTGTTAAAAGGTGTCGCCAGTAAAGGCGCGACTTCGCGCAGATGTCAAGGGTCCACCGCCGTCCGGGGGTTTGCAAGTGCCCGGACAGGAGCTACAGTGAATTACTGAACGGACGGTCTGTAATTCATTCCACCACGAAGGGTCGCCCCATGGCATTGCTGCGCAGCTACGTCTCCGGCGGATGGCACACGGCGGAAACCGACGGCGTACCGCTGCACGACGCCTCGACCGGTGAAGAGGTCGCCCGGGTCTCGTCCGACGGCATCGACTTCGCCGCCGCGCTGGAGTACGGCCGTCGCACCGGTGGCCCCGCGCTGCGTGAGCTGACCTTCCACCAGCGTGCCGCGCTGCTGAAGGCACTGGCCTCCCACCTGCGTGAACACCGCGACGAGCTGTACGCGCTCTCGGCGCGGACCGGCGCGACCAAGGGCGACTCGATGGTCGACATCGACGGCGGCATCGGCGTCCTGTTCGCCTACTCCAGCAAGGGCAAGCGCGAACTGCCGAACGACACCGTCTACGTCGACGGCAACGTCGAGCCGCTGAGCAAGGGTGGCACCTTCGTCGCCCAGCACATCGCCGTCCCGCTGCGGGGCGTCGCCGTCCAGATCAACGCGTTCAACTTCCCGGTCTGGGGACCGCTGGAGAAGTTCGCGCCCGCGTTCCTCGCCGGGGTGCCGAGCCTGATCAAGCCCGCCAGCCAGACCGCGTACCTGACCGCGCGGCTGGTCGAGATCATCATCGAGTCCGGCATCCTGCCCGAGGGCACGCTGCAGTTCGTCGCGGGCAGCGTCGGCGACCTGCTCGACCACGTCACCGCGCAGGACCTCGTCTCGTTCACCGGCTCCGCGTCGACGGCGCAGAAGCTCCGCGCGCATCCGGCGATCGTGCGCAACTCCGTCCGGTTCAACGCCGAGGCCGACTCGCTGAACTGCTCGATCCTCGGGCCGGACGCCGAACCCGGCACCACCGAGTTCGACCTCTTCGTCAAGCAGCTCACCACCGAGATGACGGTCAAGGCAGGCCAGAAGTGCACCGCCATCCGCCGCGCCTTCGTGCCCGTCGGCCTGCTGGACGCCGTCGCCGAGGCCGCGAGCGCGCGCCTGGCCAAGGTCACCGTCGGCAACCCCACGGCCGAAGGTGTCCGCATGGGTGCCTTGGCCAGCCTGGAGCAGCGTGAGGAGGTCCGCCGGTCGCTCAAGGCGCTGCTGGACGTCGGCACGGTCGTCTTCGGCGACCCGGAGCAGGTCGACGTCGTCGGCGCGGACGCCGAGCGTGGCGCCTTCATCTCGCCGGTGCTGCTGAAGGCGGACCCGGAGCGCTCCGAGCCGCACGAGGTCGAGGCGTTCGGCCCGGTGTCGACGCTGCTGCCCTACACCTCGACCGAGCAGGTCATCGAGCTCGCCGCACGCGGCGGCGGCAGCCTGGTCGGCTCGATCGTCACCGCCGACGCCGAGTTCGCGCGCGAGGTCGTCCTCGGTGTCGCGCCGTACCACGGCCGTCTGCTGGTGCTGGACGCCGACGACGCCAAGGAGTCGACGGGGCACGGTTCGCCGATGCCCCAGCTGGTCCACGGCGGTCCTGGCCGCGCCGGTGGCGGCGAGGAGATGGGCGGCGTCCGCGGCGTGCTGCACCACATGCAGCGCACGGCCGTCCAGGGTTCGCCCGCCGTTTTGAGCACGGTCACCGGCCGCTGGGTCGCCGGCGCCCCGCGCACCGAGGGCGACGTCCACCCGTTCCGGAAGTCGTTGGCGGAGCTGAAGATCGGTGACTCCGTGGTCGCCGGGCCGCGCACGGTCCTGCAGTCCGACGTCGACCACTTCGCCGAGTTCACCGGCGACACCTTCTACGCCCACACTGATCCCGAGGCGGCCGCGGCGAACCCGCTGTTCGGCGGGATCGTGGCGCACGGGTACCTCGTGGTCTCGTTCGCCGCGGGCCTGTTCGTCTCACCGGAACCCGGTCCGGTCCTGGCCAATTACGGCCTGGAGAACCTGCGGTTCCTCACTCCGGTCAAGGTCGGCGACTCGTTGACCGTGACCCTGACCGCGAAGCAGATCACCCCGCGGATCGACCAGGAGTACGGCGAGGTCCGCTGGGACGCCGACGTGACCAACCAAGATGGTGACTCGGTCGCGAAGTACGACGTGCTGACCCTGGTGGCGAAGGAGCAGTCATGACCGCGACGGTTTTTGAGGGAACACAGTCCGAGGAAGACCTCGAACGGCACTTCGAGCACACCATCGAGCGCGACCAGCGCATCGAGCCGCGCGACTGGGTGCCCGAGGGATATCGCAAGACGATGATCCGGCAGATCGCGCAGCACGCGCATTCGGAGATCATCGGCATGCAGCCCGAGGGCAACTGGATCACCCGTGCGCCTTCCTTGCGGCGCAAGGCGATCCTGCTGGCCAAGGTGCAGGACGAGGCGGGACACGGGCTCTACCTGTACTCGGCGGCGGCCACGCTCGGCGCCGACCGCGCGGACCTGACCGACAAACTGATCAACGGCAAGCAGAAGTACTCGTCGATCTTCAACTACCCGGCACTGACCTTCGCCGACGTCGGTGTGGTCGGCTGGCTGGTCGACGGCGCGGCGATCTGCAACCAGGTCCCGTTGTGCCGCAGCTCGTACGGGCCCTACGCCCGCGCCATGATCCGCATCTGCAAGGAGGAGTCCTTCCACCAGCGGCAGGGCTTCGAACTGCTGATGACGATGATGCGCGGCACCGAGAAACAGCGCGCGATGGTGCAGGAGGCGGTGAACCGCTGGTGGTGGCCGTCGCTGATGATGTTCGGCCCGCCGGACGCGGACTCGCCGAACACCGCGCAGTCGATGGCGTGGAAGGTCAAGCGGCACACCAACGACGAGCTGCGGCAGCGGTTTGTCGACATGTCCATCCCGCAGGCCGAGGCGCTGGGTGTCACCTTCCCGGACCCGGACCTGAAGTGGAACGCCGAACGCGGGCACTACGACTTCGGCGCCGTCGACTGGGACGAGTTCAAGAACGTGTTGAAGGGCAACGGTCCTTGCAACGCCCAGCGCGTCGCGCACCGGCGGCGGGCCCAGGAAGACGGTGCTTGGGTGCGGGAAGGCGCAGCGGCTCACGCCGCCAAGAAGGGGGCTTCGGCATGAAGCACGACTGGCCGTTGTACGAGGTGTTCGTCCGGGGCAAGCGCGGCCTGAACCACGTGCACGTGGGTTCGCTGCACGCGGCGGACGACGACATGGCGCTGCACCACGCCCGCGATCTCTACACCCGCCGCAACGAAGGCGTGTCGATCTGGGTCGTGCGCGCGTCGGACATCACGGCGTCCTCGCCGGACGAGAAGGACCCGTTCTTCGCGCCCAGCGGCGACAAGGTGTACCGGCACCCGACGTTCTACGACATCCCCGACAACGTCCCCCACATCTGACATGAGCTTCGACAACGCCTATGAGGCGATCACCGAGGAGAACGACTCCCGCTGGGCCTTCGGCACCGGGTTCGAAGACCCACTGTCCGGAGTGGACACCACGGTTCCGTCCGGTGTGGACGGTGCCCGGCTCGCGGCCTACTGCCTGATGCTCGGCGACGACGCGCTGATTTTTTCGCACCGGCTGCAGGAGTGGTGCACGAACGCGCCCGAACTGGAGGACGAGGTCGCGATCGCCAACATCGCGCTCGACCTGCTCGGGCAGGCGCGGCTGCTGCTGGCCCGCGCGGGCAAGGCCGACGGGAGCGGGCGCTCGGAGGATTCCTACGCGTTCTTCCGGAGCGAGCAGGAGTACCGCAACGTCCGGCTCGCCGAACTCGGAGGCGGGCACTTCGGGCACCTGATCGCGCGGCTGCTGGTCTTCTCCATCTGGCGCCTCGCCTTGTTGCAGCGGCTTCAGTCCTCTGTGGACCCTGTGCTCGCGGCCATCGCGGACAAGGGCGTCAAGGAAGTCGCCTACCACCGCGACTACGCGGCGCAGTGGGCCGTCCGGCTGGGCGACGGAACCGAACTGTCGCGTGAGCGGATGCAGGAAGGCATCGACGCGGTCTGGCCCTACCTCGGCGAGCTGTTCACCGCGCACGAGGTCGAGTTCGTCGAGTCACCGTCGCTGCGGCCCGAGTTCGACGAGATCCTCGACCAGGTGCTCGCCGCCGCGACCCTGACGCGGCCCGAAACCGGCGCGCTCGCCGGGGTCTCCGGCCGGATGGGCCGCGACGGCGTGCACACCGAGCGGATGGGCTTCCTGCTGGCGGAACTGCAGAGCGTCGCCAGGGAACATCCGGACGCGACATGGTGACCGCGTACGCCGTGGCGGCAACGGTCACCGATCCGGAATTGCCGATGCTCACCCTCGCCGATCTCGGCGTGCTGCGTGAGGTGTCCGAATCCGGCGGTCGTGTGGTCGTGGCGATCACCCCGACCTACACCGGCTGCCCGGCGATGGACACCATGCGTGATGACCTCGTCCACGCGCTGACCGGCGCGGGCTACGCCGAGGTCGAGGTCCGCACGGTCCTCCAGCCTGCCTGGTCGACGGACTGGATCACCGACGACGGCAAGCGGAAACTGGCCGAAGCCGGGATCGCGCCGCCCGGGGCCGCGCCACGCCGGACCGGCCCGATCCCGCTCACCCTGAGCCCGCCGGCGTCCTCGGTCCGCTGCCCGCACTGTGGTTCCGCGGACACCGAGGAGCAGTCCCGCTTCAGCGCGACGGCATGCAAAGCCTTGCGCCGCTGCCGGTTCTGCCTCGAACCGTTCGAACACGTCAAGGAGATCTAGTGACAGCGACCCTGCGCCGCACGGGTTTCCACACCCTGAAGGTGTCCGACGTCCAGCGCCTGTGCGACGACGCCGTCGCGGTGACCTTCGACGTGCCCGAAGACCTGGCCGACACGTTTCGTTTCAAGGCCGGTCAGTCGCTGACCCTGCGCCGCGAGGTCGACGGCCGCGACGAGCGCCGGTCGTACTCGATCTGCGCGCCCGCCGGTGCGGCGCCACGCGTCGGCGTCCGTGAGGTGCCGGGCGGGCTGTTCTCGTCGTGGCTCGTGCGCGACGTGCGGCCCGGCGACGAGATCGAGGTCGCGGCGCCGACCGGTCACTTCACCCCGGATCTGGCAGCGGCCGGGCATCACGTGCTGGTCGCGGCGGGGTCCGGGATCACGCCGGTGCTGTCGATCGCGTCGTCGCTGCTCAGCGATTCCGACGCCACGGTGACCGTGCTCTACGGCAACCGCCGCACGGACACCGTCATGTTCGCCGACGACCTCGCGGACCTCAAAGACCGCTATCCCGCCCGGCTCGAACTCGTGCACGTGCTCTCCCGCGAGCCACGCGAGGCGGAACTGTTCACCGGCCGCCTCGACGTCGAGAAGCTGCGGCGCCTGTGCACCGTGCTGATCCCGGTCGAGGATGTCGCACACTGGTGGCTGTGCGGGCCGTTCGACATGGTCACCGGCGCGCAGGAACTGCTGCGGTCACTGGAAGTCCCCGACGAGAACATCCACCAGGAACTGTTCTATGTGGACACTCCGCCGGAGCCGGTGCACCACGTCGATCCGGCTGTCGTGGGGTCCTCCAGCGAGGTCACGCTGGTGCTCGACGGCCGGTCGACGACGATGACGCTGCCACGGAATTCCTCCCTGCTCGACGGCGCGCAGAAGTACCGGCCGGACCTGCCGTTCGCCTGCAAGGGCGGGGTATGCGGGACCTGCCGGGCGAAGATCTGCGACGGCACGGTGGACATGCGGCGCAACTTCGCCCTGGAGAAGGCCGAAGTCGACGCCGGTTTCGTCCTCACCTGCCAGTCGGTGCCGGTCTCCGAAGCAGTCACCGTGGACTTCGACGCCTAACCCGCGATCACGCGTGCTTGAACGGCGATCTCGCGTGCTTGAACGGAGAACACGCGTGCTTGGACGGCGATCACACGTGATTGGACGGCGATCTCGCGTGCTTGAACCCGTAACTCGCGGCGGAATCCCGTTGTAGGTGTGTTACGGGTTCAAGCACGCGAGTTACGGGCCTGGACACGCGAGTTACGGAGCCAAGCACGCGCACCGGGCATGTCGCGAAAGCCACTTTCGGGACATCTGATGTCCCGAAAGTGGCTTTCGCGACACCCGGTTCAGCACCCGGGCGAGCACGTAAGACGTCACCTTTGCCTTACCCCTCAAGAGATCTCCAGCCATCGGGTGATGCCGAGGTCCTTCAGGAACGGCCGGTCGTGGCTCGCCACGATCAGCGCGCCCCGGTAGGCCCGCAACGCTTCGGTGAGCCGCCGGACACTTGCCAGGTCGAGGTTGTTCGTCGGCTCGTCGAGCAGCAGCAGTTTCGGTGTCGGTTCCGCGAGCAGCAACGCCGCCAGCGCCGCGCGGAACCGTTCCCCGCCGGACAGTGACGCCACCTCACGGTCGGCCGTCGCGCCCCGGAACAGGAACCGGGCCAGCCGGGCGCGGATCTCGTTGTCGGTGAGTGACGGTGCGACCTGTCGGACGTTGTCCACTATGGACAATGTGTCGTCAAGGACGTCGAGCCGCTGGGGGAGAAGCCGGGCCGGGACGAACAGCCCCACCTCGCCCGAGCGTGGCGGGAGTTCGCCGGTGATCGTGCGGAGCAGGGTGGTCTTGCCGGAACCGTTCGGGCCGACGAGTGCGATCCGCTCCGGGCCCATGACGTGCAGGTTCACCGGCGGCCCGAACCGAGGGACGGCGTCGATCCGGAGCACGTCGTTCCCCTGGAACACGAGGGTTTCCGGGAGTTCGACGCGGATCTCGGCGTCCTCGCGCACCAGTTCCTCGGCAGCCTTCAGCGTCTCGACGGCGCCCTCCAGTCTGTCGGTGTGCAGGTTCCGGTGCTTGCCCGCCGCGATCTGCGCGTCCTCCTGGCGTTTGCGCATCCGGACCTTGGGTTCGCGTTTCTGGTCCCACATCTTCTGGCCGTAGCGGGCCCGCCGGGCGAGTTTCATCCCGGCCTCGATCAGCTCCCGCTTCTGTCGTTTGACGTCGGATTCCGCGGCCCGGACATGCCGCCGCGCGGCTTCCTGGGCCACTTCGACGGAGTGCTCGTAGTCCGCGAGGTTGCCACCGTACGTGGTGACTTCGCCGTCGCGGACCTCGTCGATCCGGTCGACCAGCTGGAGCAGCTCGCGGTCGTGGGAGACCACCACGAGGATCCCGCTCCAGCCCGCCACCTCGCGGTGCACGAGTTCGCGGGCCCGGAGGTCGAGGTTGTTCGTGGGTTCGTCGAGCAGCAGCACGGCGGGACGGCGCAGGAGCAGGGCGGCCAGCCCGAGCAGCGTGAGTTCACCGCCGGACAGTTCGCCCGCCCGCTCGTCCAGGCGGACGGCGCCCAGACCGAGCCTGTCGAGGATCGCGCGAGTGCGTTCCTCGACGTCCCAGTTGTCACCGATGGTGGCGAAGTGCTCTTCGGTGGTGTCACCACTCTCGACGGCCTTGATCGCCGAGCGGATCGCGGTGACGCCGAGCACGTCGTCGACGCGGCGGCCGGTGTCGAGGACGAGGTTCTGCGGCAGGTAACCGATTTCCCCCGGTGCGGTGATCGAACCGGACTCGGGCCGCAGGCTGCCCGCGAGCAGCCTGAGCAGCGTGGACTTGCCGGAACCGTTCGTGCCGACGAGGCCGGTGCGGCCGACACCCATGGTGAGCGAGAGGCGTTCGAAGACCGGGCCGCCGTCGGGCCAGGTGAAGGTGACGTCGGAAAGCGTCAGTGAAGTAGACATGAGACTCCCTGCGAAGGAGGTGGATTAAGGGCGCAGGTTCGTCTCAGAAGATCATCGGTCCAGGGTAGCCCGCGTGCGGCTCCGGTGCGACCGATTTAGCGGGGGCTGCCAGTCGGTGCCGGTGTCCGACGCGGTGACGGTGGACTTCGACGCGTGAGGGTGACCTGAGCGAACTGGGAGGCCGGTTGCCGTTTCGCGGCAACGGAGCGGTCAGGAATGGTGGCTGGCCCGGCGCGGCTTCACCGCCGCCGCGCAGAATGTGAAGCTAGGCGTCGCCGTTTCGCGGCGACAGGGTCAGAACGGTGGTTCACCCAACGAACCTACAACTCCCCGCCGACAGTTCTGGATCATGCGACTGCCACCACCGTCGTCGATATTCGGTAATGCTGGTCGTGGCAAGGGAAATCTGGGATGTGCGCGCTTGGCGACGTTCGCCCGGTAGTGGTAAGCAGTGCGCAGACAGGATTTCTTGAGCGCTGTCCTTGGATTCAGGGCGTCTCGTATTGCCGAATTCCGGCAACGGAGGACCTGGCACAAGCCCCACCGCCCCTGGACACGGTCTGTCACCTCGGCGACCCGCGACTGGCCGGGGCATACTGGCGGACGTGATCGAACGCCCTCACGTCCTGCTGTCCGCCGCGGTTTCGCTGGACGGGTACCTCGACGACGCGACCGACACCCGGCTGATGCTGTCCAACGAGGACGACTGGGCCAGGGTGGACGGACTGCGCGCGGCTTCGGACGCGATCCTGGTCGGCGCGAACACCGTCCGGACCGACAATCCGCGGCTGCTGGTCCGCTCGCCGGACCTGGTCGCCGAACGTGTCGCGGCGGGCCGCCCGGAACAGCCGGCCAAGGTCACGCTCACGCGGAGCGGGTCACTCGATCCGGCGGCGCAGTTCTTCACCGTCGGCGACGCGGAGAAGGTGGTCTACGCCCCGCCCGGCGTCGTCACGGGGGTCAAAGCGACGGTTGTCGAGCTGATCGGCCTGCGGGAAATGCTGGCCGACCTCCACTCCCGCGGCGTACGGCGGCTGATGGTCGAGGGCGGCGGCGCGATCCACACCCAGTTCCTCACCGAGGGACTGGTCGACGAACTGCACCTGGCGATCGCGCCGTTCTTCGTCGGCGACCCGCGAGCGCCCCGGTTCACCGGACCCGGCGCGTTCCCACGTGGGCTGACACTGACCGGCACCACGAGGCTGGGCGACATCGCCGTGCTGGAGTACCACGCCACGCCCGAACCGTCCGAAGTGGACATTCTGCGGTTGCGTGAGGCCATCGCGCTGGCGGATCTTTGCCCGCCGCGTACTTTCCGCGTCGGCGCGGTCATCACCGCCGCCGACGGCGAGGTCATCTCCACCGGCTACTCGGGCGACGGCGATCCGAACAACCACGCCGAAGAAGCCGCGCTCGCCAAGCTCGAACCGGGAGACCCGAGACTGGCGGAGGCGACGATGTACACGTCGCTGGAGCCGTGCAGCTCCCGGACCTCACATCCGAGGAGCTGCACCCAGCTCATCCTCGACGCCGGCCTGCCCCGCGTGGTGTTCGCCTGGCGCGAGCCGTCGGTGTTCGTCGACTGTGTCGGCGCCGAAACACTGGAAGCGGCCGGACGCCGGGTGATCGAGGTAACTGCCCTCGCCGCCGACGTCCGCCGCGCGAACACCCATATCCCGGGTGTCCGCCCTTGACCTACTTGCAGGCGTCGCAGCAGCCGCAACCCTGACCGGTGCACGCCGAGCAGCAACCGTGGCGAAGCACGACCTTCAACAGACGCTTGATCATCGCTGTCCTCCCGATCGTTGTCGTCCCACCGCCCCTGTCACGCTAAGTTCTGCGCATACGACAGTGGTACCGCCGGGAGGGCCAAGAGGCTGCTCCAGCGGGTGACGTCAGGATTCGAGGTCGCCCTCCAGCGAGAGGTAGACCTCGCGCAGCTGAGCCAAAAGGTCGGCGTCCGGCTCCGCCCAGAGCCCCCGGTCGGCCGCCTCGTTCAGCCGCTCGATGATGCCGCGCAGCGCCCACGGGTTGGCCTGGCGCAAGAACTCCTGGTTGACCTCGTCGAGCACGTAGGACTCGGTGAGCTTCTCGTACATCCAGTCGCCGACCACCCCGGCGGTGGCGTCGAAACCGAAGAGGTAATCGACCGTCGCCGCCAGCTCGAAAGCGCCCTTGTAGCCGTGCTTGCGCATCGCGGCCAGCCAGCGCGGGTTGACCACGCGGGCACGGAAGACACGGGCGGTCTCCTCGCCGAGGGTGCGGGTGCGGACCGCGTCCGGGGTGGTGCTGTCGCCGACGTAGGACGCCGGAGCGGTCCCGGTCAGCGCGCGGACCGTCGCGATCATGCCGCCGTGGTACTGGAAGTAGTCGTCGGAGTCGGCGATGTCATGCTCGCGGGTGTCGGTGTTCTTGGCCGCGACCACGATCCGCTTGTACGAGTTCTCCATGTCCTCGCGCGCCGGCCTGCCGTCGAGGTCGCGGCCGTAGGCGAAGCCGCCCCAGACCGCGTAGACCTCGGCGAGATCCTTGTCGTCACGCCAGTTCCCGGAGTCCATCAGCGGCAGCAGGCCCGCGCCGTACGCGCCGGGCTTGGAACCGAAGATCCTCGTGGTGGCCCGGCGTTCGTCACCGTGCGCGGCCAGATCCGCGCGAGTGTGGGCACGCACGAAGTTCTGCTCATCCGGTTCGTCCAGGTTCGCCACCAGGCGGACGGCGTCGTCCATCAGCGCGATCACATGCGGGAAGGCGTCACGGAAGAAACCGCTGATCCGCACGGTGACGTCGACGCGCGGGCGGCCGAGTTCAGCGAGCGAGATCGCCTCGATCCCGGTGACCCGCCGCGAAGCCTCGTCCCAGACGGGCTGGACACCCAGCAGGGCAAGGACTTCCGCCGCGTCGTCACCCGAAGTGCGCATGGCCGACGTACCCCAGACCGAGAGGCCAACCGAACGTGGCCAGTCGCCGGTGTCCTCTTTGTAACGGCGGAGAAGCGAGTCCGCGAGCGCCTGCCCGGTCTCCCAAGCGAGACGGCTCGGGATGGCCTTCGGGTCGACGGTGTAGAAGTTGCGGCCGGTCGGCAGCACATTGATCAAGCCACGCAACGGAGAACCACTGGGACCCGCCGGGATGTAGCCGCCGTCGAGCGCGTGGAGCACGGCGTCGATCTCGGCGCCGGTGCCCGCCAGGCGCGGCACGATCTCGGTGGCGGCGAAGGTCAGCACGCGGGCGACGTCCTGGTGTTCGGGGACGTCGGCGACGACCTCGGCGACGGCGGCGGGGGACCAGTCACGGGCCTCCATCGCCTCGACGAGCGAGCGGGCCTTCTGCTCGATCGCGTCCACTTCGGACAGTGGTGCGTCGCTGTTCTCCTTCAACCCCAAGGCGGAGCGGAGTCCCGGAACAGCACCTTGTTTGCCGCCCCACATCTGCTGGGCACGCAGCATCGCGAGCACGAGGTTGATCCGCGCCTCACCTTCCGGCGCGGCACCGAGGATGTGCAGGCCGTCGCGGATCTGGGCGTCCTTGACCTCGCACAGCCATCCGTCGATGTGCAGCAGGAAGTCGTCGAACTCCGCGTCGTGCGGGCGTTCCTCGACACCGAGGTCGTGGTCGAGCTTCGCGGCCTGGATCAGCGTCCAGATCTGCGCGCGGACCGCGGGCAGCTTCGCCGGGTCCATCGCGGCGATGTTGGCGTGCTCGTCGAGAAGCTGCTCCAGGCGGGCCATGTCGCCGTAGCTCTCGGCGCGGGCCATCGGCGGGATCAGGTGGTCGACGATCGTGGCGTGCGCACGCCGTTTCGCCTGCGCGCCCTCGCCGGGGTCGTTGATCAGGAACGGGTAGATCAGCGGCAGGTTGCCGAGGACGGCGTCCGGCGCGCAGGAATCCGAGAGGCCCGCGGTCTTGCCGGGAAGCCATTCCAGCGAACCGTGTTTGCCGAGGTGGACGACGGCGTGCGCGCCGAACTCCTGCTCCAGCCAGCGGTAGGCGGCGAGATAGTGGTGGCTCGGCGGGAGGTCCGGGTTGTGGTAGATCGCCACCGGGTTCTCGCCGAACCCGCGGGGCGGCTGGATCATCAGGATGACGTTGCCGGACTGCAGGGACGCCAGGACGATGTCGCCGTTGTCGACGTAGAGCTCACCGGGGGCGGGACCCCAGTGCTCCTCCATCCCCTCGCGCAGCTCCGCGGGCAGCTCGGCGAACCACTCGCGATACTTGTCGGCCGGGACGCGGATCGGGTTGCCGGACAGCTGTTCCTCGGTCAGCCACTCCGGATCTTGGCCGCCCGCGGCGATGAGCGCGTGGATCAGGGCGTCGCCGTCCGGCTGGTCGGTGCCGGTCGGCTCGACGCCGGGGAACGGGTCCTCGCCGAGGTCGTAGCCCCGGTCACGCATGCGGCGCAGGAGTTCGATCGCGGACGCGGGCGTGTCGAGGCCGACGGCGTTGCCGACGCGAGAGTGCTTGGTGGGGTACGCAGACAGCATCAGCGCGATCTTGCGCTCCTGAGGCGGCGTGTGCCGCAGGCGGGCGTGCGCCAGCGCGATCTTGGCGACGCGGGACGCACGCTCGGCGTCCGGCACATACTTGGGGAGGCCGTCGTCGTCGATCTCCTTGAACGAGAACGGGACGGTGATGAGGCGCCCGTCGAACTCGGGCACGGCCATCTGGTTACCCGCGTCGAGCGGGGAGAGCCCGTCGTCGTTCGCCGACCAGGTCTCGCGATCGCTGGTGAGGCACAGTGCCTGGAGAATCGGGATGTCGAGCGCGGCCATCTCGGCGACGTCCCACGCCTCGTCGTCCCCGCCCGCCCCGACCTCGGACGGCTTGGTGCCGCCGGCGGCCAGCACGGTCACGAGGAGCGCGTCGGCCTTGGCCAGCTCGGCCATCATCTCCGGCTCGCGGGTGCGCAGGGACGCGCAGTGGATCGGGAGCGCGCGGCCCCCGGCGTCCTCGATGGCGTCGGAGAGGGCGTGGACGAACTCGGTGTTCCCGGACAGGTGATGCGCTCGGTAGTAGAGGATCGCGATGACCGGGCCCTCGGTGGTCTTGGTCGTGCGCTCGAGGACTCCCCAGAGCGGCTGCACCGCGGGTGGCTCGAAACCGTCGCCGGTGAGCAGGAGCGTGTCACTCAGGAAGCGGTGCAGCTGGGTGAGGTTCTCCGGCCCGCCCTGCGCCAGGTACGCGTGAGCCTCGGCCGCCGTACCGGCCGGGACCGTCGAGAGCTTCATGAGCTGCGCGTCTGGCGTCTGCTCGCCGCCGAGGACGACCACGTGCGCGCCACTCGCGCGGACCGCGTCGAGCCCGTCGGACCAGCTGCGCTCGGACCCCAGGATCCGGACGACGACGATCTGGGCGCCGTCGAGCAGTGCGGGCAACTCGGCCAGGTCGAGCCGGGCGGGGTTCGCCAGCCGGTAATCGGCCTCGCTGGAACGGGCGCTGAGCAGGTCGGTGTCCGAAGTGGACAGAAGCAGGATCACGGCAGTCCTCACTCGGGGTGTCCGCGCCCCGGGTCGTGCGGTCGCGACGGCCGGAGTTCCTGGCTTCCCCTCTTTGGCTGGAGGGGTGACAGTGGCGGGACCGCCCCGGAGTCTCACCGGGTTCCTCCGCTTGCCGACGCGTGGGTTCCCGCTCACTCTCCGGTGCGGTCCGGCGGGAGTCAAGGTGATGTGTCCGGCAGGGGCATCTCCGCTGGTGGAGGGGTGTGACTGAGTTTCCGGATGGTTGGGCGCGCGGGGCAGGGGTGGCTCTTGGGGTTCTGGTGCCGTGATGCTGGGGCTCGGGTCTCGTGTGGGCATGCCGAGGGGCCCGTCGCCGGTGTGGCTGGCGGGCTCCTCGGGGTCAGAGTCAGGCAGGGAGGGTGTTGCGCCGGGTTCTTCGCAACGGATCCAGATACTGGGGTGGTATGAACTCCGGCAGCCCGTCGGGGGCTATGCGGACTTGCCAATCGCCATGATGAATCAGCCGATGATGGAAAGAACAGACCAGCACTAGATTCCGCAGATCGGTCGGTCCGCCATCTGCCCAGTGATGAATGTGGTGGGCGTGGCAGTTCTTGGGTCTGCGGTTGCAGCCGGGGAAGGCGCAGCCCCGGTCCCGGATGTTCAAGGCTCGGCGTTGGCCTGGGGTGACGAACCGCCTGAGCCGTCCCACATCGAGAGGTTCCCCGGCGGCGTTGAGCACGACCGGCAGCATGAGGCAGTCGCAGGCGGCCATGCGTGCTTCGCGGGCGGTCATCGTGCCGACGAAGTCGAGGCAGGCGGTCCCTAGCCCGGTTTTGAGTTCCTCCAGGCCGATGGTGACATGCACCAAGGTCCGGTAGCCATTGGTGCCGGGCTGATCAGGGCAGGCCACCGCGAGATCGACAAGGTCGACCCAGGCGTCCCCCTGGCGTTCGGCTTTGCTGCGTAGGTCGGCCTGGCCGAACTCGTCCACCGGACGCGGCTTCGCGTAAGCCTCCAATGCCGCCGCGGTCCGAGCCCCGGACTCGTCATCGAGCAGGCCCTTCAGATTCCAGAACCCGTCCTTCCGGCGTTCCAACGTCAGTTCCCGGCGGGGCTGGGCAGGTTCGGGGTCCTTGGGTTCGTTGCCGTCCGGGTCGAGCCATCCCAGCAGTTGCTCTCCGAGTTCCGACACTTGCCGAGGACCCGCCTTCCGGGCCAGGTCGGCGAGTGTCTTCTCCGCGTGCTCCCGATCCTCTGCCGCCACCTCGCCGGGGATCTGCCGCAGGATCTCCAGGATCTGTTTGATCCGTTCCTCGCCGATCGCACCGTCCGCCGCCGCCGCGCCGGTCGCGGGCGCGAACGCCGGGATCTCGGTGCCGTCGAGAGCGCGGGTGGGGTTCAGGTCGATCGCGCGATTCACATATGGCCGCGCCTCACCCACAGACAACCCGGCGATATCGGCGAACCACGAAACCGTCGTCCCATAGCCGTACAAGTCTTTCACGCCACGGGACTCGACCTCCGCCAAATACCGGCCCAATCCGGCGGACGCGACCCGCATCACCTGCAGGAACTGCTGCACGCCGTGGGCAAGCTCCAGCTTGCCAGCGCGCCACAGTTCCTGCGGCAACTCGGGAAGGATCGTCTCGGACACACCCCCACAATACCGCATTCCTGTCGAACAGGTGTTCGTAATTTTACGTTACCGCGAACCGGTGCATTTACCACTGAAGGGTGATCCGGTCGGTTCGCGTGGTTACCGCATTTAGCCGACTAATTGCTAGTCGGCGAGTCGCTTCCGCAGGATCGCGACCTGTTCCCGCAGGGAAACGACCGCCTCGGCGAGATCCACCGGATCGACGGTCACCGCCCACTCCTGGATGAGCCTGGACCGCATGCGGAGGACCTCCTTCTCCGCGTCGCGCACGATCGCCGCCTGGGGGTACTCCTGGGCGTCGACGGCCGCTTCCTTGCGTCGCCGGTGCTCGGCGATCTCGATCGGCGGGCGGCAGGGCCGCGAACGGGGGCGCCGGGCCGGGTCCGCCCCAGACGGCATTCTCGTCGAGCAGTGGCGCCCAGATCACGCACCAGCTCTTCCGTCACACCAAGTTCGTCCAGTATGGGAGCCGACCCGCCGCCTGCCGACGGCAATCCGGCGATCATCTCGATGAAGCCGTTGTGCCGTAGCACTTCGCGGACTTCGGCGGTGACCGGGAACCCCGACTCGGTGCCCGTCGCGTCCCAGGCGGACAGCGTGTGCCCGCTCCAGCAGGCTCACGCTGTCCGCTCCGAAGAGGAGTCCCCGATCCGCGGGAAAGGAGCGGTGGAGAAGATGATCTCCACCGCCACCTCGAAGAACTCCGCGATCCGCAGTGCGAGGTAGAGGCTCGGGCTGTACTCGCCGCGTTCGAGGTAGCCGATGGTCTGGTAGTGCACGCCCAGCGCATCGGCGAGTTCGCGGCGGGAGATGCCCCGTTCCGCTCGCAGCATCGCGATCCGGTTGTATACGACCTCGCTCATGAACTAGCCAATTCGCTGCATCGCCTTTTCCCGTCGTGCCGCCACCGAGGACCCGGACTCGCGCCGCGCCATACGCCGCAGGACGACCGGGGCCAGTGCCAATCCGATCACGGTCCACGCGGTCAGCACGCCGAGGGTCTCCCACGGCCGCCAAGATTGCCCGATCTCGATCATCACCGTCGAGTCCGGCAGCAACGAGGACCGCATGCCGAGGCCGAGCCAGTACATCGGGAACACCTGCGCGATGTACTGCAGCCATTCCGGCAGCGCGGTGATCGGGTAGAAGATCCCCGAGATCGCGCCGAGGCCCAGTGTCGGCAGCATGATCAGGCCGATGCTGCGCGCGTTCGTGGTCAGCGAGCCGAAGATCGCGCCGATCGGCATGGTGGCGAGCAGGCCGAGCACCAGCACCCACAGAAGGCCCAGCCACGACGCCCACCCGCCCGGCGCGATGCCGTCGAACAGGATCAAGCTGGGAATCAGGACCAGCAGCATCCCGATGACCGTGCCGATGGAGATCGTGAAGACCTTGCCGACAAGGTAGCCGACCATGCCGTTCGGGGTGGCCTTGGCGCGCAGGAGCGTGCCGTCCTCGCGTTCGACGGCGAGGACGCCTGCCATCCCGAGCATGCCGCTGAACACGATCGACGCGCCCAGCACACTGGGCACGGTGGCGGCGCCGAGCGAGAACTCCGTTCCCGGAAGTTTCGCGTTACGCATGAAGAACATGGCGACCACGAAGAGCGCCGGGAAGAGGAAGGTGTTGAACAGGTCCTCGCTGTTGGTCAGGGTCTGGCGCGACTCGAGAAGGCCACGTCTGACGCCCAGCCGGACACTGTGCTGAATCGCGTTCATCACACACCCACCTCCGAGCGGGGAGCTTCGGCCTTGCGGACCAGGGTCATGTAGGTGTCTTCCAGCGACGCCCGCCGGACCTCGAGGTCGCCGATGGCGTCCCCGTGCTGCTTGAACAGTTCGTGCACGTACTTCGTCGATTCCGTGGTCGCGTGCACGAATCGCTGGCCGTCCAGCGTCCAGCGCACCTCGGCCTCGCCGGCGATCTGCCTGCTCAGCGAGTCGGCGGAACCGTCGGCGACGATCCGCCCGTGGTTCAGGATCAGGATCCGGTCGGCCAGTTTCTCGGCCTCGTCGAGGTCGTGCGTGGTCAGCAGGATCGTCGTGTCGTCGTCATCGGTCAGCCGGTGCACGAGTTCGTGGAACTCGCGCCGGGCCTCCGGGTCCAGTCCGGCGGTCGGTTCGTCGAGGAACAGCAGTTCCGGACGCCCGACGATGCCGATCGCGACATCCAGCCTGCGCCGCTGCCCGCCCGAGAGCATCCGGACCTTCTTGTCCGCGTGCTCGGTCAGCCCGACCGCGGCGACCAGTTCGTCCGGATCCCACGGCCGCTTGATGCGGTCGGTGGAGTACGGCGCGTAGTAGCCGCCGAGGTGCTCCAGCAGCTCCCGCACGCGCCATTTCGCGTGGTCGCGCCAGGCTTGGAGGACGACTCCCAGCCGCGCCCTCCAGTTCTCGTCCGCGTGCGCCGGGTCGATGCCCAGCACGCTGACCTCGCCTTCCGAGCGCATCCGGAAGCCTTCGAGGATCTCGATCGTCGTGGTCTTGCCCGCCCCGTTCGGCCCCAGCAGGCAGATCACCTCGCCGCGGTGCGCGGTGAAGTCCACGCCGTGGAGGACGTCGTTCGTCCCGTACCGCATCCGAAGATCTTTGACGGAGATCATCAGGTCTTGTGGATCTCTCATTGGTCACCCCCATCTCAGTGCTGCGACTGAATGTAGCACACCTACTACATATGATCTGAGAGATACTCTCCTCTGAAGTGGCCATCTACAGTGAGCGCATGTCCACGAGCGCGCGTGTCCGAGCCGACGCGTGCCCCGGCGTTTTCGCCACGCACGACGCGGCCGACGGTCCGCTCGCCCGGGTCCGGCTGCCCGGCGGCGCCATCACAGGAGCCCAGCTCAGGGCACTTGCGGACGCCGCCGACGACCTCGGAGACGGCGCTCTTCACCTGACTTCCCGCGGCAACGTCCAGCTGCGCGGCGTCACCCGTCCAGGGCTCGCGGGCAGGCTCTCCGCGGCCGGGCTCCTGCCCTCGCCGTCGCATGAACGCGTCCGCAACATCCTCGCCTCGCCCCTGAGTGGCGTCGCGCAAGAACTCGCCCCGGCACTCGACAAGGCCCTGTGCGCCGTCCCTGAGCTGGCCGAACTTCCCGGACGCTTCCTCTTCGCGTTCGACGGCGGTCGCGGCGACGTCTCAGGGGAGGGCGCCGACGTCTGCTGGCGCGACGGCGCGTTGCTGCTCGACGGCGCCGACACCGGCCTGCGCGTGACCGCGGAACACGCCGTCGAGGCGCTGATCTCGGTCGCGCGCGCCTTCGTCCGCATCAGGGAAACCGCCTGGCGGGTCAGCGAACTTCCCGACACGGAACCACTTCTTCGTGACATACCGGGCGAAAAAGAAGAACCGCGGGACTTCGACACGAACCCAGGCCTGCCTATCGGGCCCCTCGGTGACGCCATCGGGGTCGCCCCGGTCTTCGGCCGCCTGACCGCCGAACAGGTGCGCGCGATCGCGAGGGCCGGGAACGCCGTGGTCACGCCGTGGCGTTCGATCCTCGTCCTCGGCACGCTGGACGGCGACTCGGGCTTGATCGTCGATCCTCAGGCGCCGTCGCTCGGGATCAGTGCCTGCATCGGACGCCCGGGTTGTGTGAAGTCGCTCGCCGACGTCCGGGCCGATGCGGCGCGGGTCGGCGAGACCCCGAGGGTCCATTTCGCCGGTTGTGCGCGGCGGTGCGGAAAGCCCGCGCGCGAGCACGTCGACGTGGTCGCGACGGAGGACGGTTATCTGGTCGACGGGGTATGGGTCCCGGTCGGCGATCTGGCCAGGACGTTGGCGCGGAAGGGCAGTGCCGAAGTGAAGGGACAGCAGTGATCGACTACATCCGGGACGGGGCCGAGATCTACCGGCATTCGTTCGCCACCATCCGCGAGGAGGCGGATCTCGCGATCCTGCCCGACGACGTGGCGGTGCTGGCCGTGCGGATGATCCACGCGTGCGGGATGGTCGACCTCGTCGACGACCTCCGCTACAGCCTGGACGTGGTGGAGTCCGGCCGTGCGGCGCTCGAAGCGGGCGCGCCGATCCTCTGCGACGCGAACATGATCGCGTCCGGGGTGACCCGCAAACGTTTGCCTTCGGCCAACGAGGTGCTGTGCACGCTGTCCGACCCGAAGGTGCCGGGGCTGGCCGAGCGGATGGGCACCACCCGTTCCGCGGCCGCGCTGGAGCTGTGGCGCGACAAGCTGCCAGGGTCCGTGGTGGCGATCGGCAACGCGCCCACCGCGTTGTTCCGCCTGCTGGAATTACTGGATGAGGGCGTCGGTGCCCCGGCCGCGATCATCGGTGTCCCGGTGGGCTTCGTCGGCGCCGCCGAGTCCAAAGTGGAGCTTGCCGAGCAGGCCCCCGCTCCGTATCTGGTGGTGCACGGACGCCGCGGCGGCAGCGCGATGGCCGTCGCCGCGATCAACGCGATGGCGAGTGAGGTCGAATGAGCGGGCTCGGGAAACTCTGGGGGGTCGGACTCGGTCCCGGCGACCCGGAACTGATGACGGTCAAGGCCGCGCGGCTGATCGGCGAGGCCGACGTCATCGCCTATCACAGCGCCCGGCACGGTCGGAGCATCGCGCGTTCGGTCGCCGAGCCGTACCTGCGGGGCA
Organism: Amycolatopsis sp. cmx-11-12; assembly: GCF_046269425.1. Classification (NCBI taxonomy): domain Bacteria; kingdom Bacillati; phylum Actinomycetota; class Actinomycetes; order Pseudonocardiales; family Pseudonocardiaceae; genus Amycolatopsis; species Amycolatopsis sp. cmx-11-12. Next base: position 45,451 of record NZ_JADNQM010000044.1, on the reverse strand, counting down.
GCCAGATCGAGGAGAAGCTGGTCTACCCGGTCACCACCGAGACCACCGACCACCCGGGCGGCTACGAAGGCGCCATCGCCGACTTCTACGAGCTGAGCGCGAAACGGCTCGCCGAACACCTCGACGCCGGACGTGACGTGGTCGTGCTCTGCGAAGGCGACCCGTTCTTCTACGGCTCCTACATGTACATGCACGAACGGCTCGCCGACCGCTACGAGGCGACCGTGGTGCCCGGCGTGACGTCGGTCAGCGCGGCGTCGTCGGTGCTCGGTCGTCCGCTGGTGCAGCGTGACGAGGTCCTCACCATCCTGCCCGGCACGCTGCCCGCGCCGGAACTCGCGCGACGCCTCGCCGACACGCAGGCCGCGGCGGTGCTCAAACTCGGCCGCACGTTCGGCAACGTCCGCGAGGCGCTGGCCGAGGCCGGGAAGCTGGACGACGCCGTCTACATCGAACGCGCGACCTGGCAGGCGCAGCGTGTCGAGCCGCTCGCCGACGTCGACCCGGAGTCGGTGCCGTACTTCTCGCTGGCGCTGCTGCCCAGCCCGGCTTACGCGTCGCGTCTCGCGGGGGAACGCCCGAAGCAAACGACTCCGGAAACCCGCGCCGGTGGCGAAGTCGTGGTCGTCGGGCTCGGCCCGGCGGGACCGGACTGGCTGACCCCCGAAGCGACCGAGGAACTGGCCGCGGCGGAACACATCGTCGGCTACGGCCCGTACGTCGCGCGCGTGCCGCAGCGCGCGGGCCAGCGGCGGCACGCGTCGGGTAACCGGGTCGAGGCGGAACGCGCCGTCGAGGCGCTGGAACTGGCCGCGAACGGTGCCAAGGTCGCGGTGGTGTCGTCGGGTGATCCCGGTGTGTTCGCGATGGCGTCGGCGGTGCTGGAGCAGGTCGCCGCCGGGCACGGCACGGGGACGCGGGTGCGGATCGTGCCGGGGGTGACCGCCGCGCAGGCGGCCGCGTCCAGGGTCGGCGCCCCGCTGGGGCACGACTACTGCGTGCTGTCGCTGTCCGACCGGCTCAAGCCGTGGGAGATCATCGAGAAACGGCTCGACGCGGCGGGTGCCGCGGACCTCGTGCTCGCGCTCTACAACCCGGCGTCGCGCACGCGGACCACGCAGCTCGCGCAGGCCCGCGACGTCCTGCTCCGGCATCGCGTGCCGGAGACGCCGGTGGTCGTCGCCCGCGACGTCGGCGGCCCGGAGGAGGACATCCGCGTGGTCACCCTCGGCACCCTGGATCCGGCGACGGTGGACATGCGCTGCCTGCTGATCGTGGGTTCGTCGAAGACCCGCGCCGAGAACGGAGTCGTCTGGACGCCACGCACTTACGAGTGACGGCCCAGCCCCGCGTTGCGCGCCTGCCCGAGCAGCACCGCGCGGTCGTCCGTGCCGACCTTGGCGTGTACCGACGAGACGACGTTGCGCACGGTCTTGGGCGCGAGCCCCAGCTGTCGCGCGATGGCCGGGACCCCCAGCCCGCCGGCCAGGAGGTCGAGCACCTCGTGTTCGCGTGAGGTCAGCCGCGGGAACGCCCGCAGCGGCTGCGCCGCGGCCAGCAGACCGTAAAGCCGGTCGGCCGCGCGCTCGCCGAAGACGACCGCGCCCGCCGCCACCCCGCGGATGAACCGGACCAGATCGGCGTGACCCGCGCTCCGGGACAGGACGCCACGGGCGCCCGCGTGCATCGCGGCGACCACGAGTTCGCCGTCGCCGGGCGGGGTCAGCACGAGTACGGCGGTCTCCGGCACGCGGGACGACACCTCACGCGTCACGGCGAGTCCGTCGAGCGCGGGCGGGTGAACGGGCAGGACGAGGACGTCCGGGCGCAGCACGGTGGCGTGCCAGATCGCTTCGCGTTCGTCGGGGGTGTGGGCGACCACCTGCAGCTCCGAGGACGCGGGCGGTTCGGGGACGCCCGCGAAGACCACTGTCACCACTGGGGTTCGAATCGGCACGCCATCGGTTGTAGCGCAGAACTTTTGTACAGTGTCCGGCCGTTTTCGGTGAACAATGTCCATTCGATAACGCTTCGACGATCAGGGGGGCCTGGTGCCGAGACGCGAGCGCCCGCTGGGGCCGGGCGACGACGTCGTCGTGAGGTTCGCGGCGGACCTTCGGCTGCTTCGTGAGAAGGCCGGAGGGCCGACGTACCGCGAGCTTTCGTCCCGCGCGGGCTACTCGGCCGCCGCGCTGTCCGAGGCGGCGGGCGGGCGGAAACTGCCGGGGCTCGCGGTGACGGTCGCGTACGTCACCGCGTGCGGCGGCGACGTCCCGGCGTGGGAGGACCGCTGGCGCGCCGTCGCCGCCGGACTCGCCGCGGCCACCGGCGAACGCGAGGAGACCGAGCTTCCGTATCTCGGGCTGTCCGCGTTCCAGACGGCCGACGCCGCCCGGTTCTTCGGCCGGGAGCGACTGGTCGCCGAGCTGACCGGCAAACTCGCGGAACGACGGCTCGTCGGCGTCTTCGGCGCTTCGGGCTCGGGGAAATCTTCCGTCCTGCGGGCCGGCTTGGCGGCGGCGAGTGAACGCCCGGTCGTCCTGCGCACACCTGGAGCGCATCCGCTCGAAGAGGACCTCGACGCCGAGGGGCGGCTGCTGATCGTCGACCAGTTCGAGGAGGTCTACACCCTCTGCGGTGATCAGGACGAACGTGATCGCTTCGTCGACGCGCTACTGGCGCTCGCCCGCGACGAACACGGGACCCGGGTCGTCCTCGGTGTCCGTGCGGACTTCTACGGTCACCTCTGCCGTCACGCCGGTCTGGTCGAGGCGCTCACCGACGCGCAGGTGATGGTCGGCCCGATGACCGCCGACGAACTCCGGACCGCGATCGTCGAACCCGCCGTCCGCGCGGGCTGCCGGGTCGAGGCGGCGCTGGTCACGACCCTCGTCGCCGACGCCACCGGCCAGCCCGCGATGCTCCCGCTGGTCTCGCACGCGCTGCTGGAGACCTGGCGGCGGCGCCAGGGGATCACGCTGACCAGCGCCGCGTACGAGGCGGCCGGCGGGATCTTCAACGCGATCGCGCAGACCGCGGAGGCCGTCTACACGGATCTGGAGCCGGACGCCCACGCCGTCGTCCGGCAGATCTTCCTGCGCCTGACCGCGCTCGGCGAAGGCACCGAAGACACGAAGCGCCGTCTCAACCGACGCGAACTCGACGACGATCCGGCGACGACGGAGATCCTCGAACGCCTCGCCGACGCGCGCCTGCTCGTTCTCGACCGTGACGGCGTCGAGATCGCGCACGAAGCCTTGATCCGCAGCTGGCCGCGGCTGCGCGACTGGCTCGCGGAGGACCGCGAAGGGCATCGACTGCACCGTCAGCTGGCCGAGGCGACCGATCTGTGGGAGTCGCTGGATCGCGACAAGGGCAGCCTTTACCGGGGCACGCGGCTCGGTCTCGCGGCCGAATGGGCGGCCAGGGAGCCGGACGCGCTGAGCGCTCGGGAGCAGGCGTTCCTGCGAGCCGGACTCGACGCCGAAGCCGAGGAGACCGCCGTCGGCCGCAAGCGGACCAGAAGGCTGCGAAGACTTGTCGCGCTCCTTCACGTGCTGCTGATCCTGGCGGTCGTCGCCGGTGTGTACGCCGTCGATGCGCGGAACACCGCGACCGACCAGCGGAACGTGGCGCTCGCGCGCAAGGCCGTCGTCGAGGCGAAGGCGTTGCGGGAATCGAACCCGGCGCTGTCGACCCAGCTCAGCCTCGCCGCGCACCGGCTCGCCCCGATCCAGGAGACTCACGACGGTCTGCTCGCGTCCATGGCGGCGCCGTTCGCCACCCGGATGACCTTCGATCCCGGTGACGTCGCGGTCGTGCTGAGCGGGCAGCTCATGATCACCTCCGACGCCTACCAGGCGACCAAGGTGTGGTCCATCGCCGATTCGCGGCGTCCGGTCCTTTTGTCGACGCTGCCAGGATCGACGGAAGTCCGTGGCCCGCTGGCGTTCAGCCGGGACGGACGGGCGCTGGCGACCGTCACCCGCGGGCACCTGGTCCGGCTCTGGGATCTGACCGATCCGCGGCATCCGGTGCGGAAGGCGGACGTCACCGGGCATCGCGCCGTCCTGCTGTCCCTCGATTTCAGCCCGGACGGCCGCCGCCTCGTCACGGGTTCCGCCGACCGCACCATCCAGCTCACCGACGTCGGCGATCTCGGCACGCCGAAACCACTCGGCCGGATTCCGGCCGCCGAACTCGAACGCGCCGTGTTCAGTCCTGACGGCACGAAGCTCGCGGTCACGAACACGAACTGGACGGCGGAACTCTGGGATGTCACCACTCCATCGGCCCCGCGAAGGCGCTCCGTCCTTTCCGGACACAAGGATCTGCAGCTCACCCCATCGTGGAGTCCCGACGGACAGCGGCTGATCACCACGAGCTGGGATCGCACGGCGAGACTCTGGGACGTCGCCGATCCCACCGCGCCTCGGCCGCTTTCGACGTTGACGACCCCCGCTGTGGTCTGGGCGGCCGGGTTCAGCCCGAGCGGAAGGCTGGTGGTGACCGCGGGGGACGACCAGTCCGTGCGCGTGTGGGACGTCACGGGGCAGGCGAAGGAACTGCCGCCGCTGACCGGGCACACGAACGCCATCTGGTGGGCGGGATTCTCCCCGGACGGCAAGACCATCGTGTCCACCAGCGACGACCGGACCGTCCGGCTGCAGGACGTCGGCGAACTCGCGCTGGCTTCGAGCGCGGGCTGGAGCGCCGGCGCGTTCATCGAGCAGGGGCGGATCCTCGTCACCGCCGGGGACGACGTGCGGCTCTGGGCGATGGACGACCCCCGCGCGCCGAGACAGCTCTCGAAACTCCCTGGTCCGGCCACCGTCACCGCCATCGCGCTGAGCCAGGACGGGCGCAGTCTCGCGCTGGCCGCACACGACGGCGCCGGGGTCTCCGGGACGTTCGTGCTCCAGCGCTGGGACATCAGCGATCCGATGGCACCGGTGCTCAGGGCGTCGACCACGGCCATGCCGACCTACTCGCTCGCGTTCAGCCCGGACGGGAAGACCTTCGCCTCCGGCCACGACGACGGGCCGATCCAGCTCTGGGACATCGGCGATCCGGCTCGGTTCGCCGAGCCACGGGTCCTCCCGGTCGGCGACGGGACCGTGTGGTCGCTCGCGTTCACGCCCGACGGGCGGACGCTGGTGGCGAGCCAGGGCCTGGACTCTTCCTCGGTGACGCTGTGGGACGTCGCCGACCCGAAGCGGCCGGGTCTGGTGTCGACCCTGCGGCCCGACGCCGGAGCCCTGTTCAAGATGGCGCTCAGCCCCGACGGCCGCACCGTCGTCGCGGGTGGTGACGACCGGCACCTCTATTTCTGGGACATCGCCGACCGTGCCCACGCCGTGCGGCTGGCGAAACTGGGCGGCAGTCCCGAAGGCATCGGGCATCTCGCGTTCGGGCCGACCGGCCGGGAGCTGGCGGCGTCGGCGTTCCGGACGGTGCGCGTGCTGGATCTGACCGATCCGCGGAATCCGGTCGAAAAAGCGCGGATCAGCGGTTTCGCCGCGACGGTCAACTCGCTGGCGTACCGGCAGGACGGGCGCACGCTCGCGATCGGCAGCAGCGGCGTGCACCTGTGGCAGACGGACGCGGAGCAGGTCGGCGAGGAGATCTGCCGTCTGGCGACGCCGAGGATCACGCGGGAAGAGTGGGAGAGGTACTTTCCGGGGCTCGAATACGCGCCACCATGCGGGGAGTAACGAGGGGTCTGGCTTTGTGTCGCGAAAGCCACTTTCGAGACATCAGATGTCCCCAAAGTGGCTTTCGCGACATGGTCGTTGAGGGCCTGGGGCTGGTCGCTCCAGGATCGGGAGCGGGTCAGGTTCCCAATGTCGCAATGGAGACGCTCAGTGTCCCTGATGCGACATTGGGGACACTGAGCCGCGGTGGCGCCGAGCCGACGCCGCAAGGAACGCCACGCAAATCGCCCAAATCAGACGCTTCCATCTCGTGAAACGTCCCTTATGGGCAGTCGAGAACGCGCGCCAAGTCATGTCCGAAGAGTGACCTGTGTGGACGTATGGCCCGACCGGCCGTGAAGGCACCGAAGGGTCTGCGCGGGAGACGTTCGCACGCGCCGTCATCCGGGGAGTAACTCTCTCCGTAATAAACATATAGCGCATAGGGGGACTTGCCACAAGACCCCGGTCATGCCTCAGACTCACTCGCCGTAGCCGAAACCTGGCGAAATGGGAGTCTGTGTCAACTCAGGGTCATGAAGAAGAGCTGCTGTCCGAGCGCGAGTACGTCGCCGGGCTCTACACGCGCCTGGACGCCGAGCGCGCGCGGGTGAAGGGCGAGTACCAGGCAGCGCTGGGGGGAACCGGCGGGACGGCCATGGAACGCGACGTCGAGGTGCGGGCGCTGGCCAGGGAGTCGCGGCGGCTGGACGTCGTGGACAACGGACTGTGCTTCGGCAGGCTGGACAGCGTCGCGGGGGAGACCTCCCACCTCGGCCGCATCGGGCTTTTCGACGAGAAGAACGACTACGAACCGGTGCTGCTCGACTGGCGGGCACCGGCGGCGCGCCCGTTCTACACCGCGACCGGCGCGACGCCGGAGAAGATGCGCCGTCGCCGTCAATTCCACACGCGCGGGCGCGAGGTGCTCGGGTTCACCGACGAGGTGTTCGGCCGTCCCGGCGGCGACGCGGAGGGTGACGCGGCGCTGCTCGCGGCCGTCAACGCGCCACGCGGCGACGGTATGCGCGACATCGTCGCGACGATCCAGTCCGAACAGGACGAGATCATCCGGCACGAGCACCCCGGTGTGCTGGTGATCGAAGGCGGGCCGGGTACCGGCAAGACCGTGGTGGCGCTGCACCGCGTCGCCTACCTGCTCTACACCCAGCGCGAGCGGATGGAACGTCACGGCGTGCTCGTGGTCGGGCCGAATCCGGCGTTCCTGCACCACATCGGCCGGGTGCTGCCGTCGCTGGGCGAGACCGACGTGGTGTTCATGACCACCGGTGATTTCGTTCCCGGCAAGCACGTCACCGCCGAGGACGGTGCGGAGGCGGCGCGGCTCAAGGGTTCGCTGAAGATGCTGGACGTCCTGGCCGCGGCCGTCGCCGATCGGCAGTCGCTGCCGTCGGAGCCGCTGCCGATCGACCTCTCCGACGTCACCGTCCGGATCGACGCCGAGACCGCGGAATGGGCGAGGGAGGAGGCCCGCAAGAGCGGGCTGCCGCACAACGAAGCGCGTGCGGTGTTCACCGACATCGTGACCTACGTCCTGACCGAGCGGGCGATCGCGCGGATCGGGCGCGGCTGGCTGAGCCGGGACGACCGCGACGAATGGGAGCGGCTGCGCAAGGACCTGCTCAAGGAACTGGCGGAGAGCGAGACGTTCACCTCCGCACTCGACGCGCTCTGGCCGATCCTGACGCCGGAAAGCCTGCTGGGGTCGCTTCTTGCGTCCTCGGAACGGCTTCGCGCGGCCGGGGCCGACCAGGCGCTGCTGCGTGCGAACGGCGAGGCCTGGACGGTGTCGGACATGCCGCTGCTCGACGAACTCGTCGACCTCCTCGGCCGGGACACGGTGGCGGAGAAGGCGGCGGAGGCAGCCGTCGCGCGGGAGAAGAAGGCGGAGGCCGAGTACGCCGAAGGTGTGCTGGACACGATGAAGCTGGACCGCGAGGAGATGGACGAGGACGTCCTGCTGTCCGCCGAAAACCTGCTCTTCGCCGATGAACTCGCCGATCGTTTCGTCGAGCACGACACACGCAGCCTGGTCGAACGCGCTTCCGCGGATCGGGACTGGACGTACCGGCACGTCGTGGTCGACGAGGCGCAGGAACTGTCCGAAATGGACTGGCGGGTGCTGATGCGCCGTTGTCCCAACCGATCCTTCACCGTCGTCGGAGACCTCGCGCAACGCCGGTCCGAGGCAGGGGCGCGGTCGTGGGGCTCGATGCTGGAGCCGTACGTGCCGGGCCGCTGGGTCTACCGGTCGCTGACGGTGAACTACCGCACCCCGGCGGAGATCATGGCCGTCGCCGCCGCGGTGCTCGCCGAATTCGCGCCCGAGGTCCGGGCACCGGATTCGGTCCGCTCCAGCGGTGTCCAGCCGTGGGCGCGTCAGGTGGATTCCTGGGCAGCCGCGATCGAGGAGTTCGTCAAGGACGAAGCCGGACGAGAGGGGACCAGCGTCGTGATCGGGCCGCCGGGAGTGCCGGGTGCCGTGCCCGCCTCGGAGACGAAGGGCCTCGAGTTCGACGCCGTCCTCGTCGTGGACCCGGTGCGGATCCTCGCCGACGGGCCGCGCGGCGCGGCCGAGCTCTACGTCGCGCTCACGCGCGCTACGCAGCGGCTCGGCGTCCTGCACGACGGTGAGCTACCGCTGGCGTTGCAGGGACTGGACAGCGCCTAGACGGTTGATTCCGTGAAAATCACGTGAAGCTCAGGGCGGCGCTGTGACTGTCCATAGAGGACGCCATTCGAGTCAAATTGTCCGATTAGATACCGCATGTCCGTATCGTCAAGGTCGTGAAGGCCTCCTTACCTACCCTCAAGGTAGGCAAGGAGGCCTTCACGACCTTTGGTTCGCGCCGAAGGGGCGTCCGCGACCGACGATGAGCTACCGCTGGCGTTGCAGGGACTGGACAGCGCCTAGCGCGTCGGGTCCTTGCCGTTCGGCTGCCGTGGCCCTGGACCGGGCGACCACCAGCCGGGCACGACCTTCTCTCCGTGGATGATCGTCGGAGCGATCCCCTCGGTGAACGGTTCGACCTGCAGCAGCTGTCCCCACGACTGGCTCGGCTGGCCGATCAGGTAACTGGGCACCTCGGGTTCGGCCGCGACCTCTTCGAGCCAGCCGATCGGGCCGCCGTTGGTGCTGGACGCCCAGTTCGCCTCGTCGGCGACGGCGCCCGCGGTGATCCGGTACTCGGGCATCTTCGAGATGCCGTCGTGCGAGGTCACCGGCTGCACGCACGGGTAGACGAACGACGCGGGCCAGTCGACGTACACCGGCTTGCCCGCGATCTTCTCGGTCAGCGTGGTGAACGTCGGTACGCGGGGCGCGGACGCGGCGATCCAGCCGTCCTCGGTGAGGTCGTTGTCGATGATGTTGATCCGCACGGACGTCGTCTCGGCCGGCAGGTCACGCAGGTTGATCCGGGTGTCGTTCCAGCCGTTGGTTCCCGCGCCCGGCGGGAGCACGAACTGGCTGCGAAGCACCTTCACGCCTTCGCCGGTGTTCACGCCGTAGTCGAGGCTGACCGACGTCGGCCGCCGCGACGCCCCGGCGGTGGCGACCACGATCTGGCCGTCCGCGGGCTTTTCGGCGAGGGCGTACCAGTCGCTTCGCAGTCGCCCTGCCCGCGTTTCGGGGTCGAGGAAACTGCTCCACATCGGCACTTCGTCGGGTTTGAAACCGTGCGGCGGTTCGGCCAGCGGATCCTTGTCGTCGATCGCGCGGGTGTGGAACCCGGTCTGCACGCGGCCGTTGTCCTGCTCCGGATCGGGCAGCGGCGGCGGGGTCTGTCCGGCGGGCGGCTCCTCCTTCTTCACCGGGACCGTCCGCTGTTCGGGCTGGGCCCGCAGGATGCTGGTCGCGGCGTCCCGTTCCACCATCACGTGGTCGGAGAGGTTGCAGCTCTTACCGGACAGATGCCCGAAGTTCGCGGCGCCGAGACTGTAGGAACCGGCCTGGTTGTGGATCGCCCACGCCATGCTGACGAACTCGCCCGTCGCCATCAGGCCACAGACCACCACCAGCGAGAGCGACCCGAGCCGCAGCGACCGGCCCCGGCCTTCCTGCGGTCCCGCGGGGAGTCCCGGCCGGTGCGCGCGGACGTTCTCCACGAACGCGTAGATACCGGAGATCGCGGCCGCGACCAGCAGGATCGTCGACAGCGGGATCCCGCCGATCGACGGCGCCACCCCGGTCCACTGCACGCCGAGTTTCGAGACGAACCAGAAGGAGTTGGGCCCGGTCGCGGCCAGCGCGCCGACCACGAGCAGCCCGGCGAGGAACGCCGCCCGGTTCCGTCTCGACCGCAGCACCGTCGAACTGGTCGCCAGCGCGGTCAGCGCCGCCATGGCCGCGCCGACCGCGGCGAACGCGCCGAAGTGGTGCGTCCACTTGGTCGGCGTCAGCGCCAGCAGCAGGAAGAACAGCGCGACCGTGCCGATCAGGCGGCGGCTGGGGCCGAGCGCGGCGCCGGGGATCCGGCCGCGGCGCAGCAGCACCACCAGACAGGTCCCGGTGCACAGCAACACGAGCAGCACGGGGAACCGGCGTGGCATCGAGCCGTCCGGCAGGCTTTCGAAGAGTAATTGGTAGCGCGCGAGTTCCTGGAACCACGACAGGTTCGGGCCGACCTGGGTGCGGATCCGGGTCGCCTCCTGCACGGTGGCGAAGGTCTGGTCGGCGAACACCACGACCAGCACCAGCAGTCCGGCGGCCAGCACCGGCGCGAGCACCGGCAGCCAGCCGTTCTCGGCGCGCTGGCGGACCAGTTTGAACAGCGGGCGGGCGGCGACCAGGAACGGCGCGACCGCGATCAGCCCGGTCGGCGTCGCGGCCAGGGTGAACCCGGCCGCGGTGAGGCCGAGGGCCAGCGGGAGCAGGCGGCGCGTCACCAGCGCGCGTTCCACGGCGCAGATCGCCAGCAGCGAGCCCAGCGCGGCGACCGGTTCCGGCCGGACGCCGTTGTTGAACGGCATCCACCAGACCAGGAAGACCGCGGCGGCGGCCCAGCCGGCGGCGCGGCTCGTCCGGACCTGAGTGCCGAGGCGCGGCATGACCTCGCGGCTGATCAGCAGCCAGCTCAGCACGCCGAGCAGGAACGACGGGAGCCGGATCCACGGCGGCACCGTGCTGACGTGCGCCATCAGCTGATACACGTGGTAGACCCAGCCGAACGGCGCCTCGGCGACGCCGAACCAGCGGTGGTAGTTGGTCAGGTAGCCGGTCTCTTCGGCCACTCTCGACATCGTGAGGATGTAGCCGTCGTCGGAGGTGACCGGGCCGATGAAGACCCAGGCGCCGAGCGCGACGATCACCGTCGCGTCGCGGGCCGTCAGCCGCCACCAGCCGACCGGCGCCCAGCGCGGCGCGCGGCGGGCGAAACCGGAGTCCATCCGCCACACCGCGATCAGGCAGCCGATGAACGACAGCGCCGCGAGCACGCCGATGATCCACTTCAGCACCGTCGGCGAGGTCTGGTAGCGGGTGTCCGGGACGACCGAGACGTGCAGGCCGCCGATCGGGTCCTTGCCCGCGTTGATCGACGAGTAGATCCCGACCAGCCGCGGCCGGACGTCGCCCTCGGCGTGGAACACCACGGTCTCGGCGACGGTCAGCGTCATCTGGTTCGCGTCCGTACGGAGCTTGACGTCGCAGTTCTGAGGAGACGCTGACTGAGGAGGCAGCGGCTGCTGCACGATCTGCTGGCCCTGGCTGGACGCGAGCAGCACGCCGTTGTCGATGCGCAGTTGCAGGCCGACACCCTTGCCCGCGCGCGGGTCGGTGCGGCCGTCGGGCACGGTGGAGAACAGCAGGGCCTGGCCCTGCGAACGCGCGTCCAGCGAACGGACGGTCGTGCACGGCAGGTCGACGCGCAGGTCCTGTGCCCAGTACCCGGTCAAGGGCGCGTTGACGGAGCGGGTGTCGCCGCCCGTTGGCCAGACGACCTCCGCTGTGTCCTGCACCACCGGCAGGAAGGGGAAAGCCAACGCGCACAAGGCGGACAGCAACCCCAGCGTGACAGCGATCAGACGCATCGGCGCAACGCTAACGGGTCTGGTCCGAACGGCTTACGCAGGGCTGCCGTTGGTCACGCCGCTAATCCAGGTTAAGGCGTCCTGAACTGTCGTTACGCCGTCCGTCTCGGGTCGCCTCGGCCGCCGGACGACGACCACGGGAAGGGTGAGTTCGCGGGCCGCGGTGAGCTTCGCCGCGGTCATCGCGCCGCCGCTGTCCTTCGTGACGAGCACCTGGATGCCGTGCCGTTCCATCAGCGCGCGTTCCTTGGCGGGCTCGTACGGTCCGCGGTCCAGCAGGACCTCGTGACGGCGGGGGAGCGGCGCCTCGGGCGGATCGACGCAGCGGATCAGGAACCAAAGGTCGAGCCCGGCGAAGGCGGCGAGCCCTTGTCGTCCGCTGGTGAGGAAGACACGTTCGCTGAGGTCCGGGAGTAGCCGCGCGGCGTGGCCGAGGTCGTCGGCCCAGTGCCACGTGTCGCCGGGCTGTTCCGTCCAGCCGGGCCTGGCGAGCCTGAGCAGCGGCGTGTTCGTCGTTCGCGCTGCTTCGGCCGCGTTGGCGCCGATGCGTTCGGCGAACGGGTGCGTGGCGTCCACGACCGCGTCTATGGCGTTCTCGGTCAGCCAGCGCGCGAGACCTTCCGGGCCGCCGAAGCCGCCGACGCGGACTTCGCCGTCCGGCAGCTTCGGACGCGCGACACGGCCCGCGAGTGACGACACGACGTGCTCGCCGCGCGCCACCAGCTCCTTCGCGAGTTCTCGGGCTTCGCCGGTGCCGCCCAGGATCAGCAGCGTCATCGGGCTGGTCATCGGGCGACGGCCGCGCGCCACCGTTCCAGCGTGCGCAGGTTGGCGAGCGTCTCCGCCCAGGTGAGTTCGGGTGCCTGCCGGTCTTCGAGGTGTGTGGCGACGTGGTCGGCTTCGCGGGCGAAGAGGCCTTGCGTCGCCTCGACTTCGATCACCTCGGGCTCGCCGCCCTCGGGCGTGAGGATGATCTGCGACGTCTTCGGCCTGCGCATTTCGTGGATCCACGCCGGCTTCGGCACGTACAGCTGTCCTTGCGAGCCGTAGACGCGGATGTGGTCGTCCTGCGTGAGCTGGAAACCGCAGGCCACCTGCGCGAGGATGCCGCCGGGCAGCCGAAGGAGCCCGAATGCGACCTCGTCGACGCCGTTCTCGTCGAGCCTCGCCATCCCGAGCACCTCGTCGGGCTCGACGACGTCCTGCCCGGTCGCCGCCTGCGAGACCAGCCGAGCGAGTGACGTGCAGTAACAGCCGACGTCGAAGATCCCGCCGCCACCCAATGCGGGATCGGTGAGGCGGGGGACGGCGAAGTTGTAGCTGAAGGCGACGTCCACGGCGCGGACCTCACCGATGGCGCCGCAGGAGATCAGCTCGGCCAGCCGCCGGATCTGCGGGTGCAGCCGGTACATGAACGCCTCCATGAGGAAGACGTCGTTGACGCGGGCCGCTTCGATGACCTTCTCGGCTTCGCTGACGGACACCGTCAGGGGTTTCTCGCACAGGATGTGTTTGCCCGCCTCGGCAGCGCGGATCGCCCATTCGCCGTGCAGCGGATGTGGCGTCGAGATGTAGATCGCGTCGACGTCCGGATCGGCGAGCAGATCCTCGTAGGAGCCGTAGCACTTCGGGATCTCGAAGCGGCTCGCGAACTCGGCCGCCCGGTCGCCGGACCGCGCGGCGACGGCCTCCAACACGCCGTGCTTGCTCTCTTCGACACCCGCCGCGAACTCGGCGGCGATGGTCCCGGCGGCCAGCAGGCCCCAGCGAAGGTTCTTCACAGTGACTCCGGTTGGTTGGCGCGATCGCGGGTGGCCGAGTACAGGAAACTGTCGGGAAACCCTTCGGCGGCAAGGACTTCCCCGACGAAGATCATCGCCGCACGGCTGATCCCGGCCTCGCGGGACTGGGCCGCGATGGTGCCGAGCGTCCCGCGCAGCACCTGCTCACCGGGCTGGCTCGCCAGCGCCACCACCGCCGCCGGGCAGTCGTCCCGATAAAAGGGACGCAATTCGTCGACTACTTGCTCGATGCGGTTGATCGCCAGGTGCAGCGCGAGGGTGGTGCCGGTGCGCGCGAAGTTCGCGAGCGTTTCACCCGGTGGCATGGCGGTGGACCGGGCTTGGGCCCGCGTGATGACCAGGCTCTGGCCGACCTCGGGCACGGTCAGTTCGCGCTTGAGCAGCGCGGCCGCGGCGGCGAACGCGGGGACACCCGGCGTGACGTCATAGGGGACACCGGCCGCGTCGAGGCGGCGCATCTGCTCGGCGACCGCGCTGTAGAGCGACGGATCTCCGGAGCACAGCCGTGCGATCTCGTGGCCGTTCCGGTGGGCCTCGACCATGCGCTCGATGATCGCGGGGAGATCGAGGTTCGCGGTGTCGATGAGCACCGCCTCCGGAGGGCAGTACTCCAAGAGCGCTGTGGGCGTCATGCTGCCGGGGTACAGGCAGGTTTCGCAACGGCCGAGCAGGTCACGGCCCCGGACGGTGATGAGGTCGGCCGCGCCCGGGCCCGCTCCGATGAAATGCACTGTCACGCTTTGCTCCGATAACTCCACTGTGTGACGACCCGCGCCGGGGTCCAGCCGGTGAATCCGCCCAGCGGCACGGCCTGTTCGACACCGACGCGGATCAGCTCGCCACCGAGTTCGCCATAGGCTCGGGCCAGGGCCTGCTCGGATTCGAGGGTCACGCCGTGCGCGACCAGCCGCGCGCCGGTCGCCAGGCAGGCGTCCAGAACACCCGGAACGGTCAATCCGCCGCCGAGGAAGATCGCGTGCGGCTTGGTCAGTCCTTCGAGTGCTTCCGGCGCGGGGCCGATCACCACGTCGAGTTCCGGCACGCCGAGCGCGTCCGCGTTCCGGGTGATCCGGGCGGCTCGCTCCGGTGACCGCTCGATCGCGATCGCCCGGTTCAGCGGATGCAGCCGGGACCACTCGATACCGACGCTGCCCGCGCCCGCGCCGACGTCCCACAGCAGTTCACCGGGCGACGGCGCGAGCCTGGCCAGCGCGGACGCGCGGAGGTCGCGTTTGGTGAGCTGGCCGTCGTGGTCGAAGGCGTCGTCCGGCAAGCCGGTCAGCGGCAGCGCGGGCCCGTCGGCCTCGATGGCGAACACGGTCAGCGAACCGGGGCCGATCCGCTCGTCGGGACCGCCGAGGTCGGACAGCGCGGTGACGCGGCTTCGGTCATAACCGCGGGCTTTCAGCAGGTCAAGCAGGTCTTCGGCGTTCGCCCCGAGGACGAGGATCTTGCGGCCCGGCGCCAGCGCCCGGCTCACCCGGCCGATCGCGCGGCCGACGACGGTGACCACCTCGGTCTCCTCCGCCGCCCAGCCGAGCCTCGCGCGAGCGAGCGTCACTGAGGAGAGCGCGGGCAGTATCTCGACGTCGTAGCCGCGCCGGACGAGCGTCGTGCCGATGCCGGACAGCAGGGGATCGCCGCTGGCCAGCACGCAGACGCGGCCCTTGTCCGCCAGGAAGTCGTCCAGGGCGGGAAGGAGCGGGCTGGGCCACGGCTCGGATTTCATCCCGGCGGGCAGGTACGCGAGTTGTCTCGGCGAGCCCACGACGACATCCGCGTTCAGCACCGCTTCCCTGGCCCGCGAGGACAGACCGGGCCAGCCGTCGGCCCCGATCCCGACGACGGTCAGGGGTGATTTTTCGCGCACCTCGGTCACGCTAGACGACGGAATTCCTATGCGATGATCGCACCGGATCGTCGACGACAGGAGAACTGTGAAGCCGTACCCGTTCACCGCCGTTGTGGGGATGCCGGATCTGCGCCTGGCGCTGGTGCTTTCCTCCATCTCACCCGCCGTCGGCGGGGTGCTGGTGCGCGGGGAGAAGGGCACGGCGAAGTCGACCATGGTGCGCGCGCTGGCCGGGCTGCTGCCCGGCGTCGACGTCGTGGACGCGTGCCGGTTCTCCTGCGATCCCGTCGAGCCCGATCCGGCCTGCCCGGACGGTCCGCACGCCGAGGGCTCGCCCGCGCACCGCCGTCCCGCGCGGCTGGTGGAACTGCCGGTCGGCGCGGCCGAAGACCGCGTGATCGGCTCGTTGAACCTGGAACGCGCGCTGGCCGACGGTGTCACCGACTTCCAACCGGGCCTGCTCGCGGCCGCGCATCGCGGGCTGCTGTACGTCGACGAGGTCAACCTCCTGCACGACCACCTGGTCGACACGCTGCTCGACGCCGCGGCCATGGGGCGCGCGACCGTCGAGCGCGAAGGCGTCTCGGTGTCGCACGCCGCCCGGTTCGTCCTGATCGGCACGATGAACCCCGAGGAAGGCGAACTGCGGCCGCAGCTGCTGGACCGCTTCGGCCTCACCGTCGAGGTCGCGTCCAGCCGGGATCCCGAACTGCGCGTCGAGGTCGTCCGGCGGCGGCTCGCCTACGAGGCGGATCCCGACGGCTTCGCCGGCCAGTACGCCGCGGCCGACGCCGAACTGGCCGCGGACATCGAGGCGGCACAACGACTTCTGCCGTCGGTCAAACTTCCGGACGACGCGCTGCGGCAGATCGCCGAGGTCTGCGCGTCGTTCGAGGTCGACGGGATGCGCGCGGACATCGTGACCGCGCGGACCGCCGTCGCGCACGCCGCCTGGGCCGGGCGTACCGAGGTGACCACCGAGGACGTCCGGGTCGCGGCCCGTCTCGCGCTGCCGCACCGTCGTCGCCGGAATCCCTTCGACGCGCCCGGAATCTCCGAGGAGCAGCTGGAGCAGGCGTTGCAGGACGCCGAGCCGGAAGGCCCCGGTCCCGACGATGACGGTCCCGGCTCGGGTACTCCTCCGGAGGGCGGCGAGGCTTCTGGACCTCCTCCGTCGGAAGGCGGCCAGGAACCTTCGGGAGGCGGCAAGAGCGGCGGTGACCAGAAGCCGGTCGGCGCCGGGGAAGCCTTTCGTGCCAGGCGTTTCGAGGTGAAGGGCACCGGAGAGGGCGCTGCCGGGCGGCGGTCTCGCGCGATCACCGACAACGGACGGACCATCGGCGTCCAACCCTCCGGGACCAAGGAGGGGCATCCGCATCTGCTCGCGACCGTACGCGCCGCCGCGCCGCACCAGCGGTCCCGAGGTCGCAGCGGTGCCGGGCTCGTGGTGCGGCCCCAGGATCTGCGGTTCGCGCGACGGGAAGGGCGTGAGGGCAACCTGGTGCTGTTCTGCGTCGACGCGTCCGGCTCGATGGGTGCTCGCCAGCGGATGCGCGAGGTCAAGACCGCCGTGCTGTCGCTGCTGCTCGACGCCTATCAACGACGCGACAAGGTGGGATTGGTGACCTTCCGTGCTTCCGGCGCCGAACTGTCGCTTCCGCCGACGATCAGCGTCGACGCCGCGGCGTCCCGTTTGGACGGTCTCTCGACCGGCGGCCGGACGCCACTGGCCGAGGGACTCCTTGAAGCGGCACGGGTTCTGCGGATCGAAGCGGTCCGTGATCCGCTGCGACGTCCGCTGCTCGTCGTTGTCACCGACGGCCGCGCGACCAGCGGTGCCGACGCCGTCAAACGGGCACAGCAGGCGGCCGGGCTGCTGGCCGGGAACGTGACTTCGGTCGTGATGGACTGCGAGAGCGGGAAAATGCGCCTGGGTCTCGCCGCGGAACTGGCGGAACACCTTGGCGCGGAACACGTTCCGGTCGCCGAAGTCGCCGCCGACACGCTCGCCGGTGCCGTCCGCACCCGGATTTCCGGGAGGGCCGCGTAATGCCGCAGGGCAAACCGGAAACCGTGCCCGCCGACGGTCTCACCACCCGTCAGCGCCGCAACCGTCCTTTGCTCGCCGTGCACACCGGCGAGATGAAGGGGAAGTCCACAGCCGCGTTCGGAATGGCGTTGCGGGCGTGGAACCAGGGCTGGTCGATCGGCGTGTTCCAGTTCGTCAAGTCGGCGAAATGGCGCGTCGGCGAGGAAGCCGCGTTCCGCGCGCTCGGCAAACTGCACGAAGACACTGGCCAGGGCGGCCCGGTCGAGTGGCACAAGATGGGCGAAGGCTGGAGCTGGGCACGCAAGGCCGGGTCCGAGGAGGACCACGCCGCCAACGCCCGTGAGGGCTGGGCCGAGATCAAACGCCGTCTCGCCGCCGAAACCCACGACTTCTACGTACTCGACGAATTCAGCTACCTGCTCAAATGGGGCTGGCTCGAAATGGACGACGTCGTCTCGACGCTGACGTCGCGCCCCGGTCACCAGCATGTGGTGATCACCGGCCGCTACGCGCCGCCGGAGCTGATCGAGGCCGCGGACCTGGTCGCCGAGATGACCAAGGTGAAACATCCGATGGACGCCGGGCAAAAAGGCCAGCGAGGCATCGAATGGTGAATCGCGTGGTCATCGCCGCCCCCGGCTCCGGGCACGGCAAGACCACGATCGCCGCGGGCCTGATGGCGGCGTTGCGCGCGCGGGGACTGAATGTGTCCGGGCACAAGGTCGGCCCCGACTTCATCGACCCGAGCTATCACGCCCTCGCGACCGGGCGGCCCCCACGCAACCTCGACCCGTTCCTCCAGGGCGAGGAACAGCTGATCCCGTTGCTGCTGCACGGTTCCGCCGGTGCCGACATCGCGATCATCGAAGGCGTGATGGGCCTGTTCGACGGCGCGCTCGGCACCGAGGGCTACGCCTCGACAGCGCATGTCGCCCGGCTGCTGGACGCGCCGGTCGTGCTCGTCGTGGACGCCTCGGCCGCGTCGCGCAGTGTCGCGGCGACCGTGCTCGGCTTCGCGCAGTACGACACCCGCGTCCGGCTCGCCGGCGTGATCCTCAACAAGCTGGGCTCGCAACGGCACGCGGACGAGATCGTCACCGCGCTGGAGGCGACCGGCGTCCCGCTGCTGGGAACCTTGTACCGCAACGAAGAGATCCACGCGCCCAGCCGTCATCTCGGCCTGGTCCCGGCTTCCGAACGCGCGAGCGAGTCGGCGCGGCTGCTGCCGGAACTGGCCGGATGGATCAGCGAAGGCGTGGACCTCGGCGCTGTCGTCCAGGTCGCGCGGTCGGCTTCCCGTCTGTCGGGCGAGCCTTGGCGGCCGGCGTTGTCCCATGACGGCCCGCGCACGGTGGTCGCCGCCGCGGCCGGCCCGGCGTTCACCTTCCGCTACACCGAAGCGGTGGAACTGCTCGCCGCCGCCGGTGTCGACGTCGTCGATGTGGATCCCTTGCAGGACAAGGAACTTCCCGAGGGTTGCGCCGGACTGTACTTCGGCGGCGGCTTCCCCGAAGTGCACGCCGAGGAGTTGTCGGCGAACGTCCCGCTGCGGACGGCCGTGGCGCGGGCCGTCGGCGACGGGATGCCCGTCGTCGCCGAATGCGCCGGGCTGTTGTATCTGTGCCAGGACATCGACGGGCTGCCGATGACCGGCGTCCTCGACGCCTCGGCCAGCATGACCAAGCGCGGGAAACTCGGCTACCGCAAGGCTTTCTCGCCCGCGGACACCGTGCTGACCGTCGCCGGGCAACGCGTCACCGGCCACGAATTCCACCGCACGATCGTCGAACCCGGCAGCGGACCGACGCCCGCCTGGGGCTGGGACCGGACGCCCGACGGCTTCGCGTCGCCGTCGCTGCACGCCTCCTATCTGCACGTCCATTGGGCGGGCTACCCCGAACTCGCCGAGCGGTTCGCCGCCGCGGTCCACGCCCATGGCTGACTTCGATCTCTGGCATCACGGCGACCGCGAAGTCGGTGAGGGGCTCGTCGATCTGGCGGTCAACGTCCGGCTCCCGGCGCCGCCCGCCTGGCTGCGCGCCGAACTGGCGTCGGCCCTGGACAATCTGGCCGCGTACCCGGACGCCACCGCCGCGACCGCCGCGGTGGCTCGGCGGCACGGGGTTCCGATGTCCCAGGTGCTGGTGACCTCGGGCGCGGCCGAGGCTTTCACGTTGCTGGCCACGGCTTTGCGGCCTTCCCGCGCCGTGGTCGTGCATCCGCAGTTCACCGAGCCCGAAGCCGCCCTGCGTGCGGCAGGCCATCCGGTGCACCGTGTGCTGCTGTCGCCCGACGACGGCTTCCGCCTGCGCCCGGTTCCCGAAGACGCGGACCTGGTCTTCGTCGGCAACCCCACGAACCCGACTTCGGTGCTGCACCCGGCCGCGGATCTGCTCGCCCTGGGCCGCCCGGGTCGCCTCGTCGTCGTCGACGAGGCTTTCCTCGACTCCGTCCCCGGCGAGACCGAAAGCGTTGCGGGACAACCTGGTTTCGTCGTTCTCCGGAGCCTGACGAAAACCTGGGGGATCGCCGGACTGCGCGCCGGGTATGTGCTGGCGGAAGAGTCCGTTGTGGACAGACTGCGCGCGGTCCAGCCGCCATGGTCGGTGTCGTCGCTCGCCGCCGTCGCCGTGGTGGCGTGCTGCCGTCCGGCGGCGTTGGAGGAAGCCGAAAAGCTGGCGGTGGCGGCGGAATCCGACCGGGAGTACCTCGTGTCCGGTCTGAGCGCGCTGGGTGTCGAAGTGCTGGGGGAGCCGCGGGGTCCTTTCGTGCTCGTACGGCTGCCAGGAGCAGACGGGGTCCGGGAACGTTTGCGGGAGAACGGGTTCGCGGTCCGGCGCGGCGACACCTTCCCGGGGCTGGACGCGCGGTACCTGCGGATCGCGGTGCGGGACCGGGAGACGGTGGACGGGTTCTTGGCGGCGCTTGCCGCCGTGCGCCGCCGGGCAGAAAGTCGACCGAACAGCCTCTGACGACGCGCTCGATCATGACGACAGGCACACAGCCCCTGGTGCCGGATCGACTCCGCGATCTTTGGCCTTCAGCCGGGCAAGTGGTTGGATGGACCAGTGAACTTCGCGATCGGCGTCTTCGATCTCTTCGCCTACACCATCCCCGGCGCGCTGTACGTCGCGTTCTTCGGCTACCTCGGGACGAAGCTCCACATCCTGACAGCGGCATCCATCGGCGGCGTGCCGACCGTGGCGCTGGTCGTCGTGGTCGTGGTGCTGAGCTTCCTGCTGGGCTATCTGGCCTATCCCGTCGGCGAAGCCCTGGAACGGATCGTGCCGCGCAGACGGAGCAGGAAAGCCCCTGAGGAGTTCGTCCGCCGGATGCCCGCGGCCAAGGGGCGCGCGTTCCTCAACGAGAACACGCATCTGCTGCTGTGCGCGGTGCAACTGCACGACAAGGAGGTCGCGGCCGACGTCACACGGCTGCGCGCGTCCGGCCTCATGGTGCGCAACTGCGCGCCGCCGCTGCTGTTCGGCGCGGTCGCCGCGATCGTCGAGATCTTCGCCGGTAAGCATCCGTTCATCGCGGCCGGGTTCGCGGTGCTGCTCCTGTTCGCCTCGCTCACCCTGATTTCGCAGGGCCGCAAGTTCGGGCTCTGGGCCGGGATGAAGACTCTCGAACTGTGCTTCTGGATCCCGGAAATCGACGAAAAGCTGGCGACGGACGGCACGGCCACTGGCTCGTGAGTGGCGTTTCGTGTTCTGACTCAATCGCCACTCACGACGCACTGGCCCGGGCCGCCGTAAAGCCAACACCAGCCCCCCCGTGTCGCGAAAGCCACTTTCGGGACATCAGACGTCCCGAAAGTGGCTTTCGCGACACAGCCACCGGACATCACGGACCGAACCTGCGATCAATCGCACCCAAAACCCAGTAGGTACCTAAGACACGATTGGCCTAACCCGAATCGCCACTCACGAGAGGGCCAGCAGGACTCCCGCGACGGCGACCTCGACACAGCCTCCGAGCACGTCCCCGGTGACCCCGCCCAGCCGCTGAACGCACCGCGCCAGCAACGCCGACGCGGCCAGGTAACCGAGCACCACCGCGATCAGGCCCTGCCACCACGGGAACACCAGCACAGCCGAGCCCGCGAGCACGGCGAACACCACCGCGGCCGCCCATCGCGGCACCGAACCGGCGACGGTCGCGCCCAGTCCTTCGGGACGCGCCGAGGGGACGCCACGCGCGCAGCACAGCGAAAGCACGCCGCGTCCGGTGAGGATCGCGATCGCGGCCGCCGCGATCCCGTGCCCGGCCGAGATCGCCCCTGCCAGCGCCCCGGTCTGGACGAGCAGCACCAGCACCAGGGTCGCGACACCGGTCGGCCCGGAATCCCCGCGGCGCATGACCTCGAGTGCCCGCGCGCGGTCGTACGAAGCGCCGAGCCCGTCGGCCGTGTCCGCGAGGCCGTCCAAGTGCAGCCCGCGACTGCCCAGCGCCACCGCGCCGAGAGCCAACGCCGCCGACGCGAAAGCCGGCAGGCCGACCACTTCTCCCAAGAAGACGAGCAGGGAAGCGAAAGCCGCGAGAGGAACGGCCGCCAGGGGAGCGAGCACCATCGCGCCCCCCGCCACGCGCTTGTCGATCACGCCCGGCGCCGGAACCCGCACCGTGGTCAGGGTTCCGACGGCCATCTTCAGCGCGTCCAGGATCAAGTGAGATCCGCCAGCAGGCCCATGTCCGCGAGGATCGCCCGTGCCGCCCTCAGCGTCGGCACCGCCTGTACGGCGCCGCTGCCCTCACCGAGCCGCAGTCCGAGGTCGAGGATCGGTTCCAGCCCGAGTGACTTCAACGCGTACGCCTGCGAAGGCTCTGTCGAGCGATGTCCGGCGAGCCACCACTGCTCGGCACCCGGTGCGATCTCCCGCGCGACGAGTGCCGCGGCACCGGAGAACACGCCGTCGAGCAGCACCGGCACACCGCGAACGGCCGCCTGCACGAGAAAACCCGCCGTCGCGGCGAGACAGGCGCTGCCTAGCGCGGTCAGCAACACGAAGGGGTCCTTCACCTCGCCAGCCCGCTGGAGTGCCGCTTCGACGACCGCGACCTTCCGCGCCCGCCCGTCCTCATCGATCCCGGTGCCCGTACCGACGACGTCGTCCGCCGCCAGGCTGAGGACCGCGGCGACCACGGCCGCGCAGATCGTCGTGTTGCCGATCCCCATGTCGCCGGGGATGAGCAGATCCGCGCCGCCGTCGATCTCCTCGTCCGCGATCGCGAGCCCGTGTTCGAACGCCGTCCGCGCCTCACCCTCGGCAAGCGCGTCCTCGACGTCGATCGAGCCGGAACCCCGCCGCACCTTGTGCGCGACGACCTCGGCGGGTACGTCCGCGCCGTCCCAGTCCACCGCGATGTCCAGCGCCCGCACTTTCGCCCCGGCAAGCCCGGCCAGCACGCCGACGCCGCTCTTCCCCGCCAGGAACACCCGGACCATCGCCGCGGTGACCTCGCGCGGATACGCGGACATGCCGGAAACCCCGTGGTCCCCGGCGAACACGACCACCCGGACATCGTCGAGCGGCCGAGGCGGCACGACCCCGTGCGCGGCGCTGAGCCACGCGGCCAGGTCTTCCAGCCGACCGAGTGAGCCCAATGGCTTGACCAGGCCGTCCAGTCTGACGCGCGCGGCGGCCGAAGCGTCGGCGTCCGGGGCGGGGATGGCGAAACGCATGGCGGCTCCCTAAGGCAGGTCGAGCATCCGCCCGGCGACGACCAGCACGGTCCGGTCGGAGACGGCGGACACCCGGTTGTTCAACGCGCCCAGCACATCACGGAACACCCGGCCGGACACCGTCGCGGGTACCACACCGCTGCCGACCTCGTTGCTCACCGCGATCACCGGCACACTCGCCTGCTCCCACGCCGCCAGGAAGTCCTCGAGCCGGTCGTCGAGCCGCCGCTCCCAGCCCTTCTTCTGGTCCCAGGCGCCGACCTCGTCGAGCACGCGGGCGATCCAGGTGCCGAGGCAGTCGATGAGCAGCGGATGCGTCGCGGTGCGCAGCACGGTGGCGAGGTCGGTGGTCTCGATCGTCTTCCAGGTGCTCGGCCGCCGCGCGCGGTGCGCGGCCACCCGAGCGGCCCATTCGGGATCGTCGGCGCTCGGCGGCAGCCCGGGCGCGAGGTAGGTCAGGTGCGGGTGACGGGACGCGAGCCGCTCGGCGTGGTGTGACTTCCCAGAGCGGACGCCGCCCAGTATCAGCACCTTGCCGTCGTCGCGTGAGTAGCGGCGAAGTGCCCGCGCGAGAGTCTCCAGAACCCTCGCGAGGCGATGCGTCAGCTTGGTCATACCCCGCATTCTCGTGCACGCGCTACGGTTCGCCACGTGCCACTCCGACAAGCCGCCACCGCAGCCGGACTCGTTACCGGTTACGTCGCCGACGCCGTGTTCGGAGATCCGCGACGATGGCATCCGGTCGCCGGCTTCGGCCGCGCCGCGCAAGCCCTTGAACAGCGGGTTTGGGCCGATTCGAAGGTTTGGGGCGCGGCGTACACCGCCGTCTGCGCGGGGACCGTCACCGGAATGGGGGTCGCCGCCCAGCTTTTGACCCGGAAGCGGCCGTTCGCGCGGTTCGCGCTCACCGCGGCGTCCACCTGGGTGGTTCTGGGCGGGCGGGGGCTCGCGGCCGAGGGCACGCGCATGGCCCGGCTGCTCGACGACGGCGATCTGCCCGGCGCGCGGCAGCGGCTCTCGCACCTGTGCGCCCGTGACGCCACCGGCCTCGACGCCGGGCAACTCGCGCGCGCGACCACCGAGTCCCTCGCCGAGAACACTTCGGACGCCGTCGTCGCGCCGTTGCTGTGGGGTGCGGTCGCCGGGATCCCCGGCCTGCTGGGGTACCGCGCGCTGAACACGCTGGACGCGATGGTCGGCTACCGGTCACCGCGCTATTCCCGGTTCGGCTGGGCGTCGGCCAGGGCGGACGATCTGGCCAACCTGGTCCCGTCTCGCGTGGGCGCGGCGCTGACCGTGGCGTCGGCGCCGCTCGCGGGTGGCTTCGCCAAATCCGCGTTCCGGATCTGGCGCCGCGACGGGAAACACCACCCGAGCCCCAACGCCGGCCAGGTCGAGGCCGCCTTCGCGGGCGCGCTCGGGATCCGGCTGGGCGGGACGAACAGCTACAGCGGCCGCACCGAACGCCGCGGCGTGCTCGGCGATGGCCGCGAACCGGAACCGGTGGACGTGCGTCGCGCGGTCCGGCTGTCGAGAGCGGTCGGTCTCGCCGCGCTCGCCGTCGCGGTGGCGGTCACGCGGTGAGCGGCCTGCTCGTCGCGGGGACGACGTCGGACGCGGGCAAGAGCCTGGTCACCGCCGCGTTGTGCCGCTGGCTCGCGCGCCGGGGTGTGCGGGTCGCGCCGTTCAAGTCCCAGAACATGTCGAACAACTCGATGGTGTGCGCGGACGGCGCCGAGATCGGCCGCGCGCAGTGGTTGCAAGCGCGTGCGGCCCGCGTCGAGCCCGAAGCCGCGATGAACCCGGTGCTGCTGAAACCCGGGAGCGACCGCCGCAGCCACGTCGTCGCGCTCGGGAAACCGTTCGGCACGCTGGAAGCGGGGGAGTACGCGACCGGCCGGGCGGGGCTCGCCGAGATCGCCTTCGACACCTTCGCCGCACTGCGACGGCGATTCGACGTCGTGCTCTGTGAAGGCGCGGGCAGCCCGGCCGAGATCAACCTGCGCGAGGGCGACTACGTCAACATGGGGCTGGCGCGGCGGTTCGGCCTGCCCGTGGTGGTCGTCGGCGACATCGACCGCGGCGGTGTCATGGCCGCGATGTTCGGCACCCTCGCTCTCCTGTCCGCCGAAGACCAGGCGCTGGTTTCGGGTTGGCTGGTCAACAAGTTCCGCGGTGACGTCGGCCTGCTGCGACCGGGGCTGGAAACGCTGGAGAAGCTCACCGGCCGGGCGGTCTTCGGCGTGCTGCCCTGGCTCGACCAGGTGTGGATCGACTCGGAGGACGCGCTGGCCGCCGCGGGCTGGGGCGCGACCGGCGGATCCCTGCGCATCGCCGTCGTGCGGTTCCCCCGCGCCTCCAACGCGACCGACGTGGA
The DNA here is from genome assembly GCF_046269425.1 of Amycolatopsis sp. cmx-11-12. Lineage (NCBI taxonomy): Bacteria > Bacillati > Actinomycetota > Actinomycetes > Pseudonocardiales > Pseudonocardiaceae > Amycolatopsis > Amycolatopsis sp. cmx-11-12. The sequence goes on along the minus strand of NZ_JADNQM010000044.1, from coordinate 19,940 downwards.
CGCGCTCGCCGCCGAGCCCGGTGTCTCGGTCGCTTTGACAGCTGACCCGGACACGGTTCTTTCCGCCGACGTGGTGATCCTGCCGGGTTCCCGCGCCACCGTGGACGACCTGGCGTGGCTACGCGCTCGCGGTCTGGCGGACGCTGTGCGGGCGCGGGCCACGGACGGTCGTCCGGTGCTGGGGATCTGCGGCGGCTACCAGATGCTGGCCGCCGAGATCGAGGACGATGTCGAGTCCGGCGCCGGAACCGTCCCCGGCCTCGGACTGCTGCCGACTCGTGTCTCCTTCAGCGCCGACAAGGTGCTGGCCCGGCCGTCGGGTGAATGGCGCGGTCAACCCGTCGAGGCGTACGAAATCCACCACGGTGCCGTGACGGCCACCGGTCCCGCCGAGTCCTTTTTGGACGGATATCGGCAGGGGGCGGTATGGGGCACGATGTGGCACGGCGCCTTCGAGAACGACGGCTTCCGTCGTGCTTGGCTGGGCGAAGTGGCGGATTGGTCACCTACCCCCGGGGCGCAGGGGTTCGGCATGCTCCGGGAGGGCATGCTCGACCGGCTCGCCGACGCCGTCGAGGAGCACGTCGACACCGCCCGTCTCCTGCGCCTGATCGAAACGGGCGTCGATGTCGACCTTCCTTTCGTCCCGCCCGGTGTCTGAGCCCGGCCGCAGCGCGCGCAGCATCAGCCGGACCACCGAGTCGCCGAACTGCTCGCTGAGCGGTCCGGTCCGCAGCAGCCACCGGTAATAGACGGATCCGTAGAGCAGATCCACCGCGGTGTCTATGTCCGCGCCGTCGATCTGACCGGCTTCCGAAGCGCGGTGGAAGCGTGCCCTGGTCGCCTCCAGCCACGGCCGCATCAGCCGCTCGTCGAGTTCCGCCGACAGTTTCACGTCACCCTGGATCGCCGTCAGGAGCGCGCGGTAGAACGCCTCGTAATCCTTGTCCGCCAAGGGGTTCACCGTGGACCGGAGCACGGTGCGCAGGTCCGCGCCGAGGTCGCCGGTGTCCGGGAAGGTCAGCTCGCCCGCACCCTGGACGAGCGTCAGGTACGCGTCCAGCACCAACGCGCCCTTGTCCGGCCACCACCGGTAGATCGTCTGCTTGCCCACTCCCGCCCGCGACGCGATCGCCTCCACCGCCAGCTTCGGGTAGCCGACCTCGCCGAGCAATTCGGTCGTCGCGGTCAGGATCGCCTGCCGTGAGCGTTCGCTGCGCCGAGTCGGATCCGGGGACTTGACGTTATCATGGAACCGCACCAGAGCCGCGTCGCGGAATGGTGCTCGTGGGAGTCGGTCAGCCGGGCTGCGGGCTAGTGACTTCCTTACGCGCCAGCACCTTCTCGGACAAGGCGCCGAAGGTCAGGCCGAGCACGGTCCACAGCACCAGCTGGGTGCCGACAGAGGCCAGCCGGAAGCTCCACAGCGTGGAACCGGGGAACTCGGCGGGGACCTCGTCGATCGACGGCAGCAGTGCCGCCGCCACCGCGATCAGCACGACATACCCGCCCGCGGCGATCAGCCCGCCACGCCAGGCGCCGAGCTTGTCGGCCAGCTTCCGGCCGAACGCCGCGGCGAGGATGCCGATCAGCAGCGAAAGCGCGACGAAGCCGAAATACAGCGAAGTCCGGCTTCCGATCGTGCCCGCCTGCCCGACGGCCGGCGGGTTCGCCGGGTATTTCAGGAACGGCACCAGGAACACGACCACGAAGGCGCTCGCGGTGAGCAGAACGGCGGTCACCCGGGGCCGGAGGGTGCCGATCCGTCCGTAGACGAAGGCGAACGCCAGCGAGAACAGGCCACCGACGGCGACGCCGTAGAGCCCGACACCGGTCAGCAGGCCGACAGTGCTCTGCACACCACGGGTGACCAGCTCTTCCTCCTCGGCCTCAGCACCGGCAGGAGGGTGCTCGTGGGCGTCGGGAGCGGCGCCGGGAGCACTGTGCGAATGCGCGGCGCCGCCTTCGAGACCGATGGCGGTCTCGACCGAAGGCTCACCGAAGAAATACGCGAAAAGGGTCGCCAGGACACCGGCGATCAGGCCCGCGAGCATGCCGCGGACCAGCAAGGACCTCATCATGGGGCGCGTGCCGCCTAGTGGCAGGGGAAGGCCAGCAGGTGCCGGCCGTCGTGGACGAACTCATGGACGTACGAGTTCGCGAACACCGACACCGCACCCTGCTCGGCGCTGATGAAGTACAGCGTGATCAACGAAAGGAGGATGACGAGCACCGCCCAGGGCAGGATCTCGCGGACGGGGATCCGGATCGGGACGGGTACTGCTGCTACCGCTTCGGACGACATGGCGGTGGGACCTCCTCGGGCTAGCGCGGCCTCTTCAGGGGTGGTACGACGGCTCCGGGTCTGGCTTCCCCGAACCGGATGGTTCGAGGTCACAGTGGCGCGACCGCGCGGAATCTCACCGCGTTCCGGGTGCCGACGTCTGGCCGGTCGAGCGTAGGTCTCCGCGAAGCGTCCGGTCAATGTGACAATCCAGCTATGACACCTGCGGTGGCGGCACTCGATGTCGGCGGCACGTCCATCAAGGCGGCCTTGTACGACGCGGACCTGAAGGACTTGGCCAGCTTGCGCGAGCCGACGGCGCGCGGAGCGGATGGCGAGGCGCTGGCGGATCAGGTCGCACGGATCGTGGAAACACTGGGCAAGCAGGCGGGCACCGGCACGCCGGACGCCGTCGGCGTGGTCATCCCCGGCATCGTCGACGACGTCGAGCGAGTGGCGCGGTTCTCGGCGAACCTCGACTTCCGGAACGTCCCGTTCGGCGAGATGCTCGACAGCAGGCTGGGGCTGCCGTTCGCGTTCGGGCACGACGTCCGCGCGGGCGGGCTCGCGGAGTTCCGCGTCGGCGCGGGCAAGGGCTGCACCGACGCCGCCTTCATCCCGGTCGGTACCGGGATCGCGGCCGCGCTCCAGCTCGACGGGAAGCTGTACGCCGCGGGTGGGCTGGGTGGCGAGATCGGGCACATCGACGTCGGCCACCGGCTGCCGTGCGGCTGCGGCGCGACCGGATGTCTCGAGGCGATCTCCTCGGCGTCGGCCATCGCCCGCCGCTACAGCGAGCACACCGGGCGTCCCGCCGAAGGCGCCGAGAAGGTCGTCGACGCCGCTCGGCACGGCGACGAGGCCGCGATCTCGGTGGTCAACGACGCCCTCGACGGACTCGGTCACGGCATCAAGACCCTGGTCACCTTGCTCGCGCCGGAGGTCGTCGTACTCGGCGGCGGCTTGTTCACCGCCGGCGACTACGTGCTCGAACCGGTCCGTGCCTGGCTGGCCGCGAACCTGCAGTTCCAGCGGATGCCGGAACTGCGGATCGCGCAACTCGGCGACGAGGCGGGCAGGCTCGGCGCGGCCCTGCTGGCCCTGGACCTGCTCAAGCCTTGACCACCCGCACGCCTTCCTCCTCGAAGGCGTGCACTCGCTCGGGATCCGCGCGGCCGTCGGTGACGAGAACGTCGACATCGGCGGTCGCGCAGATCTTCGCGAAGGCGTGACCGCCGAGCTTCCCGCTGTCGGCGAGTACGACGACCTGTCGCGCGCGGGCCGCCATCAGCCGGTTCGTGCTCGCGTCGCCTTCGTGATGTGCCTGCGCGCCGTGCACCGGGTCGAACGCGTCCACCCCGAGGAACACCAGATCCAGCGAGATCTGGTCGAGGAACAGATGGGACAGCGGCCCGGACAGGTCGAACGACTGCTGCCGCGCGACCCCGCCGGTCACCACGATCTTGATGTTCGGCCGGACGGCGAGTTCGTGCGCGATGTTGAGCGCGTTCGTCACCACGGTGAGCAAGGGGCCCCCGCTCGGCTCGCCCATATCCGGCCGGGTGGCGAGTGCCCTGCCCACTTCGGTGCTCGTGGTCCCGCCGTTGAGGCCGACCACCATGCCGGGATCGACCATCCTCGCCGCGGCCGCCGAGATCCGTTGCTGCTCCGGTGCGTTGCGCGCGGCCTTGTGGCGCAACGGAAGGTCGTAGGCGACGTTGCTCGCGACGGCGCCGCCGCGGGTGCGGACCACGAGATTGCGGCCGGCGAGGTGATCGAGATCCCGGCGGATCGTCGCGGGGGAGACGCCGAGTTCGCCCGCGGAGACTTCGACGTCGACTTTTTCCCGCTCTCCCACCATGTCCAATAAGGCCGTCAGCCGTTCATGCCGATTCATCTCCAGCTCCCTCCCCGAAGCGCGATAAGTCGCTTACCGCATCGGACAAAGTACTACGCGTCGCGATACGGGCGGAGGGAAGAGGCAGGTTTGGGACGTCAGGGAGAAAAGGGAAGGGCGGGCGCCGGCCACCCCCAGTGTGACCGGCGCCCATCCGGTGGCCGGCCCGCCCAGGGCCGGCCGGTCTCGCAGGCCATCGGCGTCGACTCCGAATCGATATCCGCTTTGCGTCCGTTCCGGTGACGTTCAGCGGACAACCCGCTGTTCGATCACCGGAAACGACCACAGTGCGTGAGGAGTCAGCGCTTCCCGCCCAGTCCGCGCAGGAAGGCGAGTGACGGCATGAAGAAGTAGTCGCCGCCCTTCAGCGTCACCGCCTGCGGGAACGGATCCGCGGTCACCGTCTGGGTGCCCGCCCATTCCTTGGCGTAGACGGATTCCGGGCGCGGCCCCTGGCCGATGACCGGATCGAGGCCGGGCGGCTTGACCCCGGCGTCCGGAATCGGGAACGACGGGTTGTTCGCCCAGACCGCCTGGGTGAACTCGAACTGGTTGTCCAGCGCCGAATTGAACGCCATGAACAGCAGGCCGACCCCGCCGCTCGGCCGGGCCGACGGCGGCAGGTCGGCGTTCGGGTCGTCGGCCCGTTCGCCGTAGGGCACACCCCGCCGCGCCATCAGGTGCAGGCGCTCCTGCGGGGGCTCCTCGGCGCCGCCGCTGCCCCGCGGGTTCGTCTTCCGGATATGGGCCTGGAAGGGGCATTTCGCCCCGGCGTCGTCACTTTCGTAGTCGAAGTTGTTCGGTACCGGGCTTTCCGCCCCGTCTTCCCGTTGCACGGTCAGCGGTGTGCCGTCCTCGAACCGGCCGACGATCATCGCACCCGCGCGTTCCCGATCTTCACCGGTGAGGCCCAGTTGATCCGCCAAAGCCTCCTCGGCCTGCTTGAATCGCCGCACATTCTGTTCCAGTTTGCGGAAAACGAAGTAGCTGCCGAAATGCACGGCAGGATCGGGTGCCGCGGAATCCGGGACGAGTACCTGGTTCAGTGGAGCGGTCGGATCCCAGGTGGTGATCCCATCCGTTCCGGACTTTTCCGCGAGGACGTCTTCGATCAGGAAGATCGGCTGGCTCCGGCCGTCGACGTACCCGAAATGTTCGATCCCCTCACCCTGGGCGTTCACCCGGCCGAGTCCGGTTTCCTCCGCGACTACGGAAACCGTCGGCGGAATCAGCGCGAGAACCTCGTTCCGGCGCGCGGTCATCGGAGCATCCGCACCGTCACCGATGATGACGACGGCGTGGATGTCGTGGTGGTATCCGCCGTCGAACGTGGAACGAGGCGGGTCGTTCAGCTTCTCGCGGGTCTCCTGGTCGCGCATGCCGCGGAGGAAGGATTCATCCTGCGGCGCCTCGATTTTCAGGAACCGGTAGCCCGCCGCGGTCAGCCCGGTGCCGACGTAGGGCGATCCCTTCACGCCCTCGGCCTTGAAGCGGTCGACCTCGGTCAGATGCGTTTTCGCGGACTTCATCAGCGGGACGAGTGACGCGAGGAACTTTTTCGCGCCCGCCGCCTCCGAAAAACGTAGGAAAAGCGCGGAGAAATGATCGCGAGCGTGAGCTTTGAGGATGTTCGGCTGAAGTTGGTCGAGCATCTTCGCGGCGTCGCCGGTCGCCTTCTTCCATTCCAAAGGCGCGTTCAAATCAATGGTCATAGCAAGGAACCCCCTCATCGGGACCCGCTCGACGGCTCCGGCAGGTCTTGCCGGTCCCCGCCGCCGCGTGGGTCTTACCCCTTGATACAACCGATACCGAAAGCCCGGCGTCTTCACCCGCAAGTACTCTCTTTCGGCGGTTTTATCACCCGAAAGAACCAACGATGTGATTACACCGCGCAATTAGTCCTCTACTTGCGATAGTCGCACGCGCAACCAACGCAAGAAGGCACCTACTTGCGGTGGTTCGCCGTTGAACTACCGCAAGTAGGTGCCGAGTCGCGAGGGGATCGCTAGGTGAGGGGGCGGTCGGTGGGGGCGATGGGGGCGGGCAGGACGTCACGTCCGGTGAGGAACGCGTCGACCCCGGCCGCGGCGGAGCGCCCTTCGGCGATCGCCCACACGATGAGCGACTGGCCGCGGCCCATGTCCCCGGCCACGAACACGTTGTCGACACTGGTCTTGAACGCCTTGTCGCGGGCGACGTTGCCGCGCTGGTCCAGCTCGACGTCGAGCGCCTCCAGCAGGCCCTCCCGCTCCGGGCCGACGAAGCCCATCGCGAGCAGCACCAGCTGTGCGGGCAGTTCGCGTTCCGTTCCGGGCACCGGGACGAACTTGCCGCCCTCGTTGCGCACCTCGACCAGCTTCAACGCGCGAACACGCCCGTCGGCGTCGGCCGCGAACTCCTGGGTGTTGACCGAGTACAGCCGCTCGCCACCCTCTTCGTGCGCGGACGAGACGCGGTAGATCATCGGATACGTCGGCCAGGGATGCGCGTCGGACCGCGAAAGCGGCGGCTTCGGCATGATCTCCAGCTGCGTCACCGACTTCGCGCCCTGACGGTGCGAGGTCCCGACGCAGTCCGCGCCGGTGTCGCCGCCGCCGATGACGACGACGTCGAGGCCCTCAGCGCTGATCGGCGAGACGTCCAGTTCGCCGGCCGCGACGCGGTTCGCGTGCGGCAGGAACTCCATCGCCTGGTAGATGCCCTGGTGCTCGCGACCGTCGATCGGCAGGTCGCGCCACGCCGTCGCGCCACCGGCGAGGACCACGGCGTCGTAGGACGACTTGAGTTCCTCGACGGTGAGGTCGACGCCGACGTTCACCGAAGTCCGGAATTCCGTGCCCTCCGCCCGCATCTGGTCCAGGCGGCGGTCGAGCCGGTGCTTCTCCATCTTGAATTCGGGGATGCCGTAGCGCAGCAGCCCGCCGATCTTGTCGGCCCGCTCGAAGACCACGACACTGTGGCCCGCGCGCGTGAGCTGCTGCGCCGCGGCGAGTCCCGACGGGCCGGACCCGACCACCGCCACCTTCTTGCCGGTCTTGACGACCGGCAACTCCGGCGTGACCCAGCCTTCTGCGAAGGCCCGGTCGATGATCGAGATTTCGACCCGCTTGATGGTGACGGGATCATCGTTGATCCCGAGCACACACGCCGTCTCGCACGGCGCCGGGCAGAGGGTCCCGGTGAACTCCGGGAAATTGTTGGTCGCGTGCAGCCGCTCGGCCGCCTCGCGCCAATCGTCGCGCCAGGTCAGCGTGTTCCACTCGGGGATGAGGTTCCCGAGCGGGCAGCCCTGGTGACAGAACGGGATGCCGCAGTCCATGCAGCGCCCGGCCTGCTTTTGCAGCTTCGTCGTCGCGAAGTCCTCGTACACCTCGCGCCAGTCCATCAAGCGCAGGTCGACGGGACGGCTCTTCGGCGTCTCGCGAGTGGTGGTCAGAAAGCCCTTGGGGTCAGCCATGTGCGGCCTCCATGATCGCCTCGTTCACATCGCGCCCATCGCGCTCGGCATCCGCCTGCGCCGCGAGCACACGCTTGTAGTCCTTCGGCATGACCTTGCCGAACCGGTCGACGGCGGCGTCCCAGTCGGCGAGCAGCGCACGCGCGACCGCGGACTCCGTTTCGTCGTAATGCTTTTCGAGCGCTTCACGCAGGAAGTCCACATCGGACGAATCCAGCGGGTCGACGTCGACCATCTCCGGGTTGATCCGGTGCGCCGGAAGGTCCAGCACGTAGGCGATCCCGCCCGACATCCCGGCCGCGAAGTTGCGGCCCACACCGCCGAGCACGACCACCTTGCCGCCGGTCATGTACTCGCATCCGTGGTCGCCGACGCCTTCGACGACGGCCAGCGCGCCCGAGTTACGCACGCAGAACCGCTCGCCGACCTTGCCGCGGATGAAGATCTCGCCGCTGGTCGCGCCGTAGCCGATCACGTTGCCCGCGATGATGTGCTCTTCGGCGTTGTACCGCGCCACCTCGGGCGGCCGCACGATGAGCCGCCCACCGGACAGGCCCTTGCCGACGTAGTCGTTGCCGTCACCGTAGAGCCGCAGGGTGATGCCCTTCGGCACGAACGCGCCGAACGACTGACCCGCGGTCCCGGTGAAGGTGACGTCGATCGTGTTGTCCGGCAGGCCTTCGCCACCCCACCGCTTGGTGAGCTCGTGGCCGAGCATGGTGCCGACGGTCCGGTTCACGTTGCGGACCGGCAGCTCCAGCCGCACCTTGTCCCCGGACGACAGCGCGCCCTCGGCCAGCTGGATCAGCGTGTTGTCGAGCGCCTTCTCCAGCCCGTGGTCCTGCACCGTCTGCTGGTGACGCAGACCGGCCGGAGCCATCTCGGGCACGTGGAAGATCGGCGACAGGTCGAGTCCGGCGGCCTTCCAGTGATCGATCGCCTTGCGCTTGTCGAGCATCTCCGCGTGGCCGACGGCCTCGGCGATGGACCGGAAACCCAGCTCCGCCAGGTACTCCCGGACCTCCTGCGCGATGAACTCGAAGAAGTTCACCACGTACTCTGCCTTGCCGCTGAACTTCTCGCGCAGCTTGGGGTTCTGCGTCGCGACGCCGACCGGGCAGGTGTCGAGGTGACACACGCGCATCATGATGCAGCCGGACACCACCAGCGGCGCCGTCGCGAACCCGAATTCCTCGGCTCCGAGCAGTGCGGCGATGACGACGTCGCGGCCGGTCTTGAGCTGGCCGTCGGTCTGCACCACGATCCGGTCGCGCAACCGGTTGGCCAGCAACGTCTGCTGCGTCTCCGCGAGGCCGAGTTCCCACGGTCCACCGGCGTGCTTGATGGAAGACAGCGGCGAGGCACCGGTGCCGCCGTCGTGCCCGGAGATGAGCACGACGTCCGCGTGCGCCTTGGAAACGCCCGCCGCGACCGTGCCGACGCCGACCTCGGACACGAGCTTCACGTGGATGCGCGCGGCCGGGTTGGCGTTCTTGAGGTCGTGGATCAGCTGGGCGAGATCCTCGATCGAGTAGATGTCGTGGTGCGGCGGCGGGGAAATGAGACCGACGCCGGGCGTGGAGTGCCGTGTCTTCGCGATCCACGGGTACACCTTCGCGCCGGGCAGCTGGCCGCCCTCGCCGGGCTTCGCGCCCTGCGCCATCTTGATCTGGATGTCGTCGGCGTTGACCAGGTATTCGCTGGTGACGCCGAACCGTCCACTCGCGACCTGCTTGACCGCGCTGCGGCGCTCGGGATCGTAAAGACGCGCGGCGTCTTCTCCGCCCTCACCCGTGTTCGACTTGCCGCCGAGGCGGTTCATCGCGATGGCCAGGGTCTCGTGCATCTCCGAGGAGATCGACCCGTACGAGATCGCGCCGGTGGCGAACCGCTTGACGATCTCGGAGACCGGTTCGACCTCGTCGATCGGCACCGCGGGCCGCTGGCCGATCTTGAAGTCGAACAGCCCGCGCAGCGTGTACAGCTTCTGCGCCTGGTCGTCGACGGACTTCGTGTACTCCTTGAAGACCTCGTACTTCCCGGCGCGGGTGGAGTGCTGGAGCTTGAACACCGTCTGCGGGTTGAACAGGTGCGGTTCGCCCTCGCGGCGCCACTGGTAGTCCGCGCCGGTCTCCAGCTCGCGGTGGTTCGCGCGGAACCCGTCGCGGGGGAAGGCCCGCTGGTGCCGTCCGGCGACTTCCAGCGCGAGCGTGTCGAAGCCGACGCCGCCGAGGCGGGAAGTGGTGCCGGTGAAGCAGTTCTGGATGACCTCGTCGCCGAGGCCGACCGCTTCGAAGATCTGCGCGCCGGTGTAGGAGGCCACTGTGGACACTCCCATTTTCGACATCGTCTTCCGGACGCCCTTGCCCAGCGCCTTGATCAGGTTCGTGGTCGCCTGCTTGGCGGTGGCACCGGCGATCAGGCCCTGGTCGGCCATCTCCTCGACGGTCGCCATCGCCAGGTACGGGTTGACCGCGGCGACGCCGTAGCCGATCAACAGCGCGATGTGGTGGACCTCGCGCGCGTCGCCCGCCTCGACGATGAGGCCGACCTGGGTGCGGGTCTTCTCGCGCACTAGATGGTGGTGCACCGCGCCGGTGAGCAGCAGCGACGGGATGCCGGCGTGGTCCTCGTCGATCCCGCGGTCGGACAGCACGATCAGCCGCGCGCCCTCGGCGATGGCCGCGGACACCTCGGCGCGGATCTCGTCGAGCCGCCGCACGAGCGCCTCGCCGCCACCGTGGACGTCGTAGGTGCCCTGCACGGTGACCGACTGGAACTCGGGCAGGTCACCGTCGTCGTTGGCGTGCACCAGTTTCGCGAACTCGTCGTTGTCCAGCACCGGGAACGGCAGCACGATCCGGCGGCACGACGACGCGTCGGCCTCCAGGAGGTTCGGCTCCGCGCCCAGCTGGGTGCCGAGCGAGGTGACCAGTTCCTCGCGGATCGCGTCCAGCGGCGGATTGGTCACCTGGGCGAAGAGCTGGATGAAGTAGTCGAAGATCAGCCGCGGGCGGCTCGACAGCGACGCGATGGGGGAGTCGTTGCCCATCGAGCCGATCGGTTCCGCGCCGGTGCGGGCCATCGGCTCGAGCAGGACGTCGAGTTCCTCTTCGGTGTAGCCGAAAGCCTGCTGGCGGCGCACGAGCGCGGCGTGCGGCGGGATCTCGCGTTCGCGATCGGGGAGCCCTGCCAGCGGCAGCAGCCCGTCCTCGACCCATTCGTCGTACGGGTGCTCGGTGGCAAGCTGGTTCTTGATCTCCTCGTCCTCGACGATCCGGCCGGCCTCGGTGTCCACGAGGAACATACGGCCCGGCTCCAACCGTCCTTTCCGGACGATCGTGGACTGGTCCAGCTCCAGCACGCCGACCTCACTGGCGAGGACGACGAGGCCGTCTTCGGTGACCCAGTACCGGGCAGGGCGCAGGCCGTTGCGGTCGAGCACCGCGCCGATCTGGGTGCCGTCGGTGAACGAGACCAGCGCGGGGCCGTCCCACGGCTCCATCAGCGTCGAGTGGAACTCGTAGAACGCACGGCGCGCGGGATCCATCTCCTGATGGTTCTCCCAGGCCTCCGGGATCATCATCAGCACCGCGTGCGGCAGTGACCGGCCGCCGAGGTGGAGCAGCTCCAGCACCTCGTCGAAGGACGCCGAGTCGCTCGCGCCACGTGTGATGACGGGGTAGATCCGCTTGAGGTCACCCGGGATCAGGTCGGATTCGAGCAGTGCCTCGCGGGCGTCCATCCAGTTGCGGTTGCCGCGCAGGGTGTTGATCTCGCCGTTGTGGGCGACGTACCGGTACGGGTGCGCCAGCGGCCACGACGGGAAGGTGTTGGTGGAGAACCGGGAGTGCACCAGGCCGATGGCGCTGGTGACGCGTTCGTCGGTGAGGTCGGCGAAGAACTTCTCGACCTGCGGCTCGGTGAGCATTCCCTTGTAGACGATCGTCCGTGACGACAGGCTCGGGAAGTAGACGTCGTCCTCGACCAGTTCGTGCTCGGCGCGTTTGCGCACCACGAACGCGGCGCGCTCCAGCGCCAGACCCGCCAGCCCGTCTCGCAGCCCGGCGAGGAACAGCTGGCTGAAGTGCGGCATCGTCTCGGCCGCGCCGGTGCCGACGTGTTCGGTGTGGACGGGCAGATCGCGCCAGCCGAGTACACGCATGCCTTCTTCGGCGGCGATGCGCTCGATGGTGGTCATCGCCCGGCCGCGCGGCTTTTCGTCCTGGGGAAGGAAAGCCGTGCCGACGGCGTACGCGCCGGGTTCGGGCAGTTCGAAGCCGACGACGTCGCGATAGAACTCGTCGGGGACCTGGATCAGGATCCCGGCGCCGTCGCCGGTTTCCGGGTCGGCGCCGCGGGCCCCGCGATGTTCCAGGTTCCGCAGCGCGATCAGTGCTTTGGCGACGATGCCGTGATCGCGTTTTCCGGAGAGATCGGCGACGAACGCGACACCACAGGCGTCATGTTCGAACTCCGGGTCATACAGGCCTTCGGGGGCCTTGCTGCCCTTGTTGCTGGCATGGTGGGTCACGGCTGGCCGCCTCCCAAGGCGTCGGCGCGACCGGTAGCACTCCGTTCGGGTGGTTCGGAAGTGAACCAGCTAACGGAGTGGTCCGGGACCGCGATGGTCAGTCGAGAGGGAACGAATCCGCCCCGCGAAACGGGGGCAGGGTTCGTAGAGCCGCACTGCATTGGGCGGCCGATGCGCTTATCGGTACTGCGGTGCGCCGCATGCCGCCAGACCGTTGTGGTGGATGGCAGGCGGGGCGCACGTGTTACTCCCGGGTTCGCCGGTCTTATGACGATAGTGTGAAATCGCTGTTATCGACATACGTCGCTTGGTCGGGGTGGGAAATGCCACGCGGGCGTTGACTTCAAACATCATCTGCCCACTGGCTGGAACGACATGTCCACTGAGTGGAGCATTAGGGCGCTGACCTGCGTGAACGATCGCTCACGTGCCTCGACAGTGTGACCTGGATCGCGCATTGGAGTGGGTTTCACCGGTGTTGCGGTGACCCGAGGTGACCATCGAATCGCCCGAACGGCAGAGCGTCCCGTCCGGTTTGAGAGGCTTGGCCGATGGCGGATCGTTATCTCACCGTGGCGGGCACCGGGGTCCACGAGATCGAAATCCGGCGTTCGCGGTTCCTGTGCGCGCTCGCCCCGGTGACCTCGGAAGAGGCCGCCCGCGAGGTGATCGCCGCCCGGAAGAAGGCCGATCCGGCCGCCCGGCACCACTGCCACGCGTTCGTCTTGGGCGCCGACGGTCGCGCGCAGCGGTCGAGTGACGACGGCGAGCCCGCCGGGACCGCGGGCACCCCGATGCTCGAGGTGCTCCGCCGCCGGGAGCTGACCGACACGGTCGCGGTGGTGACCCGCTACTTCGGCGGGGTCCTGCTCGGGGCGGGCGGCCTGATCCGCGCCTACGGTCAGGCGGTCTCCGAGGCCGTCGACGCCGTCGGGGTGCGGGAGTACCGGCGGCTGCGGCTGGTGGAGGTCGTCGTCGACTACGACCGGGCCGGACGCCTGGAGAACGACATCCGCTCGTCGCCGTACCTACTGCACGCGACGCGGTTCGAAGACGTCGCGCACTTCGACGTCGGGCTCGCGCCGGACCAGGGGGACGCGTTCCACGCGTGGCTCGCCGACCTGACCGGCGGCGAAGCCCTCACCGACGAAATCGGCGAAACCTGGCTCCCCACCCCGTGATCAGGCGGAGATCTCGCGTGATCGCCGTCTGATCACGCGAGTTCGCCGCTCAATCACGCGTGTTCGCCGTCTGATCACGTGAGGGTGCGGGAGCGCCACTCCTCCAGGGTGATGGCGTACTCGACCTCGCCCTCCTCCGTGCCGGGGATCGGGTCGTCGAAGTCCTCGTGAAAGGTCCGGATGTGCCGCATCCCGATCTTCTCCATCACCCGGCGTGACCCCAGGTTCACCGCCATGGTGCCCGCCCAGATCCGCCGCGCCCCGAATTCGGTGAAGCCCTTCTCCAGCAGCGCGAGCGAACCTTCGGTGGCGTATCCCTTGCCCCAGGACGATCGGTTCAGCCGGTAACCCAGCTCCGGGTCGTCCGTGTGATGGCCGCGCAGCGGCCGGAAATGGAACCACCCCAGGAAAGCCCCGCTGGATTTCACGATCGCCGCCCAGAATCCGTAACCGGGGAAACGCTCGTAGTAACCGAGAAAAGCGGGAAGGTCGATTCTTTCGATTTCCGCCCGGTCGGCGGGTTTGCCCCCATTGAGGTACCGCATGACTTCGGGGTCGTCGTAGAGCGCGAACAGGTCGTCGACGTCGGCGTCGGTGAACTGCCGCAGCAGGAGCCGTTCGGTCTCCAGAAAGACACGCATCAGCAGATCGTGGCGCCCTTCGCGCACTCCGGCAAACGCTTTTAGGCGGCGGCCAGCGGTGGTAGGGCGAGCGCCGGCGCGGCGGCCCCCAATGCTTCCGCCCCGGCCTCGGTGAGCCGGGCGGGGACGCGTTCGCCCCATCGGCCGCCGTGGGCGGGTGCCACCAGGCCGAGGTGCGCCAGGCGGTGCGCGGTGTGCTGGTCACAGCAGGCGAGACCGTCGACGAACAGGTCCGGTTCGCAACTGCAACTGATCTCGGCGTGGCCATCGGCCACGGCTCTCAGGGTGGCCCGCTCACGATGGTTCAGTTCTGTCCGAACGTCCATGTCGTGCCTCCTTTCTGTTCCGCTGTGCCCAGTCAAACCCATACCCCCGACAGTTTCCGTCTTCTCCGATGCGAAGTCTTGGATTTCGGGCGTACTTAGGGGTGGCGTGTCGGGTATTCCAGGGTGAAGACCTAGGGGTTGTCACCTGGTATTCGCAGCCCGAACTCGCCGAAACTGACGATCTCTTTGCGCTTCGACAAGCGATCCACCAGGAATGAGTGGAGCTGTTCGATGTCCTGTGCGGCGACGTGGATCAGGAAAGCGGCCGCATCTGCGCCGAGACCATCGCCTGGGCGCCGCGGTCGAGGCAGCACAGTGCACTCCCGCACGCTCGGCCCGGCCGTCGCTGGCCGAAGCGAGACTCACTTCTGGTGCGGAGCCACGTACTCCTTCGCCTCGGGAGCCTCGAACAGCGGCTTGACGTAGCGAACGCCGCCCTCGGCAGACGCGTCCGGTGTCGCCGCGTACACCTGGCGCGTCGCCGGGGTGCCCGCCTTCGAGAAGTCCAGTGCCGCCACCAGATCCCCCGTGCTCGCCGACGTCGTCTGCTTCAGCGCCGCGGCGATGCCGTCCCGGGTGAGGTCCTTGTTCTCGCAAGCCTTCTTGAGCACCGCGCCCCACACTTCGCCGACCGCGTAGCCGTAGGGGATGCCACCGTTCGGGGTCTCCTTGTACGCGGCCTTGTACTTCGCCGCGACGTCCTTCGCCTTGGGGAGATCGGCGGAGAACGGGACGCTGCTGGCGACGATCGTCAGCTTGTCCAGCGCGTTCGCCGCCGGGCTCTTGAGCAGCACGGGGTCAAACACCGGGTTGTTGCCGAGCACGGGCACGTTCAGCCCGAGTGCCTTGTTCGTCGCGAGCGCGGAACCGGTCTGCGCCGGGGACGTGGTCAGGACGATGGCCTTGACGCCATCGCCCTTGAGCCCGGTGACGATATTGGTGAGGTCGTTGTCGGTGGAGGTGATCTTGACTTCCTTCACCGTCAGATTGTGCTTCTTGGCGTAGAACTGCGAGCCGCGCAGGCCGTTCTTGCCGTACTCGCCATCGATGTAGACGTGCCCGATCGTGTCGCCATCCTTCACCAGACCTTGTTCCTGGAAGTACGAAAGGCCGTCGATGATCTCCAGGTCGTACGTCGTCCCGACGATCATCACGTACGGGTTGTCGAGCAGTTCCGAAGACCACGACGCGGGCGCGGCGACGGTCTTGTCCGAGGCGATGTTCTGTTTCAGCGCGGCGACGATCGGCGAACCCAGCAATTGCACGAACCCGAGCACCTTCGGCTCGATCTGCGGGTACAGCGTCTTCGCCGTGTCCGCTTTGTACCCGTGGTCGATGGTCTCCAGTTTGACCTGACGTCCGCATGCCCCGCCGGCGGCGTTGAAGTCCTTGGCCCACAACTCGTTCCCCTGTGTGACGCCGAGGCCGAGGTTCTTGAACACGCCCGTCTTGTCGGTCATCACGCCGAGGGTGATCTCCGACGCGGTCACCCCTTTGTCGGTCTTGACGCCCGAGTCGTCCGCCCCCGAGGACCCCGAGTCGCCCGCTTTCGTACTGCACGCCGAGAGGACGAGGACCGCCGCCAGCGCGACGGCCGGAAATGTGCGCTTCATATGCCTTGCTCCTCCGGGAGATGACGTTTCTTCGAGGGGGTGATCCGGCGACCGATCGCGGCGAGCCCGCCCGGTTCGAAGAGCACCACGAGGATGATCGCGGCGCCGTAGACGAACGAGCTGACCAGGATCGGGGTCAAGGCGCCGTCCCCGGTTCCGGAGAACCAGCCGAGATCGGCGGAATACAGCGAAAGCACCTGCGGCAGCCCGTTGACGATCAGCGCGCCCACCAGCGCGCCGGGCACCGAGCCTAGTCCCCCGATGATCACCATGGCCAGGAAGGCGATGGAGATGTTGATGCCGTACGTACCGAATTCGCTCTCGTCGGGTTTGAGGATGTCGAACCACAGCACGGTCATCGCGCCCGCGAGTCCCGCGTATGCCGAGGAGACGGCGAACGCGCCCGCCTTGGCCCTGGTGACGCTGACCCCCATCACCGAGGCAGCGGCCTCGTTGTCCCGCACGGCCCGCCACGAACGGCCGACCCGGCTGTGGACCGCGGCGCGGGCGACCACGTACGCGAGCACGGTCAGGAAGAGGAACAGGTACCAGAGTCGTTCCGCCTGCCGGATCGGCACGCCCATCAGCTCGATTTCGGGACCGCCGTTGGTGAACGGGAAGCCGAACAGGGAGAACGGTTCGGGAGCGCGTCCGGTCGACGTCCCGCCGGTCAGCGTTTCGGCGGACTGTCCTAAGTAGAGTCCGAGGAACACTAGTGACAGTGACGCGACACCGAGGTAGATCCCGCGCAACCGTCCGGAAACCGGTGCGAACGCCAGCCCGAGCAGTGCCGCGATGACCACCGCCCCGACCAGTGACAGGCCGGGGTCGAGGCCGAGGCCGAACACGCGCTCGTCGTCCGTCGGTCCGGAAAGGACGGTGTACCCGGTCGCGCCCGCCATCAGGAAGAACGCGTGCGCCAACGACAATTGCCCGGCCTGGCCGACCAGGAGCGTCAGCCCGATGGCGCCGACCCCGCCGATCATCATGTACTGCCCGGCTTTCAGCCAGGCGGCGTCGAGATACAGCGGGATGGCGAGCAGGACGACCAGCAGCGCGATCCAGGCCAGCGCTTTGAGCAGCCGCCCGTTGTCGCGTTTGGCGGGCGGTGTCGGCGGGGCCGCGGCAGGGGTTTTCACAGCGGTGTCAGACACGAGTGCTCTCCCTCGTCCCGAACAACCCCGACGGCCGCACCACCAATACCACCAGCATCACCAGGAAGACCGCGCTCTTGGAGAAGTCGAACGACACGTACTGCGCCGAAAGCGCCTCGACGAGCCCGACGACCAGCCCGCCCACCACCGCGCCCGCCGTCGAGTCCAGCCCGCCGAGAATGGCCGCGGGGAACGCCGCGAGCGCGATGGAGTGCGTGCCGCGGGACAGCCCCGCGCCGGAAAAGTCCTGGGTGGCGATGAACAGCACCGCGACCCCGGCGAGTACGCCGGCGACCACCCACGCCGTCGCCGTCACGCGGGAACTGCGGATCCCCATCAGCGCGGCGGCCTCGCGGTTCTCCGCCTGCGCCCGCATCGCGATACCCCAGTTCGAGTACTTGAACGCGACGGTGAACGCGGTGATCAGCACCGCCGCGACGACCAGCGCGACCAGATGCGTGCGGAACAACGTGATCCCGCCGATCTGGAACGGCTGCGCGTCCCAGGCGTCGCCGAGGAACGGCAAGGTGACGCCGAGCCGCCGCACGATCTCTTCGGTGATGATCACGTCGACGCCGATGGTCAGCAACGCCAGGCTGTTCGCGTCCGCGTGCCGCGAGCGGGAGAGCAGGAGGCGTTCCAGCAGCAGCGCGAGCAGACCCGCCGAGGCGATGCCGACCAGCGAAGCGCCCGCCCAGCCGAGTGATTCCCGGGTCACGACGACCAGGTAGCCGCCGAAGAGCACGAGCGAGCCGTGCGCGAAGTTGACCACCTCGGTGGCCTTGAAGATGATCACGAAACCCAGCGCCAGCAACGCGAACACCGCGCCCTTGCCGAGTCCGTTCACCGCGAGTTGCAGGAAAGTGTTCACGCCGTGGCCTCCGTGCCGAGGTATGCCCTGATCACGTCCGGATCCGACTGGACCTCGGCCGGGGTGCCGTCGGCGATCCGCCTGCCGAAATCCAGGACGGTGACCCGGTCCGCGATACCCATCACCAGCCCCATGTCGTGTTCCACCAGCAGGATCGAGATGCCGAGCGCGTCGCGGACGTCCCGGATCGTCCCGGCCAGCTCGGCGGTCTCGGTCGCGTTCATCCCGGCCGCGGGTTCGTCGAGCAGCAACAGGACCGGTTCGACGGCGAGCGCGCGGGCGAGGTCGACGCGTTTCACCGCGCCGTACGGGAGCGCCCCGACCGGAAGGTCCACCAGTGCGCCGATGCCGAGGAAGTCGCAGATCTCCTTGGCGCGCGCGGAATGCCGTCGTTCGGCGCGGGTGGTCCACGGCAGCCGGAGACCGCAGGCGAGGAAGCCACCGGTGGTCAGCGCGTGGCGTCCGAGCATGACGTTGTCGAGCACGGTCGAGCCGGGGGAGAGGGCCGCGTTCTGGAACGACCGGCCGACGCCGAGCCCGGCGAGCCGATGCGGCGCGAGTCCGGAAAGGACGGTGTCGCCGAGCCGGACGCTGCCGGAGTCCGCCCGGTAGAGCCCGCTGATCACGTTGAAGCAACTGGACTTCCCGGCGCCGTTCGGCCCGATGAGCGCGTGCAGCGAACCGGAGCCGAC
Organism: Amycolatopsis sp. cmx-11-12; assembly: GCF_046269425.1. Taxonomy (NCBI): domain Bacteria; kingdom Bacillati; phylum Actinomycetota; class Actinomycetes; order Pseudonocardiales; family Pseudonocardiaceae; genus Amycolatopsis; species Amycolatopsis sp. cmx-11-12. The sequence goes on along the minus strand of NZ_JADNQM010000044.1, from coordinate 1,290 downwards.
GCTGAAGGAGACGTCGTCCAGCGCCCGGATCCCGCCGAAGCGCAGGGTCAAGTTGTCGATGTGCAACTCCGGCGGCGTCATCCGGCCCACCTCGACAGCGTCCGGCCCTCGCGGTGCTTGCGGGCGTCTTCGGCCTCGGCGTCGGCGGTGGCCTGCGATTCGGCGTGTCCGCCGAGGTAGAGCCGCTGGACGTCTTCGCTCGCCGCGAGTTCGGCCGTCGTCCCGGCCAGCGCGACCCGGCCGACTTCGAGGACGATCGCGTGATCGGCCACGCGCAACGCCATCACGGCGTTCTGCTCGACCAGCACCACGGCCGTGCCCTGATCGTGGATCTCACGGATGATGGCGCCGGTCCGCTCGACGATCTTCGGCGCGAGGCCAAGTGACGGTTCGTCGAGCAGCAGCAGCCGAGGGCCGGACATCAGCGCGCGGCCGATCGCGAGCATCTGCTGCTCACCGCCGGACAGCAGGCCGGCGCGCTGTTTGGCGCGTTCGGACAGGACCGGGAAGAGTTCGTCGACGCGTTTCCTCGCGGCGGTGCGGTCTCCGGGGGAGCGGGCGCCGATCCCGCCCGCGCGGAGGTTCTCCTCGACCGTCATCCGCGCGAAGACCTGGCGGCCTTCAGGGACGCCGACCACGCCGAGACCGACGATGCGGGCCGGGTCGAGCTTGGTCAGCGGTTTGCCGTCGTAGCGGACCTCACCGGCGGAAACGGACCCTCGGTGCATGCGCAGGGTGCCGGAGATGGTCCGCAGCAGAGTCGATTTCCCGGCGCCGTTGCTGCCAAGGACGGCCAGTACTCCATCGGGGGAAACGTCGAGGTCGACCCCGTGCAGTGCGGCCACCGATCGGCCGTACCGCACCTGAAGATCACGGACACTCAGCAAGCCGCCTCCTCCATCCGTGTGACGCGAGTCACGATCGGTGGCGGTCATCCTGCGTGGGCACCCTCCGCGGCGTTACCCCCACCTGGAGACTGTGTTGAATTGTCACGCGCTGACGGAAACGTTTCGCAGGGCGCTGGATTTGTTGGAAACTCACGTTCTCGGAGAGGGTGCCCTACAAAACGTTTCCGTGGGCCTCCGGCCCAAAAGAGGGCGCGCGACGGTGAAGTCTCCGTCGGGCGCAGGGCGCCCTTGGGGAGACCGCGATTCGTCCTCTAGCCTGCGTCTTTCACGCAGTGTGATGTAGATCTGGTCGTGAAATGGAGGAAGTGCCTGTCCTGTAAGGGAAACTTGGGCTTGCGAAGGTCCAGGGTTCTCTCACGGGAAGGCACTTCCTTGGTGCACG
>NZ_JADNQM010000043.1:0-81635 GCF_046269425.1 Amycolatopsis sp. cmx-11-12 | reverse complement strand
CGACTGGGACACCCCAGCCGAGCGCCTCGCTAAACTCCTCACCAAAACCAGTTGATCACCCGTGTTGCAACGACCCCTGAAATCCACCCCTTGCGCCTAGGTACAGGAAGGGGGCCTTCATGTACTTGCGCCGGGACCGGCCCGAGGGGTGACGATGTAGGAATTGGGACGTTGAGTGTCCCAAATCCTCCCCGCTCGCCCCTTGCTCACATCACTGTCCCAGCGGGGAACCCGCTACAAAACTAACCATCCCTACCGCTCGCGCGACCGGGTCGACCCGGGTCAGGCGTTCTTCGGGACGTGTTTGCCGAGGAAAGCGATCAGGCTCGGCACGACCGTGCGGTTGAAGGTGTCGCCGTGTTTGCCGCGCGCGGTGTGCGCGACCATCGGCCGCGCTTCGGAGATGAACTTCCGCACCCCGCCGATGAACGGGTCCTCGGTACCGCACCAGACCCCGGTCGGCACGCTCTTGGTGACGTTTATGTGGCGCAACGGATCCAGCGAGCCCCAGTCGGCGGCGTCGCGGAACGCGCGCCGCTTGCTCATCTCCGGCCACGACGTGATCAGCGCGGGCGCGAGCGCGGCGACCGCGGTGGGCGGGCGGCGGCGTTCCAGGCGGCGCCGGGTGTAGAGCAGCGCGCCGAAGCCGCCCATCGAAAGCCCGGTGGCGGCGAACGGCAGCCCGTCCCGGCCGCCGAGGCCGCGGGCGGCCAGCCAGCGCGGGACCTCTTCGAGCAGCATCGCCATCGGGTTGTCGCCGGGCTGGTTTTCGTGCCAGTAGTGGTCGCCGCCGTCGACCGCGACGAATCCGAACGGGGGCACCGCCTTGCGGGCGACGTCGCTGCCGAGTTGCTTGAGCAGTCCGGTGGGGGCCGCGTGCCGCGCGGTGCCGTGGAGGCCGTGCAGCATCAGCGACATCGGCAGACCCTTGGGCGGCGCCTTGGTCGGCAGCATCAGTACGAGGTCGACCTCGCGGCCGCGGGCTTCGGAGTAGACGCGTTCGACGCGGGGGCTGCCCAGTTGGGTGGCCGGAGTCGGCGACGCGACGCCGAGTGCCCGCTGGAGCGCTTCGCTGAACGGCAGGGCACCGGAGGCCGTTCCGGCGGCGAGCCCCGCGACACCGAGACCGGAGGCGCCGGCGATCAGCACGGACCGACGGCTCAGCCAGCGGCGGGCGCCATGCACCCCCGGCAGCGTCGTCTGCCCCTGGTCGTCGTCGTTCACCCGTCCCCGTTCCCCCGTTGAGCTTCTACCAGGTCAGACGCGCGCTTCCGCTCGAAGGTTGCACGGTTCACCGACCTGTGACCGGGGTATCGCCGGATCAGGTGCCGGTGTTTCCCTCTTTCGCGCGCCATGCCTCGATCGAGACCTGCGCGGACCTCGTCGCGGCCTCGAGAGTGTCGCCTAGGCCGACCCCGAGGGCGGTGGCCAGGGGAATCAGGATGTGGTCCACACCATTCTCGCCGTCGCCGAAGTGGCCGGCGACCTCCAGCGTGATGTAACCGTGCACGGCGCTCCAGAGCTGGGCGGCGACGGCGAACTCCGGCGCCGGGCGGAACCGGCCCGCTTCGATCACCCGCTTCGCGCCGCGGACGAGGTAGCCGAAGGCCTCGATGCCCTCTTCGCTGAGGTTCTGGCGGGTCTCCTCGTTGGTCATGTCGCCCAGTGCGGCCTTCTGCCCGTCGGGCTGGCTCTGGCCGAAGGTCACCGCGTAGAGATTCGGGTTGTCCACCACTGTCCGCCGGTACGCCAGCGCCAAGGTGAGGATGTCGGCCGCCGGGTCATCGGTCTCCTCGACCTCGCCCAGATTCGCCGACAGCCGCCGGAATCCTTCGCGCGCGACCTCGTCCACCAGCGCGTTCATCCCGCCGAAATGGGTGTAGACGGCCATGGTCGACGCGCCGATCTCGGCCGCCAGCTTGCGGGCCTGGAGCGCCTCCGGGCCGCCGTCGGAGAGCAGCCGGATCGCCGCCTCGATCAGCTTGGCCTTGACCTCGGCGGCGGCGGGTTTCGGTGACATGCTTGCCAGTATTTCATAACCCTGTTATAAATGTGTCCATAACCACGTTATGGTCGCTGTAGTCATCAGATCCAGGGGGCCTGTGATGGGCAACAAGTTCCTCGAGGGCAACTTCGCTCCGGTCCGCCGTGAGCACACGATCACCGAACTGAGCGTCACCGGGCACATCCCGGAGTATCTGGACGGGCGCTACCTCCGGAACGGGCCGAACCCGCTGTCCGAAGTGGACCCCGCGACCTTCCACTGGTTCATGGGTGACGGCATGGTGCACGGCGTCCGGCTGCGCGATGGACGCGCCGAGTGGTACCGCAACCGCTGGGTGCGCAACCCCAGGCTGTCGCGAGAACTCGGCGAGCGCTGGGAAGGCGGATCGGCCGCCGGGACCGCGTCCATGGGGGCCAACACGAACGTCATCGGCCACGCGGGCAAGACCCTCGCCCTGATCGAGGGCGGCGCCTCGAGCTTCGAACTGACCGACGAACTCGACACTGTCGGCGCCTGCGACTTCGACGGCACCTTGCCCGGCGGCTACACCGCGCACCCGAAGCGTGACCCGGAGACTGGCGAACTGCACGCCGTGTCGTACTTCTTCGGCTGGGGCAACAAGGTGCAGTACTCGGTGATCGACGCCCAGGGCCACGCGCGGCGCAAGGTCGACATCGAGGTCACCGGTTCGCCGATGATGCACGACTTCTCCCTGACCGAGAAGCACGTCGTCTTCTACGACCTCCCGGTCACGTTCGAGACCGAACAGGCCGTCGCCGCGTCCGTGCCGTCATTCCTGCGCACGCCTGCCCGGCTGGTGGTGTCCGCGCTGGTGGGCAGGGTGAAGGTGCCGGATCCCCTCAGTGCGAAGCTGCGCGAGCGGATCTCGGGCAACGCTGGCCTGCCGTACCGCTGGAACCCGAAGTACCCGGCGCGAATCGGTGTCATGCCGAGGGAGGGCGGCAACGGCGACGTCCGCTGGTTCGAGGTCGAGCCGTGCTACGTGTTCCACCCGATGAACGCCTACGACGACGGCGACGACATCGTGCTCGACGTCGTCCGGCATCCGAAGATGTTCGACAGCGAACTGCTCGGCCCCGCCGAAGGGCCGCCGACCCTGGACCGCTGGACTGTCGACCTCTCCGCGGGCAAGGTCATCGAGGAACGCCTCGACGACCAGGGCCAGGAGTTCCCCCGCATCGACGAGCGGCTGGTCGGGCGACGGCACCGCTTCGGCTACTCGGTATCCACAAAGGACGGATCGGCGTCCTCGGGCGCTTTGTACAAGCACGACCTGGGGAAGGGGGCCGTCGCGTCGAGGGAATTCCGCCAGGGTAGTCAGGTGGGGGAGTTCGTGTTCGTACCGTCCTCTGTGGACGCTGCCGAGGACGAGGGCGTGCTGATGGGGTTCGTCTACGACGCCGCTACGCAGAAGAGCGATCTGACCATTTTGGACGCCGAGACACTGGAGACCGTCGGTGCCGTGCACCTGCCGGACCGTGTCCCGAACGGCTTCCACGGCAACTGGGTGGCGAGCTGAAGCCCCTTCAGCTCCCGAGGCCCAGTACTCGCTGCTCGCCGGTGTAGAGGTTCATGCTGTCGCCCCGCAGGAAGCCGATGAGGGTCATGCCGTTCTCCTCGGCCAGTTCCGCGGCCAGCGACGACGGCGCGGAAACCGCCGCCAGCAGGCCGATCCCGGCCATGGCTGCCTTCTGCACCAGTTCGAACGAGGCGCGGCCGGACACCAGCAGACCGGCGTCCGCCGCGGGGATTCGGCCCTCCTGCAACGCCCAGCCGAGGACCTTGTCGACGGCGTTGTGCCTGCCGACGTCCTCCCGGACGACGGCGAGGTTTCCCTCGGCGTCGAACAGGGCGGCCGCGTGCAGCCCGCCGGTGCTGGCGAAGACCTTCTGGTGGGTGCGCAGCGTGTCCGGGAGCTTCGCCAGCACGTCGGTGTGCACCGCGAACTCGGACTTCTCCGGCGAAAACCGGCTTCGGAGCTTGACCGCGTCGAGCGCGGCCTTGCCGCAGACACCGCACGAGGACGTCGTGTAGAAGTTCCGCTCGACGCCCGTCTCCGGTGGCGCGACGCCCTCGGCCAGCGCGATGTCCAGGACGTTGTAGGTGTTGCGGCCCTGGTCGTCGACGCCGTCGCAGTACCGGGCGACCGCGACGTCCTCGCGGGAGGCGAGCACGCCTTCGGACAACAGGAACCCGTGAGCCAGTTCGACGTCGTTGCCGGGTGTCCGCATGGTGACCGCGAGTGCCTTGCCGCCGACGCGGATCTCCAGCGGCTCTTCGGCCGCCAGCACGTCGGGCCGCCGCACATCCCGGGTCGCGGAGATCTTCCGCACCGGACGGCGCACTGTCACCCTGCCCACTTGTCCACCCTTCTGACCGGTCATTCGACAGTCGAATACTGCAACGCCGGGTATTAAGTAATACATTCCCAGTGCCCACCCCCAGAGTACGGAGGCGCCGGATGGCCATCGGCTTCCTGGACCGTTCACGCATTGTCGCCCCGCCGGGCTGGAGCCGCTGGCTGGTGCCGCCCGCCGCGCTGGCCGTCCACCTGTCGATCGGGCAGGCGTACGCGTGGAGTGTCTTCAAACTCCCGCTGGAGAAGACCCTCGGGCTCACCGGCACGCAGAGCGCGCTCCCGTTCCAGCTCGGCATCGTGATGCTCGGGCTGTCGGCGGCGTTCGGCGGCACGCTGGTCGAGCGCAACGGACCGCGCTGGGCGATGTTCGTCTCGATGGTCTGCTTCAGCTCCGGCTTCCTGCTCTCCGCGCTCGGCGTGGCGACGTCGCAGTACTGGCTCGTCGTCCTCGGCTGGGGCGGGATCGGCGGCATCGGGCTCGGCATCGGCTACATCTCGCCGGTGTCGACGCTGATCAAATGGTTCCCGGACCGGCCGGGGATGGCCACCGGCATCGCGATCATGGGCTTCGGCGGCGGCGCGCTGATCGCCTCCCCGTGGTCGTCGCAGATGCTGGGCGCGTCGCCGTGGACGATCGGGACGGTCGCCACGGCGTTCCTTGTGCACGGCCTGGTCTACGCGGTCTTCATGACTCTCGGCATCTTGCTGATCCGGGTCCCGGCCGACGGCTGGAAGCCGAAGGGCTGGGAGCCGAAGACCGACCACGGCAACGCGATGATCACCACCGCGAACGTGTCGGCACGCAACGCCATCAAGACGCCGCAGTTCTGGCTGCTCTGGGTGATCCTGTGCTTCAACGTGACCGCGGGCATCGGCATCCTGGAGAAGGCGTCGCCGATGATCGCGGACTTCTTCCGCGAGACGCCGACACCGGTCGGCACCGCCGCCGCTGCCGGGTTCGTCGCGCTGCTCTCGCTCACCAACATGCTCGGCCGGTTCGTCTGGTCGTCCACTTCGGACCTGGTGGGGCGCAAGAACATCTACCGGCTCTACCTCGGCGCCGGCGCCCTGCTGTACCTCGTGATCGCGCTGACCACCAACTCCTCGAAGCTCGTGTTCGTCCTGTGTGCCATGTTGATCCTGTCCTTCTACGGCGGCGGCTTCGCGACGATCCCGGCGTATCTGAAGGACCTCTTCGGCACCTATCAGGTGGGCGCGATCCACGGCAGGCTGCTGACCGCGTGGTCGATGGCGGGGGTGCTCGGGCCGCTCATCGTCAACGCCATCGCCGACAGCCAGAAGTCGGCGGGCAAGGTCGGCCCCGACCTCTACACGACGTCGCTGTTCATCATGATCGGCCTGCTGGCCGTCGGCTTCGTGGCCAACGAACTGGTGCGGCCGGTCAACCCGAAGTTCCACGAGCCGGCGTCGTCCGGCGAGCCCGCGAGGAGTGAGGCCCGATGACCGGACAGGCTCCCGAACGCCGCCGCACCGGGCTGATGGTCTTCGCGTGGCTGTGGGTCGCGCTCCCGTTCGCCTACGGTGTCTACGAACTGTTCCGGAAGGTGGTCCAGCTCTTCGGCGGCTGACCCGCGTAGGCTCGGGCCGTGGGTGTCTTGGTGACCGGGGCGTCGCGCGGTATCGGCCGTGCGATCGCCCGCGCTTTCGCGGAAAAGGGCGACCGTGTCGCCGTCCACTACGCCTCGAACCAGGAGGACGCCGAGCAGACATTCGGCGGGCTTCCGGGTTCCGGCCACGGTCTCGTCCGGGGTGATCTCTCCGATCCCGAAGTGGCGCAACGGATCGCGGACGAGGCCGAGGAACTGGTCGGCGGGGTCGACGTCCTGGTGAACAACGCCGCCTTCGCGCCGTCGCCCGCCTCGGCCCATCCCGTCGCCGAAGTGTCCTATGCGGACTGGCAGCGGATCTGGCGGCGGATGGTCGACGTCAACGTGCTCGGCACGGCGAACGTGACCTACTGCGTGGCACGGCACATGATCGACCGCGGCGCGCCCGGCCGCGTGGTCAACATCGGCTCGCGGGGCGCCTTCAAGGGCGAGCCCGAGTTCCCGGCGTACGGCGCGAGCAAGGCCGCGCTGCACTCGTTCGGGCAGTCGCTCGCCGTCGCCCTCGCCCCGCACGGGATCGCGGTGACCTCGGTCGCCCCGGGTTTCACCGCCACGGACCGGGTCGCGATCAAGCTCGAAGGCGAGAGCGGCGAGGTGCTGCGCGGGCAGAGCCCGTTCGGCCGGGTCGGCACGCCGGAGGAGGTCGCGGCGGCGGTGCTCTACCTCGCCTCGGCCGAGGCCGCGTGGGCGTCCGGCGCGATCCTCGACCTGAACGGCGCGTCGCATCTGCGGATGTGAACTGGATCACCCATGCAGCAATGACGGCCTCCCCGTGCGTCTTAGGAACGTGCACAAGCTGGGGAAGGTCCTGGTCGCCGCGCTCGCGGTGGCGGTGTTCGGCGGGACCGCGTACGGATACTCGACGGTGAGTTCGCTGGACGGCATCACCCGCGAGGACGTGATCGAAGCGCCGGACCCGGGGGAGCAGCCCGCCGACGGTTCGCTGGACATCCTGCTGGTCGGGCGCGATTCGCGGACCGACGAGCACGGCAACCCGCTGTCCCAGGAGATGCTGCGTGAGCTGCGCGTGGGCGCGAACGGCGACGATCTGACCGACACGCTCATCGTGCTCCGCATCCCCAACGGCCAGAAAGCGGTGAAGGCCTTCTCGATCCCGCGCGACTCCTGGGTCGCGGAGCCGGGGACGAAGGACAAGACCAAGATCAACGGGATCTTCGGTCACGCCAAGTTCGCTTCGGCGAGTGCGCAGCGCGAGGCGGGCAAGACCGACAAGGCCGAGATCGAGAAGGTGGCGATCACGGCCGCGCGGAAGGCGACCCTGAAGGCCGTCGAGGATCTCACCGGCGTCAAGATCGACCACTTCGCCGAGGTCAACCTGCAGAGTTTCTACGACATCAGCAAGGCCGTCGGCGGGGTCGAGGTGTGCTTGAAGCGGGACACCAAGGACGTCAAATCCGGCGCGAACTTCAAGGCGGGCAAGCAGACGATCCAGGGCGCCGACGCGCTCGCCTTCGTCCGCCAGCGCGAGGATCTGCCTCGCAGCGACCTCGACCGCGTACGCCGTCAGCAGGTGTTCCTCGCGGGACTGGCGAAGCAGGTGCTCTCCGCTGGGACGCTCGCCAACCCGGCTCGCGTCTCCGAACTGATCGACGCGGTGAAACGTTCGGTCGTCCTCGACGGCTCGTGGGACCTGTTCGACTTCGTCCGGCAGATGCAGGGCGTCAGCGGCGGCGGCATCGCCTTCGACACGATCCCGGTGGTCAACCCCGACTATCGCTACAACCCCAGGCAGCAGCCGACCGCGACCGCCGTGCAGGTCGATCCCGCCCAGGTGCGCGCCTTCGCCGCCTCGTTGATCGGCGTCCAGCCCACGACACCGCAGGCGCCCGAGGGCCCCAAGGTCGACGTCGTCAACGCGAGCGGCAAGGACGGTCTCGCCGCCCGCGTCGCGGACATCCTGGCGGAGAAGGGATTCGGCAAGGGCGAGGCGACGGCCGAGACCGGACGGCGGACCTCCGTCGTCCGGTTCAGCGACGCGTCCGGGCCCGCCGCGGAGGTCGCGAAACTGCTCGGCGGGCTGGAAACCCAGAAGGCCGATTCCGTCGCGGCGGGCCATGTACAGGTCGTCCTCGGACAGGTCTACAAGGGACCGGGCGTTTCCTCGGGTGGCGGGGCGGCCGGGGTCCGGACCGACCAGCCCATCACCTCCGACGACACCGGGTGCATCAACTGACAGCTATTCTCTCGGCGGGATCTTGCCGTTCTTGGCGACCGGAAGGCCCAGCTGGGCCGGTTCGATGATGGTGACCTGCTCGTTGGGAAGGTGGGCCAGCACCGGGTTCAGGTGGGTCAGTTTCAGCGTGAGCGGGCCGACGATGCTCGGGCTGGTCGTGACGTCGTACTTCGCCAGATCCAGCCACTGGACGGTGTTGAGGACCTCCGGAGGGATCTCGTCACCGCGTTTGGCGACCGGGACGCACAACTGCCGCGCGTTGCCGACCTTGACGTCCACCTTCGGCCGATTGGCCAGCACCGGGTTGAGATGCCCCAGTGTCAACGGGAAGGCCTGGCCGGGGATGCCGAGGACGCGCAGGGCATAGCACTTGAGATCGATGTGCCGGACGAACGACAGGATCTCCGGTGGCGGCAGCACGCCGTTCTTCGCGACCGGCACGCACAACTGCTCCGGTGACAGCATGGTCACGTGGGCGTCCTGGATTCCCAGCTTCTGCACGACCGGGTTCAGGTGGCTCAGCGTCAGCGGAAAGTTCACCGCGCCGCCTGCGATCCGATAGCAGGACAGGTCCACCCAGCGGACGTAGTCGAGGATCCCGGGTGGCGGGATGACGCCGTTCTTCGCGACCGGCACGCAGAGTTGCTGGCGCTCTCCCAGCGTGGCCGTCTCCGTCGGCAGGCCCGCGAGCACCGGGTTGAGATGCCTCGTGGTGACCGTGGCCGGTGGCGGTTTGTAGCCCTCGGTCCGGTAGCAGGACAGATCGACTTGGGAGACGAACGGGAATGGCGGTGGTGCGGCCGGAGCGGCGGTGGCCGCTCCGGGGAGCACGGCGACGAGCACGAGCGAGACCAGGGCGGCGAAGCCGCGCAGGATCGATCTTCGTGACATGACAAGGCCTTTCCGCGAGCACCGGAATGGGTAACCCCTTCACGGTGGTCGCGGATCGGCACGGTCCGGAACCGCCAAGCGGGCAGCTTAAGGTGCGGCCGTGGGAGCCACACCAACCCCGTCCCCGTGTCGCGAAAGCCACTTTCAGGACGTCAGATGTCCCGAAAGTGGCTTTCGCGACATCACGACCCACCATCTGGCCCGGCCTAAGGCAGCGGCTCCAGCCTGACCACGATCGCCTTCGACACCGGGGTGTTCGACTTGTCGGCCACCGAATCCAGCGGCACCAAGGCGTTCGCCTCGGGAAAGTACGCCGCGGCGCAGCCCCGCGCCGTCGGATACGAGACCACGCGGAAGTTCGGGGCCCGGCGGTCGCCGTCCCGCCACTCCGAGACGAGGTCGACCATCGCGCCGTCGGCCAGCCCGAGTGAGGCCAGGTCTTCGGGGCTGACCAGCACCACGCGCCGGGCGTCCTCGATCCCGCGGTAACGGTCGGAAAGGCCGTAGATCGTGGTGTTGTACTGGTCGTGGCTGCGCATCGTCTGCAACAGCAGCCTGCCCTCGGGCACCTTGGGGTACTCGAGTTCGGACACGGTGAAGTTCGCCTTGCCGTTGGCGGTTCCGTTGAACTGCCGGGAATCGCGCGGCGCGTTCGGGAGGACGAAACCGTCGGGCTCGCGCACACGGGCGTTGTAGTCGTGGCAGCCTGGGACGACGCGCGCGATCCGGTCGCGGACGAGGTCGTAGCCGGCGTGGAAGTCCCGCCACGGCACGGCGTGCCCGGCACCGAAGAGCGCTTCCGCGAGGTGGCAGATGATCGCGACCTCCGAAAGCAGGTGCTCACTGGCCGGGGTCAGCCTGCCGCGTGAGGTGTGGACCTGCGACATGGAGTCCTCGACGGTGACGAACTGCTCGCCGCCCGCCTGGGTGTCGCGTTCGGTGCGGCCGAGGGTCGGTAGGATCAGCGCGGTCTTGCCGGTGACGACGTGCGAGCGGTTCAGCTTGGTCGACACGTGCGCTGTCAGCGAGCACGACTTGAGCGCCTTCTCGGTCAGCTCGGTGTCCGGTGTGGCGGAAGCGAAGTTGCCGCCGACGGCGAAGAAGACCTTGCCCTTGCCGTCCCGCATCGCACGGATCGCGTCGACGGTGTCGTAGCCGTGCTCTCGCGGGACCTTGATGCCGAACTCTGCGTCGAGGCTGTCCATGAACGACTCCGGCATCTTCTCCCAGATGCCCATCGTCCGGTCGCCCTGGACGTTCGAGTGCCCGCGCACCGGGCACAGGCCCGCGCCCGGCTCGCCGATCATGCCGCGCACCAGCGCCAGGTTCGCGACCTCGGAGATGGTCTGCACCGCGTGCTTGTGCTGGGTCAGGCCCATCGCCCAGCAGTAGATGGTCCGCTGCGACGTCGCGATCATCCGCGCCAGCCGCTCGATCTGCTCACGCGGCAGCCCGGTCGCCGTGGCGACCTCGGTCCAGTCGATCTCCCGCAGATGCTTCGCGTAGTCCTCGAACCCTTCGGTGGACGACTCGACGAACGCGCGGTCGACGATCGTGCCGGGAGTCCCCTGCTCCCATTGCAGCAGGAGATGTCCGATCGCCTGGAACAGCGCCAGATCGCCGCCGAGCCGGATCTGCGCGAACTCGTCGGCCAGCGGGGTGCCCTTGCCGATCACGCCCCGGACGTTCTGCGGGTTCTTGAACCGCATCAGGCCGGCTTCGGGCAGTGGATTGACCGCGATGATCTGCGCGCCGTTGCCCTTGGCCTCTTCCAGCGCGGACAGCATGCGCGGGTGGTTGGTGCCGGGGTTCTGGCCGACCACCACGATCAGGTCCGCCCGGTGGATGTCGGCGAGCGTGACCGAGCCCTTGCCGATTCCGGTGGTGGCCGCGAGCGCGGCGCCGGAGGACTCGTGGCACATGTTGGAGCAGTCCGGCAGGTTGTTCGTGCCGTAGGAGCGCACGAGCAACTGGTAGAGGAACGCGGCCTCGTTGCTGGTGCGGCCGGAGGTGTAGAAAATCGCCTCGTTCGGGTCCTGGAGAGCGCGAAGCTCGTCCGCGACCAGGGTGAAGGCGTCGTCCCAGGAGATCGGTTCGTAGTGCGAAGCCCCTTCGCGCAGCACGAACGGCTCGGTGATCCGGCCCTGCTGGCCGAGCCAGAAGTCGGTCTTGTCCGCCAGGTCCTGGATGGAGTGCTGGGCGAAGAACTCGCGGCCGACCCGGCGTTTGGTCGCCTCCTCGGCGACGGCCTTCGCGCCGTTCTCGCAGAACTCCGCGAGCTTGCGGTGCTCGCCGTCGACCTCGCGCGGCTCCGGCCAGGCACAGCCGGGACAGTCGAAGCCGTCGCGCTGGTTCAGCAGGCGCAGCGTCTTGACCGTGCGCGCGGCGCCCATCTGCTCCACGCCGCGGATCAAGGAGACCGCGACCCCGGGGATCCCGGCCGCCCAGCTCTTCGGTTTCCCTACTTCGAGCTGGGTCTCGTCAACGTCGTTCGCGGGTGCTTCGCGGGTCATGCCACCATCGTGCGCCTCGCCGCTCCCGCGCGCGACCGAGGGGGTGTTCTCCACCCAATCACGCGTGTTCCGCCTCTGAGCACGCGTGTTACGCGCTAGGCGTCCGTGACGCTCCGCACGACCTGCGATTCGTCCAGCGGGAACCAGGGCGTGTCGTGAGTACGTGGGCAAGCACGGTGACCCCGTTTAGCCGAATTCGCGTGCTCAGAGACGTGACTCGCGTGCTTGGAGGCGGATCTCGCGTGTGCGGTCTCCAAACACGCGAGATCCGTCTCTGAGCACGCGTGATCGACATTCAGGCACGCGTGTTCGCCGTCCAATCACGCGTGATACGTGCTAGGCGTCCGTGATGCTCCGCACGACCTGCGATTCGTCCAGCGGGAACCAGGGCGTGTCGTTGACACCGCGCTCCTGCACCGCGTTCACCGTCATCGCGGCGACGACCAGCACGACAAGGCCGATGATCGCGGCGATACCCGGCCACCGGTTCGAACCCGGCTCGCGGTAGCCGCCGGCGGATGCCCCGGCCACCTTGCGCTGCTTACGGCGCTTCTTCTTGAGTTCCTTCTTCGCGCCGAGCCAGGCGTCCAGTTCGGCGTGCTTCTGCCAATTCGGGTCGACCAGGTCCGGATGGGTCTCGATGCGCCGGTCTTCTTCGTCCATCTCGGTCCTCTTCCCCTGTCGGCTACTCGCAGTTCCCCGTCGACGGCAGGGGTTTCGTCGGGTCGTAGGTGTCGGCTTCGTCGACCGCGATCGCACCGTCGACGGGTTTGCTCTTGTCAGCGTACTGGGGCGCGAGGATGCCGGCCTTGCTCGCGTCACACGCCATGTTCGAGTGGTAGCCCGCGCCCTCGCCGAAACCGAGCCCGGCGTCGGCCTTCTCGAACGGTGGCGCCTTGCGGAGCACGTAGTCCTGTTCGTCGCGGACGAACGGGACGATGTCCGACGGCGTCCGGGCTTCGCTCGGAAGGGCGTCGAAGGCGTAGGCGGTCGTGTAGCTGGCGTGGACGATCAGCTCACCCTCGTCGCCGGGCTTCGCCGTGAGGGAGCCGGTCATGCGCGGTCGCACCTGCAACAGGCGGTTCGGGCCGATGAGGGTCAGGTACTTGCCCTTCTCGACGGTGAGCGCGCTCGTGAGCGTCGGTTCGAGCCGTACGCGTTCGTTCGGGGCAAGCAGGGCGAGCAGTTCCGAGCCGTCCTTGTTCTGCAAGGCCCTGGAGCTGAGCCGCGCGGCCGCGATGGCTTCCGTCACCTTCCGATACGCCGCGTCGACCTCCTTCGCGGTGAAGCCGCCGACGGCCTGCCCCTGCGGCACGGTGATCCCGGCGAGCCCCTCGGCCCAGTTCGCGGCCGGGGTGCGGTCATAGGGCCGGTTGAGGTCGACCCCGCCGGACACCGGGATCGCCTTCGGTGGCTGGCCGAAGCCGGGGACGTCATTGACCCCGAGGCCCCGCACTTGGTGCACGACGACCGCGGCGGCCACGAGCGCGATCAGCGCCAGCACCAGGACAGGGCCGGGGGACACCCGGGAACCGCGGCGCGAAGTCCGCGTGTTCTTTTTCGCGCCGAGCCAGGCGTCGACCTCGGCGTGCTTGCGCCAATCCGGATCCCTCAGATCCGGCTGCGGGTCTTCCACGAGCCCGTCCCTCCCCAGTACGTGACAACATCACCTCATCGGCTGGGAGGGGCGAGCGTTACGGCCGGTGAGGAACTCGCTAGTGAGGGTTCGTAGACTTGACAATGTGACCGAGAACGCCCAGCCGCAGCAGACCGACCTACCGGGTGCCTGGAACCCGGCCGACGAAGAAGCCTCGCTCTACCAGCGTTGGGTAGACGCCGGGTACTTCACGGCCGACCCCACGTCGGACAAGCCGCCGTTCACGGTAGTCATCCCGCCCCCGAACGTGACCGGCTCGCTGCACATCGGGCACGCGTTCGAGCACACGCTCATCGACGCCAGCACCCGCTACCACCGCATGCTCGGCGACGAGACGCTGTACCTGCCGGGCATGGACCACGCGAGCATCGCGGTCCACGCGCTGGTCGAGAAGCAGCTCCGCGCCGAAGGCACCAGCCGTCGCGAGCTCGGCCGTGAGGCCTTCGTCGAGCGCGTCTGGCAGTGGAAGCAGGAGCACGGCGGCCGGATCCTCGCCCAGATGAAGCGCCTCGGCGAGGGCGTCGACTGGACCCGCGAGCGGTTCACCATGGACGACGGCCTGTCCAAGTCCGTCAACACGATCTTCAAGAAGCTCTTCGACGACGGCCTGATCTACCGCGCCGAGCGGCTGGTCAACTGGTCGCCGGAGCTGCGGTCGGTGCTGTCCGACGCCGAGGTGAAGCACGAGGAGGTCGAGGGCGAACTCGTCTCCATGCGATACGGCGACGGGGACGACGCGATCGTCGTGGCCACCACCCGGATGGAGACGATGCTCGGCGACACCGCCGTCGCGGTCCACCCGGACGACGAGCGCTACACGCATCTCGTCGGCACCGAGGTCGAACTGCCGCTGACCGGGCGCAAGATCCCGATCGTCGCGGACAAGCACGTCGACCCGGAGTTCGGCACCGGCGCGGTCAAGGTGACCCCCGCGCACGACCCGAACGACTTCGAGATCGGCCAGCGCCACGACCTGCCGATGATCACGATCATGGACGAGCAGGGCCGCATCGACGGCACCGGCACCGAGTTCGACGGCATGGACCGCTTCGAGGCCCGCGTCGCGGTGCGGGAGAAGCTGCGCGAGCAGGGCCGCATCGTCGCCGAGAAGCGTCCGTACCTGCACAGCGTCGGGCACTCGGAGCGGTCGAAAGAGCCGATCGAGCCGCGGCTTTCGCTGCAGTGGTTCGTCAAGGTCGGCCCGCTCGCGAAGGCCGCCGGGGACGCGGTGCGTGACGGCCGGGTGAACGTCCACCCGCCGGAGATGGAGAAGCGCTACTTCGACTGGGTCGACAACCTGCACGACTGGTGCATTTCGCGCCAGCTGTGGTGGGGCCACCGCATCCCGGTCTGGTACGGCCCGAACGACGAGGTCGTCTGCGTCGGACCGGACGAGGAACCGCCGTCTGGCGAGGGTTGGACCCAGGACCCGGACGTCCTCGACACCTGGTTCTCGTCGGGCCTGTGGCCGTTCTCCACCCTCGGCTGGCCGGAGAAGACGCCGGATCTGAACAAGTTCTATCCGACGTCGGTGCTGGTCACCGGCTACGACATCCTGTTCTTCTGGGTCGTGCGGATGATGATGTTCGGCCTCTACGCCACCGGCGAGGCGCCGTTCAAGACCATCGCGCTGCACGGCATGGTCCGCGACCAGTTCGGCAAGAAGATGTCGAAGACCGCGGGCAACGGCGTCGACCCCATCGAGTGGATGGACCGCTACGGCACCGACGCCCTGCGCTTCACCCTGACGCGTGGCGCCAACCCGGGCACCGACGTGCCGATCGGCGAGGAATGGGTCGCGGGTTCCCGGAACTTCACCACGAAGCTCTGGAACGCCACCAAGTTCGCCATGATGAACGGCGCGGACGCGAACGCCCCGCTGCCCGCGCCCGCCGAACTCACCGAGGCCGACCGCTGGATCCTCGGCAGGCTCGGCAGCGTGGTCGAGGACGTCACCGGCTACCTGGCGGACTACCAGTTCGCCAAGGCCACGGACACGCTCTACCAGTTCACCTGGACCGAGCTGTGCGACTGGTACCTGGAGCTGTCGAAGGTCCAGGTCTTCCAAGGTGACGAGGCCCGCGTGACGGCGACGCGCGCGGTGCTGGGGCACGTGTTCGACACGGTGCTGAAGCTGCTGCACCCGTTCATCCCGTTCATCACCGAGAAGCTGTGGACGGCGCTGACCGGCCGCGAGTCGCTGGTCATCGCCCCATGGCCGGTGGCCGACGGCTCCTACGCCGACGTGGTGGCCGACAAGCGGATCGCGGACGTCCAGAAGCTGGTCACCGAGGTCCGCCGGTTCCGCGCGGACCAGGGCCTCAAGCCCAGCCAGAAGGTGGCCGCGCGCCTGTCCGGCGACGGCTTCGCCGAGATCACCGGACACGACGAGCCGATCCGCGCACTCGTGCGGCTCACCCAGCCCGAGGACGGCTTCGCGCCGAGCGCGTCGTTGGAGGTCGGGCTGTCGGCCGGCGTCGTCACCGTCGAGCTGGACCTGTCCGGCACGATCGACGTCGCCGCGGAGCGCAAGCGTTTGCAGAAGGACCTCGGCGCGGCGGAGAAGGAACTGGCGCAGGCCGAGGCCAAACTCGGCAACCAGGCCTTCATCGACAAGGCGCCGGAGCCGGTGATCGGCAAGATCCGGGCCCGCAAGGAGACCGCGGTCGCCGACATCGAGCGCATCAACGCCCGGTTGGCGACGCTGCCCGCCTCCTGACCCGTGTTATGAACGGTCCGTTCATAACAAAATTTGTTATGAACGGACCGTTCATAACGCCTTTTCAGCCTGGGTGGGGGCTGAAGGGGACCTTCACCGCATGGGATGCGGGGAAGGCGTCCTTCATGTGGCGAGGTCGTGGGGTGTTCCGCTCTCACCCCCGCGACAAGGTGACTGACGCGGTACGGCGCCCTTCCCCGGTTGAAGTACATGAAGGCCCCTTCCTTGCGCCTAACGCAAGGAAGGGGGCCTTCATGTACTTGGCGTCCTTCACCGCCCTGCGGGCCACCACCCCGACCGACGGCCGACACCGGACAACGCAGGATGAGAAGGCTCACCGCCCGCCGCCTGACCAATGCTATGAACGGCCCGTTACTTGCAAAATTTGCAAGTAACGGGCCGTTCATAGCATCCGGGGGTCGCTCAGCGGAGGTGGCGGAGAATCACATTGGCCACGCCCGCCATCCCGGTCCGGTAGGGGTGATATGCCGCCGCGGCGAGCAGTTTCGTGTGCTGCCCGTTGATCCAGGCGGCTCCCTTCGGCGCGCAGGCGTCATGCCCAGCCGACGGGCCGAAAGTGTCCACGAAGGAAGCCTTGCCGTCGGCGGCGACGGCCTTCTCGATCGCCGAGTTCAGCGCTTTCTCGACGTCGTTGAGCCAGGCGTAGTCACCTTCGGCGAAGGGCAGGATCTTCGGGCAGTAGCCGGATTCCGGCGCGATCCGCGGGTAGCCGATGACGAGCACGTCGGCGCGCGGCGAACGGGCGTGGATCCCGGCCAGTACCTTCTCGACGTTCTTGCCGGTGTCGGCGATCTTCGCCTTCATCGTGTCGACGCCGCCGACGGTGAACTTGTCCTGGCAGGGGTTCCCGGTGGGGTCGCTCGCCCGCAGCGACGGGCAGGTGCCGACCAGGGTGCCGAAGACGCCGTAGTCGTTGCCGCCGATGCCGACGGTGACCAGGTCGGTGTTCGCGCGCAGGGCGCTGAACTGCGGCGGATTGCTGCCGAGGAACACGCTCTGCGGTCGTGTCATGTTGGTGGTGTCCGCGCCGCCGCAGCTGATGTCGGTGTAGGAGCGGACCTTCAGCGCCGCGGCGAGGATCGACGGATAGTTCTGCGTCGATTTCCCGCAGAAGAGTGGATCGAGGCGGGGGAGCGGGATGAGCGGTCCGGACGTGTAGGAATCACCCAGTGCGACGTAATTCCGGTAGGACCGCTCGGCGGCGGTGGCCGCCGTGGTGGAGGCGATCAGCAGGACGACGGTCGAGACGGCAGCGAACAGGACGCGTCTGAAGCGCATGAGGACCCCGATCTCCGGACTGGATGACCCTTCCAAAATGAACCGGATCCAGCCGGGCGGGTGCCTCCGATCGGGTAGTCGCGCGTGAGCTTCACCCGCTTGGGGTGTCACATCGAGTGATCATCTTCCGGTCGGCGGTAGACCAGCAGATAGCGATAGAAGAGCAGGTTCCGGATCTTGCTCCCCGGCAGCAGCCTGGCCGCGTCGCGCCGGATCCGGTGCATCGGCGGGAACGTCTCCGCGACCGGCGCCGTCGGCAGCGGATCGACCCCGCCGTTCAGCCGCTCACCCGCGTACACGATCACCCTGGCCAGCGCGTTGACCGGCGAGGCGAGGGTGGTGCGCGCCCAGTCGGCGGCCGTACTGGGCCTGCCGAGCCCCAGCACGGCCAGGACACCGCCCGGGACCAGCGCGTCCCGCAGCTTCGTGACCGTGTCGAACGGCACATGATGCAGGGAAGCGAGGCAGGAAATGAAGTCGTAGGCCTCCGTCGGCAGCTTCTCGGTGAGGACGTCGGCCTGCCGGTAGGAGATCGTGCCGGGACCCGGCGAGCCCGCCGCTCGGGCGACGTCGATCATCGGGCCGGACCGGTCGATGGCCTCGACGTGCATCCCCGTCGCCGCGAGCCGCCGGGCGAACCGTCCACCGCCGCAGCCGACGTCCAGCGCCACGCCGGGACCGGGAGGAAGCTGGTCGAGCAGCAGCGGGTGATAGTGGTCGTTGTGGTTGAACCCCATGCGTCGAGAGTGCCAGCAAAAGCCGCACGTAGACTCGGAACGACAAGCTAAGGGTTAGAGGAGAGTTCGTGCCGCGAGGTGACGGCCGGGATTCCGAAGAATTCGCAGAATCCCCGGACCTGGCAGATCTGGACAGTTTCGCCGGTGTGGACGAATTGGGGGCGCGTGCCCACGATCCGTCCGACGACACCGACCCGGATCTGGACGCACCCGACGCCGCGTACCAGGCGGGCGGCGGTGCGGGCGGTGGCATCGGCGGGATCGGGCAGCTGGGGGACAACCTCGCGCTCGGCCCGGTGCCGGACCTCGCCGCCCCCGAGGACTTGGAGCTGCACGAACTGGACGACCAGGGCGCCGAGTTCGCCCCGTCCGACCCGAACGGGCAGCAGGCACGCCGCGAACTGCTCGCGGTCGAGGCCGAGCTGAACCTGCGCTGGCCCGAGACCAAGATCGAGCCCTCCCTCGCCAGGATCGCGGCGCTGGTCAACCTCATGGGTGAACCGCATCGCGGCTATCCGGTGGTGCACGTCGCCGGGACCAACGGCAAGGGCTCGACCACGCGGATGATCGACGCGCTGCTGACCCGGATGGGTCTCCGCGTCGGCCGGTACACGAGTCCTCACCTGCAGCTGGTCACCGAGCGGATCGCGCTCGACGGCGTCCCGATCTCCGCCGCCGCGTACGTCGATCTGTACCGCGACGTCGCGCCGTACGTGACCATGGTGGACAACGCGGGCGGGCCCGACGCGGTGCCGATGAGCAAGTTCGAGGTGCTCACCGGGATGGCGTTCGCGGCTTTCGCCGACGCGCCCGTCGAGGCCGCGGTCGTCGAAACCGGTCTCGGCGGCTCGTGGGACGCCACCAACGTCGTGGACGGCGACGTCGCCGTCATCACGCCGATCGGTGTCGACCACGTCGAGTACTTCGGCGGCGATCCGGCCAAGGCCGCGGTGGAGAAGGCCGGGATCATCAAGCCCGGCAGTGTCGCGGTCATCGCCGAGCAGGACCCCGAAGTGCAGAAGATCCTGCTGGAACGCGCCGTCGAGGTCGACGCCAGCGTCGCCCGCGCGGGCAGCGAGTTCGGCGTGCTGGAGCGCGAGGTCGCCGTCGGCGGGCAGATGCTGAAGCTGCAGGGCCTCGGCGGGGTCTACGACGAGATCTTCCTGCCGCTGCACGGCGCGCACCAGGCGGCCAACGCGGCGCTCGCGCTGGCCGCCGTCGAAGCGTTCTTCGGCGCGGGCAAGGACCGGAAGCTGGTCGTCGAAGCCGTCCGCGAGGCTTTCGCCGAGGTCGAGACCCCCGGCAGGCTGGAGCGGGTCCGCGCCGCACCGACCGTGCTGCTGGACGCGGCCCACAACCCGCACGGCGCCAAGGCGCTCGCCGCCACCGTCGCCGAGGAGTTCGCCTTCCGCCGCCTCGTCGCCGTGGTCGGCGTCATGGCCGAGAAGGACGCGCGGGGCATCCTGGACGCCCTCGAACCCGTCGTCTCCGAGATCGTCGTCACCAAGAACTCGTCACCGCGCGCGATGCCGCTCGACGAACTCAACGACATCGCCATCTCGATCTTCGGTGAGGACAGGGTGGTCGCCGAAGGCAGCCTGGACACCGCGCTCGAAACCGCCATCGGCCTCGTCGAGCAGAGCGACGACCCCGAAGAACCACTGGCGGGCGGAGGCGTGCTGGTCACCGGCTCGGTCGTCACCGCGGGCGAGGCAAGGACCCTGTTCGGTAAGGAGCCGGCGTGACCGACGAGACCCCGAAGCCGCCCGCGAAGGACCCGATGAAGTCCTTCCGCGGTGTGATGGCAGGCTCGCTGATCATGGAGGGCATCACCGTCGCGCTCGCGCTGCCGGTGGTGGCGAAACTCGGCGGCGGTGTCGGTTCGTTCACCGGCTGGTCGGTGATCGTGCTCGCGGTCGCGCTGATCGCGCTGTGCGGTTTCCTGAAGAAGCCTTGGGCGGTGCCCGCGGTGCTCGTCCTCCAGGTCGCGCTGATCGCGTTCTTCGTCGCGCTGCCCGCCGTGGCGATCCTCGGGGCGGTCTTCCTCGGGTTCTGGCTGTGGCTGCTGTGGCTGCGGCGGGACGTGGCGAGGCGGATGGCGGCCGGAACACTCCCGAGTCAGCAGCAGCAACCTCAGCCGTAGGGTGTCGCGAAAGCCACTTTCGGGACATCAGACGTCGCGAAAGTGACTTTCGCGACACGGCCACTAGCGCTTGGTGCTAATCGCGAGACACGCCTCACTCGTTCACCGCCGCGCAAGCCGCAGTTGGCCCACCGGCCGTGGCCGCGGGATAGAACCGCGCCATGACCGCAACCCACCACAACCGCCGCACGCTGCTCAAAGCCGGTCTCACCGGCGCCGGGGCCGTCGCGGGCGGCCTGCTCCTCCCCGGAACCGCGACCGCGACGCCGGGCGCCGTCCCGCTGATCCGCGGCGACCGCCCGGTGCTCACCCACGGCGTCCAGTCCGGCGACGTCACCACCGGCTCCGGCATCGTCTGGTCGCGCGCCGACCGGCCTTCACGGCTGATCGTGGAGGTCGCCAGAGACCCCTCGTTCCGTCACGCGCGCCGCGTGCGCGGGCCGGTGATGAGCCCGGAGACCGGCGGCACCGGCAAGGTCCGCGTCGCGGGTCTCCTGCCGGGGACCGAGGTCCACTACCGCGTGACCGCCGAATCCCTCGACGGCCGCACCAGCAGCGAGCCCGTCACCGGCCGGTTCGCCACCGCGCCGTTCGGCCGTTCGGACGTCCGCCTGGTGTGGTCCGGTGACGTCGCCGGGCAGAACTGGGGCATCAACCCCGAACGCGGCGGGATGACGATCTACCGCGCGATGGCCGACCGCCGCCCGGATCTGTTCCTCCACTGTGGAGACACGGTCTACGCCGACGCGCCGCTCACCGAGACCGTCGCGCTGCCCGGCGGCCGTGTGTGGCGCAACATCGTCACCCCGGAGAAGTCGAAGGTCGCCGAGACGCTCGACGAGTACCGCGGCCAGTTCGCGTACAACCTCCTCGACGACAACCTCAAGCGCTTCACCGCGAACGTGCCGTCCTACGTGCAGTGGGACGACCACGAAGTCGTGAACAACTGGTACCCGGGTGAAATCCTCAACGACCGTCCCGAATACACCGAGAAGCGTGTCGACGTGCTTGCCGCTCGCGCGTTCCAGGCGTTTCACGAATGGCACCCGATCGACCGTCGCCAGGCCGTCGACGGCCGCGTCTACCGCAACTTCCGGCACGGCTCGCGCGCCGAGGTCTTCGTGCTGGACATGCGGACCTACAAGGACGCCAACACCGCAGACCAGACCGAACCGGGCCGGGTCCTCGGCGACCGCCAGGCGCGCTGGCTCGTCGACGCGCTCGACCGCAGCACCGCCACCTGGAAGATCGTCCAGGCCGACCTCCCGATCGGCCTCACCGTCCCGGACGGCAAGGGCATCGAGGGTGTCGCGAACGGCCTGCCCGGCACGCCCGGCGGCCGTGAGACCGAACTCGCCTGGGTGCTGCGGGAGATCTCGCGGCGCCGCGTGCGCAACGTCGTCTGGCTGACCGCGGACGTGCACTACACCGCGGCGCACCACTACTCGCCGGATCGCGCGTCGTTCACCGACTTCGACCCGTTCTGGGAGTTCGTTTCCGGCCCGCTCAACGCCGGCGCGTTCGGGCCGAACACGCTCGACCCGACCTTCGGGCCGGAAGCGGTGTTCGTGCACGCCCCGCCCGCCGCGAACACCTCGCCCGCGGACGGGTTCCAACACTTCGGAGAGGTGAACATCGACGGACGGAGCGGTGCGCTCACGGTCGATCTGCGGGATGCGACGGGTGCTTCGCTGTGGTCGAAGACCCTGCGGCCCCATCGCTGAGCAGTTCGGTCAGGACCGCGATGCTGCGGTCGCCGTGCCCGGCCTCGGCGGCCCGCCGCACGAGGTCGTGCATCGGCAGCTGCCAGCCGACGTCGACGCCCTCCTCGGCCAGTTCGAGGTCGGCGGCGGCGCCGGCGTGGAAGATGTCCACCGAGGAGGCGGGATTCGAGTAGTCGCCGCTGTCGATTTCCTTGGCGAGCGTCGGCAGGACCGAGATGATCATCTCGAACCATTTGGTGGCGTACGGCAGCAGCGTCTCGGCCCCGAGGCCGCGTGACCGCAGCGCGGCGGCACCCTGGAAGAACCCGACCAACGCGGGCAACAGGGTGCCGCCGACGGCCGTTTCGTACAGCGCCGCGAGGTCGTTGTCCTCGCCGAGGTGGACGGTGTCACCGCCCAGCACCCGCAACGTGTCCCGGTGTTCGTCGAAAACGGTCTTGTCGCCGCCGTAGTACAGCAGCGTGTCCGGCGCGCCGACCGCCGACGGCACGTTCTTGATCGCGCCGTCGAGGAATCGCGCACCGCGGTTCGTCGCCCACTCGGCCATCCGGCGCGCTCCCGCCGGTGAGCCGCTGTTCAAGGTGACCAGAGCGCGTCCGGTCAGTGCGGCCGATTCCAAGGCCTCGCGAGTGTCCTCATAGGTCGTCAGGCAGGCGATGATCAGCGGGCTCGCCCGCACCGCGTCTTCGACCGTTCCGGCTTGGAGGGCTCCTTGTGCGACAAGGGGATCGGCCTTCGAGGCCGTCCTGTTCCATACCGTCGTCGGATGCCCGGCCGTGAGGAACGCGCTCGCCAGGGCAGAGCCCATCGAACCGAGTCCGACGACGGTCACCGGCGTTTTCGTCATTTTTCGCTCCAGTCAAAGGAAATCAGCGGGATGACTCCATGCTGGGACGTCGCGTACATTTGTTCAAGTACCTACTATTTTGCCGGGTACCGACAAAAAGGTAAGTGTGACGATGACCAAGAACCGCACGTTCACCTGCGGGCTCGACGCCGCGATCGCCGTCATGGGCGGAAAATGGAAAGGGCTCATCCTGTTCGCGCTCCAGGACGGGCCACTGCGCTTCGGGGAGTTGCGGCGCGCGGTGCCCGCCATCAGCGAACGGGTCCTGATCCTGCAACTGCGCGAGATGGAGGCGACCGGGTTGCTGCATCGCGAGATGTACCACCAGGTTCCGCCGAAGGTGGAGTACTCGCTGACCGCGTTCGGGGAGTCGCTCAACACCGCGATGGCCGCCCTCGGGGAGTGGGGCGAGGAGCACATCGAGCGTATCGAAGCCATTCCCTGGTCCGACGTGAAGTGAGCGCCGAAGCACCCAGTAGGCTCCGGGCGAATAGCACGAAACCCACCCAAGGAGAAATACCGCCGTGACTGAACGCACGCTGGTCCTCGTCAAGCCCGATGGCGTCGCGCGCGGCCTCGTCGGCGAGGTCATCTCGCGCATCGAGCGCAAGGGCCTGAAGCTCGTCGCCCTCGAACTGCGCACCGTCGAGCGCTCGGTCGCCGAGGAGCACTACGCCGAGCACAAGGAGCGCCCGTTCTTCGGCGACCTCCTCGAGTTCATCACCTCGGGCCCGCTGGTCGCGCTCGCCGTCGAGGGCCCCCGCGCCATCGCCGCCTTCCGCCAGCTCGCCGGCGGCACCGACCCGGTCGAGAAGGCCACCCCTGGCACCCTGCGCGGCGACTTCGCCCTGGAGACCCAGTACAACCTGGTGCACGGCTCGGACTCCCCGGAGTCGGCCGAGCGCGAGCTCAAGCTCTGGTTCCCCGAGGTCTGACACACTCGTGGCTGGCGCGGGATCCCCGCGCCAGCCACGGACCTGGGGGTTTGTCGATGACGCCGGACGAGTACCTGGCACGGCTGCGGGAGCTCACGGCCGGTTTCGCGCAGGTGGTGCGCACCGGGGACCACGCGGCGCCCGTGCCGTGCTGCGGCGACTGGCTCCTGCGTGATCTGGTCGTCCACCTAGGCAACGTGCATCGCTGGGCGGCCGGGATCGTGCGCACCGGGGACCGCGTTCCGCAGATCGCCGAAGTCGAACCGGACGCGGATCTCGCCGCTTGGTACGGCGACTGCGCGGACGGTCTCATCGAGGCGTTGCGCGAGGCCTCGCCGGACGACGACGCCTGGAACTTCACCGCCGCCGCCAAGACCAAGGCCTTCTGGTTCCGCCGCCAGGTCCACGAGACCGCGGTGCACCTGCTCGACGCGCACCGCGCGGCCGGAACCGAGTACACCCTCGACCCGGCCATCGCCGCCGATGGCGTGGACGAGGTCCTCTTCGCCATGCTGCCGAACGTGAAGCGCTGGCACATCCCGCCGATGGTCACCGTTCCGCTGCTGCTGAAGACATCCGACACCGGACACGCCTGGTTGATCACACCGCCGGGTGAAGACGGGATCCCCGGCTCACGGCGGGCCGAGCCCGCCGAAACCGCGGAAGCCGTCGTCGAAGGGCCCGCGGAAGGACTGGACCTGCTGCTGTGGCAACGGGTCGGGCTCGCCGGATCGGGTCTCGGGATCACCGGTGACATCGCGGCGGCCGAGACCTTCCTCGCCGGGCCTTTCACTCCCTGATCTTCGGCGCCCTACGCCGTTCGGTTCACGTTCACCTCGGGGTCTTCTCCTGGCGGCTCGCGTCCGCTGTGCTGACCTGAGCCGCCTGTCACTCGATCGTGGGGTATTTCGTGAGAAGATCACGCCTAATATTGCTCGCTGCCCTGCTGCCCGGATTGTTCGTCGCCGCACCGGCGTCCGCCGATCCGCTGGCCGCCCCGCTCGGCCCCGCGCCCGTCGAAGCCGCTCCCGCGGCCTCCTCGGCGAAGGAGGGCCCCTCCGCGTACGCCGTGGCCGCGCCCGACGACGGTCTCGTCACCACCAGCGCGACCTCGCGCGTGGCGCCGGGCCTGAGTCTCACCGAGTTCGACCGCTACGACCCGGCGGGCTGGATCCGCGGCGACACCCTCGCCGTCGACCTCACCAGCAAGACGCTCAAGCCGACGTATCTCAGCCCTGGCACGGTTTCCGCGCGGACGCCGCTTTCGCAGCAGGTCGCCAAGACCGGCGCGGTCGCCGGGGTCAACGGCGACTTCTTCGACATCAACGCCACCGGTGCGCCGATCGGGGTCGGCGTCGACGCCGGGAAACTCCAGACGGCGCCCGCACGCGGCCACAACCTGACCGCGTCGATCACCGAGGAGGGCAAGGCTCGGCTCGCGGAGGTGTTCCTCGAAGCTTCGGTCACCTTGCCCGACGGCAAGGTCGTGCCCGCGTCGAACTTCAACAGCCCGGTGCTGAGCGGGAACGCGATCGGCGTCTACACGCCGCTGTGGGGCGCGGCGTCGCGGCGGACTTCGGTCGCGGGCGCCCAGCGTGTCGTCGAGATCGAGCTTCGGGACGGTGTCGTCACGCAGGTGCGGCCGCAGCCCGCGGACGGCCCGATCGCCGCCGGTGCCACGATTTTGCTCGCCCGTGAGGGCGGCGTGGACGCCTTGTCCGGCTTGAAGACCGGCGACCGGGTGGGCGTCGCATACGCGCCGAAGAGCGACGAGGGCAAGCTGTCGGTCTCGATCGGCGGGAACAAGGTCCTGCTGCGCGACGGCGCGATCCAGCCGGTCGACAACGTCGCCATGCACCCCCGGACCGCGGTCGGGTTCTCCGCCGACGGCACGAAGATGTGGCTGGCCACGGTCGACGGCCGCCAGGCCGACAGCCGCGGCATGACGGAACTGGAACTCGCCCGTCACCTGAAGTCGCTCGGCGCGGACGACGCCATCAACCTCGACGGCGGTGGCTCCTCGACCATGCTCGCCCGCGAGGAAGGCGAGAAGGCGCCGCTGGTGCGCAACTCGCCGTCGG
Organism: Amycolatopsis sp. cmx-11-12; assembly: GCF_046269425.1. Taxonomy (NCBI): domain Bacteria; kingdom Bacillati; phylum Actinomycetota; class Actinomycetes; order Pseudonocardiales; family Pseudonocardiaceae; genus Amycolatopsis; species Amycolatopsis sp. cmx-11-12. Next base: position 55,882 of record NZ_JADNQM010000043.1, on the reverse strand, counting down.
ATGGCGGGGAACGCCTGGTGCCCAACGGGATCGGCGTCACCACCGTGCCCGGCAGTGGACGCCTCACCGGATTCTCGCCGCGTCCCGCGCAGGACACCGCCGACGCGACGCGGGTGCTTTCCGGACTGACACGGAAACTCACCGCCGGTGCGCACGACGAAACCGGTGCCGCCGTCGAGACTTCCGCACAGTGGCTCAGCACGAATCCCTTCCGCGGCACGGTGACCAACGGGGTCTTCACCGCGCACGCCGACCGGTTCCGGCCGGACGTGCCCGCGAACGTCGACGTTCTCGCGAAGCGCGGTGGTGTCCTGGGCAAGGTGACGCTGAACGTTCTCGGCTCGCCGGTCAGGCTGGGCACCAGCACCGAACAGGTCGCGCTGTCCGGCGAAGGCGCGAAGAGCACGTTCAAGGTGTTCGGCTACGACGCCGACGGCTACGGCACGTGGATCGAGCCCGACGACGTCAAACTCGACTACGACCCCGCGGTGGTGCGGATCGAGCCGTCCGGCGACGGATTCGCGGTCACCGCGCTGAAGGCGTCGGGTGCTTCGGCGATCACCGCCACCGCCGGCGGGAAGTCGACGCACCTCGCGGCGTCCGTCGGCACGGAATCCCGTCTGGCGGCGTCTTTGGACGGCCCGGCGGGCTGGTCCGCCAGTGTTTTCCCCGCCGTTGTCGGTGCCGCGCTTTCCGAGGCTCCCGGCCGTGAGGGCGGACGCGGGCTGGCGCTGGACTACCGGTTGAACGGGACCAACGCCACGCGCGCGGCCTACGTCAACTCGGCGGCGCCGATCGCGGTACCGCCCGGCACTCAGCGTGTCGGCCTGTGGGTCAACGGTGACGCGAAGGGTGCCTGGCTGCGGGCGGAACTCCGCGACGCCGCCAACGTTCCGTCCATTGTGGACTTGTCGCTGAGCGTCGACTGGACGGGCTGGCGTTACGTCCGCGCGGCGATCCCGGCCGGACTCCCCGACGGGCAGCGGCTGACGAAGTTCTACGCCGTCGAGAACGTCCCGGATCAGCAGTACGAGGGACGGCTGGTCTTCGACGACCTCACCTTCGAGGTCGCGCCCGCGGCCACTGTCCCGGCCGACCCTGCACCGCGTGATCCGGCACTGATCACCGATGGCACGGCGACCGGCGGTCTGCGGATCGCCGTGGTCAGCGACGCGCAGTTCACCGCCGACGACCCGAAGGGCCCGCTGGTCGCCCAGGCGCGGCGGGCGCTGCGTGAGGCGGTGGCGGCGAAACCGGATCTCGTACTGATCAACGGCGACTTCGTCGACCGTGGCACGACCGCCGATTTCGTGTTGGCTCGCTCGATCATCGACGAGGAATTGGTCGGCAAGGCACCTTGGTACTACGTGCCGGGCAATCACGAAGCCGATGGCGGGCACGGGATCACCGAGTTCAAGGCGGCGTTCGGGGAGACCCACCGCGTCGTCGACGTCGCCGGGATCCGACTGGTACTGATGGATTCCTCGCGCGGATCGCTGCGCGCGGGCGGGTTCGACCAGATCCGGATGCTGCGCGAGGCGCTCGACGGCGCGAAGACCGACAGGCGCGTCCGCGGCGTGGTCGTCGCGATGCATCACCCGGTCAAGGACCCCAGCCCCACCGGGAACTCGCAACTGGCCGACCGCAAGGAGGCCGCGATGCTGACCGGCTGGCTGACCGCCTTCGAACGCGAATCGGGTAAGCAGACGGCCGCGATCGCTTCGCACGCGGGCGTTTTCAATCTGTCGCGTGTGGACGGTGTGCCGTACCTGGTGAACGGCAACTCGGGGAAGTCGCCCGCGGCGGCCCCCGGTGACGGCGGTTTCGTCGGCTGGACGATGGTCCGGTTCGAGCCGGGCGACAAGGCGCAGCCAGTGCGGTTCGAGACACGGCCGAACGTCGACGCGCTGACGCTGTCCGGGCCCTCGTCGCTGGCGCGCGGGGAGAAGGCGGACATCCGGGCCGTGGCGGCACAGGGAGCGCGTCAGGTGCCGGTGTCGTACCCGGTCAGCGCGGACTGGAAGGGCGGCTGGGGCACACACGTGGCCGACGGTTTCCTGCCCGCGATGCCCTGGGACGTCGCGTCCTTCGCCCCGGGGACCGGGGTGCTGACCGCGCTGCGGCCGGGGGTAGCACGGCTCTCGGTCACCGTCAACGGGGTGACGCAGAGCCTCTCGATCACCGTCCGCTGATCTGCCACGGCTGTTATGAACGGACCTTTCATAACAAAATTTGTTATGAAAGGTCCGTTCATAACACGTGTCAGGCGGCTTCGTGCGCCTCTTCGACCGTACCCGGCAGAGCCGGACCACGCGGCGGGATCGCGTCGGCCTTCGCCGGGTCCACCTTCCGCACCGAACCGTCGGCCGCGGTCTTCGCGATCGCGAGCATCGAGGCCAGCGCGTCCTGGATCTGCTGCTGCTCCCGCTCCGGGATGAGGCTCAGTTCGATCAGCACGCTGCCGTTGCCGAGCAGCCCGTACCCGTTGCGCGCGATGCCCTGGTAGTCACCGCCGGGGTACTGCGAGACATACCCGCCGTTGCCGTCGATCGACCGCTGCACCACGACCGCGATCTGCTTCGCGAAGTCCACATCGGACTGTTTCACACCCGCGTGCGTCGGCCACAGCGTCGAAGCGGTGATCTCTTTGCCTCCTGTGTCCTGGTACCGGCCCTGCATGTGGTAGTCGACCATGATGTCCGGCTTGAACGACGCGTTCCGCCGCTGGATCAGGCCCGCCTCGGTGGCCGGGTTGTCCTTGGGCGCGACGGCCGGGTCGTGGTAGCGGTTGATGTCGTAACCCTTGCCCTTCTCGCCGTACTCGGGAGTGGCTTGCGGGTCGTAGTTGTAGCGCCAGTCGCGCTCGTGCCCGTCCGGGTTGGCGCGCACGACGATGTCGACGGTCACCTTCGAGAGCAGATCCCGCTGCCATGAGCCGCGTTCGACGCCGACCTTGCGCAGGAACTCCAGCGCGGCGGGCGTGCCGAGCGGCTCGTCGCCATGCTGCTGGGTGACGTATTGGATACGCGTCTTGCCGTGGCCGACCCTGGCCGCCCACACCGGACGGCCCTCGTTGCTGCGGCCGATGCCGCTCACCCGGATCTTGCCGTGGCTGAGCAACGCCAGCTTGTGCAGTTCGAAGGCGAGTTTGCCGGTGGAAGGACGCGGGTCGACGGTCCGGCCGTCCACAGTGGTCTCGACCGCTTGGGCGGCCGGAGCCACGAGCAGCCCGGCGCTGACAAAAACGGACAACAAGGCGATTCGGGACTTGAGACTCATGGTCGGTGAGTATCGACGAGCCGCGACCGTCCAACAAGGGTGCGGTTAAACCGGTCGAGTTTTGTCGGTGGCAGGTCCTAGGGTGCCTACCGTGGGTGACTCAGAGCACGGACCGGCGATGGTGCAGGCGAAGGCGTTGGTCAAGCGCTTCGGCGACTTCGAGGCCGTACGCGGGATCGACGTCGAGGTCCGCCCGGGGGAGGCGTTCGGCTTCCTCGGGCCGAACGGCGCGGGCAAGTCCTCCACCATGCGGATGATCGCGAGCGTGTCCCCTCGCAGCGACGGTGACCTGCGGGTCCTCGGCATGGATCCGGACGTCGAGGGGCCGAAGATCCGGGCCCGGCTCGGGGTCGTGCCCCAGCAGGACAACCTGGACACCGAGCTCACCGTCCGTCAGAACCTGCAGATCTACGGCCGCTACTTCGGGTTGTCCCGCTCGCACGTGCGGAGCAAGGCCGAGGAGCTGATGGAGTTCGCCCAGCTCACCGACCGGGCGGAGGCGGAGGTCGATTCACTCTCCGGCGGGATGAAGCGGCGGCTGACCATCGCGCGCTCCCTGGTCAACGATCCCGAACTGCTCCTGCTCGACGAGCCGACAACGGGGCTCGACCCGCAGGCCCGGCACCTGTTGTGGGACAGGCTGTTCCGGCTCAAGGCCGGCGGGACCACCCTGATCATCACCACGCACTACATGGACGAAGCAGAGCAGCTGTGCGACAGGCTGGTCGTGATGGACAACGGCCGCATCGCCGCCGAAGGCTCGCCCGCCGACCTGATCAGCCGGTACTCCACCCGCGAGGTCGTCGAACTGCGGTTCCCGAACGGCGAGCAGGAATCGGCCGCGAAGCAGATCGAGGGCCTCGCCGAACGCGTCGAGGTTCTGCCGGACCGCGTCCTGCTCTACACGATGACCGGCGAGGCCACCCTCGAACAGGCACACGCGCGCGGGCTGCGTCCGCTGTCGAGCCTGGTCCGCCGCAGCTCGCTGGAGGACGTCTTCCTCCGCCTCACCGGCCGGACGCTGGTGGACTGATGACCACGACGGAGACGAAGGCGTCCACGGGCCGCGTGGTCTCGTCCTGGGCTGGCGCCTGGCTGCGGGTCGAGGGCCACTGGATGTGGTACCGCCGGTATTGGCTGTCCACGTTGTACTCGACGGGCCTGCAACCGGTGCTGTTCCTGGCCGCGATGGGTCTCGGCTTCGGCTCGCAGGTCCAGGCGGGCGCCGCGACCGGCGGGTTCTCGTACCTGGAGTACGTCGCCCCAGCGCTGCTCGTCGCCGGCGCGGCGCAGCTGGCGGTGGGGGAGTCCAGCTATCCGGTGCTGTCGGGGTTCAAGTGGCAGCAGGACTACGTGGCCGTCACCGCCACCCCGATCACACCGGGGCAGGTGCTCGGCAGCCAGATCATGTGGGTGAGTCTCCGGCTGGCCCTCGCCGGGTCGATCTACGCCGTCATCGCGGCTCTTTTCGGCTCCTGGACGAGTTTCGGCGTGCTCGCGGTCATCCTGATCGGCGTGCTCACCGGCATCGCCTGCGGCACCCCGGTGATGGCGCTGGCCGCGACCACCTACGACGAGGGCACCCGGTTCGGCCTGGTGTTCCGGTTCATCCTGATCCCGATGACGTTGTTCTCCGGCACCTTCTTCCCGATCTCGCAGCTGCCGGACCCGCTGATGTGGATCGCCTGGATCTCCCCGCTGTGGCACGGGAACGAGGCCGCGAGGGCGATCAGCCTCGGCACCGTCGGCCCGCTCGCCACCCTGGGGCACCTCGCCTTCCTTGTCGTGCTGGCCGGAGTCGGCTGGGCGCTGGCGCACAAGTACTTCTACCGACGGCTGGTGGTCTGAAGTGGCTGTTCTCACCGAGTCGCCGCGACGCGGGGTGCTGCTGCGCATCCTGCCGTCGGCGCTGTACAGCGGCCGGTCCACGGCGGTGCTGGAGCGGACGTTCCTGACCTATTCGCACGCCTGGATGCTGTTCGTGTCCGGCGTCTTCGAGCCGCTGTTCTACCTGATGGCCTTCCAGCTCGGCTTCGGCAAACTCGTCGGCGAGGTCGTCGGTCCCGGCGGCCAGGTCATGAGTTACGTCGCCTTCGTCGCGCCCGGGTTGCTCGCGGCGTCGGCGATGAACGGCGCGATCCTCGACTCCACGTACAACCTGTTCTTCAAACTGAAGTACGCGAAGCTGTACGACGCCATGCTCGCCACCCCCATCGGGCCGCTGGACATCGCGCTCGGCGAGGTCGGCTGGTCGGTGCTGCGCGGCGGGATCTACTCGGTCACCTTCCTCGGCGTGATGACCGCGATGGGGCTCAGCGGATCCTGGTGGGCCGTGCTGATGATCCCGGCGGCCTTGCTGATCGCGATGGCGTTCTCGGCCATCGGGATCGTGCTGGTGACCTTCCTGCGGTCGGTGTCGCAATTCGACTACATCAACCTCGTGCTGATGCCGCTGTTCCTGTTCTCCACGACGTTCTACCCGCTTACGGTCTACCCCGAGGCGGTCCAGTGGATCGTGAAGATCTTCCCGCTGTACCACGGGATCGAGCTGATGCGCGGGCTCTCGATCGGCGTGCTGTCGTGGGGGATGCTCGGACACGTGGCGTACCTGCTGGCGCTGGCGGCCGTCGGGATCTACGCATCGTCGAAGCGATTCGGCAAGCTGCTGCTGCGCTGATCCGCCGCAAGTAGCCGACTACTTGCGCCCGGTCCCGTGGCGTCGGGTGAGGGGTGTGTGGAAATAGGGACGTTGAATGTCCCTATTTCCACACACCCCCTCCCGGATCTGGTGGTCACAGGGCCGCGGGTCCGGCGCCTTGCCGCCGAGGTACATGAAGGCCCCCTTCCTTGCGCCTAAGTACAGGAAGGGGGCCTTCATGTACTTGGGGAAGGTGTGAAGGTCGAGCGCCTTCGGCCTGGCCGCAAGTAGTCGCCTACTTGCGCCAGCGCAGTCACCGGGCCGGGTTCGAGCCCGTCACCCTCGGTGCCACCGCGGCCAGCGCGTCGACCATCCCGTGCCCGTAGAAGCCGTTGAAGCCCGCGTACCCGGTGCAGTACGCGTCCTGCGAGCCGTCGCCGGTCAGGTCGTAGTCGGCGGGACACGCGATCGGCGTCGCCTGCGCGTCCAGCGTCCGCTTCAGCTGGCGGGCGCCGTAGCCGGGGTGCGCCGAAGCGAGCAGCGCCGCGACACCGGCGACGTGCGGCGCGGCCATCGACGTCCCGCACAGCGGCGCGTACCCGCCGGGAACGGTCGAGAGCACGCACTGCCCGGCCTCGCCGCCGGGTGCGGTCACGTCGATCACGCTCAGCCCGTACGAGCTGTAACCGGCCTTGACCCGCTCCGCGCTCACAGACGACACCGCGACGACGTCACGCAGGCCGGCGGGCAGCGCTTGGCAGCCGTCGGTCTGGACCCTGACCCCCGAGCGTGGCGACGGCACCAGCCCGACGGCTTCGTTGGTCGCCGCCGCGACGTTGAGCGTGCCCGCCGAGGTCGCGTACTCGACGGCACGCGCCATCACCTCGTTCACCACACCCCGTTCGTCGGCGTGCGAGCACGAGAGCGACCACGGGTCGACGAAGTAGCTGCTGTTCGTCACAGCCATGTCCTGTGAGGCTGCCCACATCAACCCGCAGACGGCGGCCTCGGGGTCGGCGTAGCCGCGGTCGTCGATCACCTTCACCGAGGCGATCCGCACGCCGGGCGCCACCCCGGTGACGCCCTTGCCGTCGTCGGCCGCGGCGATGATCCCGGCGACATGGGTGCCGTGCGCCGACGTCGTCGCGGCCCAGTTCCGGTCGGGCGCGCCGGTCAGGCAGCCCGCGGACTTGTCGGGGTCGAGCGCGGTCGTCAGTTCGGGATGGGCGTCGTCGACGCCGGAGTCGAGGACGCCGACGACGACGTCCCGGCTGCCCCGCTCGATCGTGTGAGCCTTGTCGGCGCCGATCGCGCGCATGTCCCACTGCTCGTCGGTGCGGTCGGCGGAGGACACCTTCGCCGGATCCGTCGGTTCGAGTTCGGCGCGGGAGGGGGTGGACCTGGCCGACGGGGTGCCGCTGGCCCGCTGCACCGCCAGCCGCTCCGCCTGCGCGCTGAACGCGGCGGCGGGCCGGACCAGTTCGGCGAAGTCCCGGTCGGCCGAGGTCGCCACGGCCACCGCGATCTGCGGATAGTAGATCGTGGTGCCCCCGCAGCCGCCGGTGATGGCCGCCCTGGCCTCGGCTTCGGAGGTGCCCCGGTCGAAGGCGACGACGTAGCGCAGCGCCCGGCCTTCGGGATGGCACGATGGCACCGCCTCGGCCGTCGCGACAGCGGCGACCGAACCGCAGAGCACCATGAAGGCGCACACGGCCGCTCGCAGGGACCGCCCCAGCAGGGACACCGGACCTCCCACCGGAGAACAGAGGGACCACGGGGATCGCCGCTGCCTGGGCATCGGCATCCCCCGAGCGGCACGCTAGCCACCCTCGGCCGGGTCGACAAGCTCTCTCGCGAAGTTCGCTCGGCCGGTGGCCGCGGCGCGCCCGGGAGTCAGGTCTGTGGCACCGAGTACACCGGAGTGGGGCCGGGGTGTGGGATACTCGCGGTGGCCGCTGGCCGACGGGCACACGTGAGAGGTGGCGCTCGCGGTCTCGTGGCCCGGTGGTGTGCTGCACATCCTCCACACGCGTCGCCGCTTTCATGCGGCTCGACGACGTGGCGGGCGGCCCGATGTCGCACACGTGGCCAGCGCTCCGCCGAGTAGACCTTCAGCCGTACGCGGCGCCCGGACAACCCCGGCGCCGTCGCGGTGCCGGGCAAGGATTCCCGCTGCTGGTGACCACCACGGCGGAACGAACAGAAAGGGGCCCCTGCGCGGCCGCGTCGAGCCGGTGTGAGCCAGCCGACGCGCCCGGGGGCGGAGGAGATATATGTCGAACGCGGACACACCCGCCGTCACCGGCGGGAATACCGCCACACCCATCGCAGGCCAGCTGGCCGAACTGCCGCCCCGGATCCGGGTGCACGCACTGGCGAAGCTCCTGGGTTCCAACAGCCGTGAACTGATGGCCAAGCTCGGTGAGCTCGGCGAGACCGTCCGCAGCGCGCAATCCAGCGTCACCCGCGATGTGGCCGTCAAGCTCGCCGAAGCCCTCTCCGGTGGAGACGAGTCCGAGACCACCGAAGCGGCTCCTGCCGCCGAGGCGCCTGTCGTCGAGACCCCGAAGGCTCCCGAGCCCGAGGCGCCCGAGGTCAAGTCCGAGGCGAAGCCCGAGGCCGAGCCGGAGCCTGCTCCGCAGGTGGAGGCGCCTCCGCGGCGTGTTCCGCCCGCGCTGGCCGCCCCGGTGACCCCGGAGCCGCCGCAGCGGACGACCCGTCCGTCGAGGGCGGCCGTGCACGTCCCGGTGTTCGCGGCGCCGTCGCCGGTGTTCCTGCCGCCGGAGCCGGTCGCGGCGAAGCCGGTCCGCAAGCCGGAGCCGGCCTTCACGCAGACCGAAGAGCCCGACTCCGACGAGGACGAGACACAGACCGAGCAGTCCGATCGCCAGGACGGTGTCGACGACGACGGTGACGACGCCAACGGCCGTCGCCGCCGCCGTCGCGGGCGTCGCGGCCGTGGCCGGGGCAAGGGCGGCGACGAGAACTCGGCCGAGTCCGAGAACGACGACGAGCAGCCCGAGCCCCCTCGCGGCCGTCAGCCGCGTGGCAAGGACCGCAACGACAAGAACGAAAAGGACACCGACGCCGAAGAGGCCGAGGCCGAGACCGCCGAAGAGGCGTCAGCCACGTCCGATTCAGCTGAGTCAGACTCGGACAATGACGGCGATTCCGACAACGGCAGCAAGCGTCGCCGTCGCCGCCGCCGTCGCAAGGGCGGGGACGACGACAACGCCGAGGCCACCACCGACGACCCGCCCAACACGGTCGTCCACGTCCGCCAGGCCAAGGCCGCCGAGACCGAGCGTCCCGCCAGGGACGAGGTTCGCAGCGTGCGCGGCTCGACCCGGCTCGAGGCCAAGCGCCAGCGCCGCCGGGACGGCCGCGAGGCGGGCCGCCGCCGCGCGCCGATCCTGTCCGAGGCCGAGTTCCTCGCCCGTCGCGAGTCGGTCGAGCGCACCATGGTCGTCGCCGAAAAGGGCGAGTCCACCCAGATCGGCGTGCTCGAGGACGGTGTCCTGTGCGAGCACTTCGTGACCTCGTCGGGCACCGGCTCGATCGTCGGCAACGTCTACCTCGGCCGCGTGCAGAACGTGCTGCCGTCGATGGAGGCCGCCTTCATCGACATCGGCCGCGGCCGCAACGCCGTGCTCTACGCCGGTGAGGTCGACTGGGACGCCGCCGGTCTCGAGGGCAAGGCCCGCAAGATCGAGCAGGCGCTCTCCACCGGCGACTCCGTGCTGGTCCAGGTCACCAAGGACCCGGTCGGGCACAAGGGCGCCCGGCTGACCACGCAGATCTCGCTGCCGGGCCGCTTCCTGGTCTACGTGCCCGCGGGCGGCGCCACCGGCATCTCCCGGAAGCTCCCGGAGAACGAGCGCCGCCGCCTGAAGGACATCCTCAAGCGCATCGTCCCCGAGGACGCCGGTGTGATCATCCGCACCGCGTCCGAGGGCATCGTCGAGGAAGAGCTGGACCGCGACGTCCGCCGCCTCAAGGCGCAGTGGGACGTCATCAAGGAGAAGGCCGAAGTCGGCAACGGCGGCAAGAAGAACAGCGCCCCTGTCATGCTCTACGAAGAGCCGGACCTGCTGGTCAAGGTCGTGCGTGACCTGTTCACCGAGGACTTCGCCAAGCTGGAGATCCAGGGCGACAAGGCCTGGAACACCATCTACGACTACGTGCAGCACGTGGCGCCGGACCTGGCCGACCGGGTCAAGCGGTACACGGGTACCGGTTCGGCCTTCGCCGACCACCGGATCGACGAGCAGATCACCAAGGCACTGGACCGCAAGGTCTGGCTGCCCTCGGGTGGCTACCTGGTCATCGACCGCACCGAGGCGATGACGGTCATCGACGTCAACACCGGCAAGTTCACCGGATCGGGTGGAAACCTCGAGGAGACGGTGACCAGGAACAACCTGGAGTCGGCGGAGGAGATCGTCCGCCAGCTCCGGCTCCGGGACATCGGCGGCATCATCGTCATCGACTTCATCGACATGGTGCTCGAATCCAACCGTGAACTGGTGCTGCGCCGCCTGACCGAATGCCTTGGCCGGGACCGCACCCGGCACCAGGTGGCCGAGGTCACCTCGCTGGGCCTTGTCCAGATGACCCGCAAGAAGATCGGCACCGGGCTGCTCGAGGCGTTCTCGACGCCGTGCGAGCACTGCAAGGGCCGCGGTGTGGTCGTCTCGACCGAGCCGCAGCGCACCGGTGGCGGTGGCAATGGCCACAGTCACGGCAGTGGCAGTGGCAGCGGTGGTGGCAAGGAGCAGCAGGGCGGCTCCCGCCGGTCCCGTGGTCGCGGCAAGGGCGAAGATCAGGGCCAGAACGAGCCCGCGGCGACCAAGACCGAGGCCCCGCAGGCTTCCGGTCAGCGTGAGTCGGTGGTTTCGGCGGTCCAGGCCGTGGCCAACGCCGCCAAGGCGGCCAAGGGTGAGCACCCGCACGAAGTCACGGAGAACGTCGACGGCGCCGCGCTCAACGGCCACGCGCCGCAGGCGGCTGAGCAGCCCGCTGAGCCGGTGAAGGACGCTTCGGAGCCCATTGCCGAGGCAACCGTCGAGCAGGCTGCCGAGGCGGCGGCTGAGCCGGTTTCCGAGCCGATCGCCGAGGCACCCGCGACCGAACTCGCCGGTGAACCGGTGACGACCTCGGACGACGAGGCTCCGGCCGCGCGCGAAGAAGAGATCTCGGTCGTCGGGGAATCGGGCCCGGAGCCCGAAGCTCCCGAGGTTCCGGTGACTCCTGAGGCTGTTGTGACACCTGAGGACAGCGAACCCGAGGTGGACGTCCCGGCCCCGGCCGGTCGTTCCACCACCCGCCGCCGTCCGCGACGGGCGGCCTCGCGGCCGGCCGGTCCGCCGGTCAAGGCGTCGGAAAAGAGCTAGTGAACAGCGAGGGGCACCCCGGTGTGATCGCACCGGGGAGCCCCCCGTAACCTGTAGAGCGGCCCGCCACTAGAGGCGGGCACCTTGCGCAGACCTTGGACCGCCGAGAGAGATCCGGTGGGCCGGTCACGCAAGCCCCCACCCGTTGTCGAGTAAGCAGGAGACTTCCGTGTCGGCGTACGCGATCGTCAAGACTGGCGGCAAGCAGTACAAGGTGGCCGTCGGCGACGTCGTCGAGGTCGAGAAGCTCGAAGGCGAGCCTGGTACCGAGCACACCTTCCCCGCAGTCCTTTTTGTGGACGGTGGCGACGTCACCACGGACGCCGACGCGCTGGCGAAGGTCTCGGTCACCGGCAAGGTCGTCGAGCAGACCAAGGGTCCGAAGATCCGGATCCACAAGTTCAAGAACAAGACCGGATACCACAAGCGCCAGGGTCACCGGCAGAAGCTGACCCGCGTCGAGGTCACCGGCATCTCCAAGTAGAACTTTCTCCGGATCTTCGTCAGAAAGAGGATTGAGCCATGGCTCACAAGAAGGGTGCGTCCAGCTCCCGCAACGGTCGCGATTCGAACGCGCAGCGACTGGGCGTCAAGCGCTACGGCGGCCAGGAAGTCAACGCGGGCGAGATCTTGATCCGCCAGCGTGGCACCAAGTTCCACCCCGGCGTCAACGTCGGCCGTGGCGGCGACGACACGCTGTTCGCGCTGGCCGCCGGTGCGGTCCAGTTCGGCGAGAAGCGTGGCCGCAAGACGGTCAACATCGTGCCGTCCGAAGCCTGAATTTCGGCTTCGAGTTAGAACCTCTGACGAGGGGTGGGGCCGGAATATCCGGGCCCACCCCTCGTTTGTTTTATGTATCCCCTTCTCGCGAATGAATAGAGGCAAGTCATGGCGTCCCGTTTCGTGGACCGCGCGGTGATCCATCTGACCGCCGGTGACGGTGGGAACGGCTGCGCCTCGGTGCACCGCGAGAAGTTCAAGCCCCTCGGCGGCCCGGACGGCGGCAACGGCGGCAACGGCGGAGACGTCCTGCTGATCGTCGATCCGAACGTCCACACGCTGCTCGACTTCCACTTCCGCCCGCACGCCCGCGCCGGCAACGGCAAGATGGGCCAGGGCGGCAACCGCGCCGGAGCGGCGGGCGACACGCTGGAGATGCGGGTCCCCTCCGGCACCGTCGTGATGACCGAGGACGGCGAGATCCTGGCCGACCTGGTCGGCTCCGGAGCCACCTTCGTCGCCGCTCAGGGCGGCCGTGGAGGGCTCGGCAACGCGTCGCTGGCCTCCAACACGCGCAAGGCGCCCGGATTCGCGTTGCTGGGCGAGCCGGGGGAGAGCCGGAACCTCGTACTGGAACTGCGTTCGGTCGCCGACGTCGGCCTGCTCGGCTTCCCGTCGGCAGGCAAGTCGTCGCTGATCTCGGTGTTGTCCGCGGCCAAGCCGAAGATCGCCGACTACCCGTTCACCACCCTGGTGCCGAACCTTGGCGTGATCACTGCGGGCTCGACCGTGTTCACCATGGCCGACGTCCCGGGCCTGATCCCCGGCGCGAGCGAAGGCAAGGGCCTCGGCCTCGACTTCCTGCGGCACATCGAGCGGTGCGCGGTGCTGGTGCACGTCATCGACTGCGCCACCTTCGAACCCGGGCGCGACCCACTGTCCGATATGGACGCGCTCGAAGACGAACTCGCCCGCTACACCCCGAGCCTCGGCGGCGACCTCGCCGACCGGCCGCGGGTGGTGGTACTCAACAAGATCGACGTCCCGGACGCCGCCGAACTCGCCGAGTTCGTGCGCCCGGAACTGGAGGCCCGCGGGCTCAGTGTGTTCGAGATCTCCACGGCTTCCCGCCAGGGACTGAAGGAGCTGACCTACGCGCTCGCCGCCGTGGTCGAGAAGTACCGCGCCGAACAGCCGGAACCGGAGCCGGAGAAGGTCGTGCTGCGGCCGATGGCCGTCAACGACGCGGGTTTCACCGTCGAGATCGACCCCGACGAGGATGGCGCCTTCATCGTGCGCGGTGTCCGCCCGGAGCGGTGGATCCGTCAGACGACTTTCGGCAACGACGAGGCCGTCGGCTACCTCGCGGACCGGTTGCAGCGGCTCGGTGTCGAAGAGGCGCTGGCCCGCAAGGGCGCCGTGCCGGGGAGCCCGGTCACCATCGGCGACGTCCAGTTCGAATGGGAGCCGTCGACCCCGGCCGGGGTCGCGGTGCACATGTCGGGCCGGGGCACCGACGTCCGGCTGGAGAACAACAGCCGGATCGGTGCTTCCGAGCGCAAGGAAGCCCGCCGGATCCGCCGCGACGGCCCGGACGGTGTCGAAGACGGGACGGACGACGAGTGAGCTCGACCCGGGTGGCGATCGCCGACGCGAAGCGGGTGGTCGTCAAGGTCGGTTCCTCCGCGCTGACCACGGCCGGCGACGGTCTCGACGTGACCAGGCTGGACGCGCTGGTCGACGCGATCGCCGACCGGGTCTCCCGCGGCACGCAGATCGTGCTGGTGTCCTCGGGGGCGATCGGCGCGGGATTGGCGCCGCTCGCACTCGGCAAGCGACCGCGTGACCTCGCCACTCAGCAGGCCGCGGCCAGCGTCGGGCAGCTCGCGCTCGCCCACGCCTACGCCGAGTCGTTCGGCCGGTTTTCCCTGACCGTTGGCCAGGTTCTGCTGACGTCGGACGACGTCGTGCGCCGTGCGCACTACCGCAACGCGCAGAACACGTTCACCCGCCTGCTGGCACTCGGCGCGGTTCCCGTGGTCAACGAGAACGACACCGTGGCCACCGAAGAGATCCGCTTCGGCGACAACGACCGGCTCGCCGCATTGGTCGCCCACCTGATCGGTGCCGACGCGCTCATCCTGCTGTCCGATGTGGACGGTCTGTACGACGGGGATCCCCGTGACGGCGCGACTCGCAAGATCGCCGAGGTCACCGGGGAGTCCGATGTGGACGGGATCACCGTCGGCATGTCGAGCTCCGGGCTCGGTACCGGTGGCATGGTCTCGAAGCTCGCCGCCGCCCGTACCGCGGCCAGCGCCGGGATCCCGGTCCTCCTCGCCGCCGCCTCCGAGGCCGCACGCGCCCTCACCACGGCCGAGGTCGGCACGGCCTTCGTCGCCGCGAACTCCCGCCTGTCGGCCCGCCGGTTCTGGCTGGGTTACGCCGCGGGCGCGTCCGGGAAACTGTACCTCGACGACGGCGCCGTCACGGCCGTCGTCCGCCGCCGCCGCTCCCTCCTCGCCGCCGGGATCACCGGTGTCGACGGTGACTTCCAGGCGGGCGACGTCGTCGACCTGGTGGATCTCCGGCAGCGCACCGTGGCGCGGGGCGTCGTCGCCTTCGACGCGGGGGAGCTGCCCGATCTCATCGGCCGTTCCAGCCACGACCTGCCCGCCGAGCAGCGGCGCGAGGTCGTCCACGCCGACGACCTCGTCCCCCTCCGTCGTTAGGGCACCAGCCCCGGCATGGTCGCGATTTCCTCGAGCTGCTTCGAGGTCAGCGGAGGCTCGGTCCGTTCCACCGGCAGGTAGATCCCGTCGCCGGATTCCACGACACCGGTGTTGCTGGTGATGAGGTAGATGGTGCCGGTCGGCATGGTGAGCTGGGTCGTGCGGAAGATCAGGCCTTCTTCGTTGCGGTCGGTCGTCTCCCGCAGGACACCCTCGGCGATCTGGCGCGTGGAGCACGAGGCCCTTTGGGGGATGGTCGCGTCTTCACAGCTCGGCACCGCGTTGTAGGCCGGCGAAAGAATGCGGACGAGAACCGAGCCCGCGCCGCGGTCGTCACTCACGCGCACCTCCAGGTAGTAGTGCGTGGACACGGTTCCTTGCTCCTCGACCTGCTTGGCCGTCAGGAGGAACGGATCCGGCGGCGGGATCTCATCAGGCAGGGTGAGTCTGTCGATCCGTGCCCCCGGCGTGACCCGGGACCGCACCGAGGTGTCGACGGTGCAGCTCAACCGGGTGAGTACCTGTTGTGCGGTCTCGCCGGGGGTTCTCGTGCCGCAGCGGTCTCCCGGGGCGGGCTTCGCAGGCTGCGGTGGCGGTGACGGTGTGGTCATCACGGAGGTGGCTCCGAGGATCGCCACCACGGCGAACGCGGCACCCGCGATACCGGCCGCCGAGAGGCGGCGTCGCCGCGACCGTCGGCCAGCGGCGAGCACACTGTCGCCGGTGAGCCCGATCGGCGGTTCGGCTTCCGTCACGTACTTCGTCAGCACAGAGCGAACATCGAGGTCATTCATGACTACTCCTTGCTCGTCGGGGAAGGAAGGACGGCGCGCAGTGCTTCGACGCCGCGGGCGGTCTGGCTTTTGACAGTGCCTTCGGCGACACCGAGCAGCGAAGCCACTTCGGCAACCGAAAGGTCTTCGAGGAAGCGAAGAACGACCATCGCGCGCTGACGCGGTGTCAGATCGTTGAGTACCCGCTCCAGGTCGATCCGCTCGTGACTGTCGTGGCCCGGTGGCGCGGCCCGTTCAGGCGGCGACGAGGTCACCAGCTCCTTGCCGCGTTTGCGCCGTCCGGTGAGGAAGGCGTTCAGCAGGATCCGGCGCGCGTAAGCGTCGACGGTGTCGGGCTGGACCCGCCGCCAGTGCCGGTACAGCTGGATGAACGTGGCCTGCACCAGGTCCTCGGCGCCGTGCCAGTCACCGCACATGCCGAACGCCAGTCGCCGGAACCGCTGCACGCGGGCCTCGAAGTACTCGCTGAAGTCGGTGTCTCTCGCTTGTCCCACCGGCCACCCCCTTTTGTCCTGCCCTCTCTAGTCCGGAAGGGGCCCGAACGGTTCAAGTGACAGCAGGGGACCTTTGCTATCGCTTCTCTGGATCGGCGAGGTGGCCGACGAGCCGCGCCAGCTGCTCGCCGTAGGCCTCGGCGAATTCGGCCGAGTTCGGGTCCTGGCCAGTGACCGCCCGCACGACGCGGGGGAGTGCCAGCGCGGCACTGGACGCGGCCATGAAGATCACCAGCAGGAACGCCGGATCGAGGTCGGCGGGGAAGTCGCCTGCGGCTTGCCGGGCCTGGACGTACTCCACCTGGCGCTGGAGGAATCCGCGCTGGCCTTCGACGCCGATCGCGTCGGGTGCGCCGTCGGTCAGGTTCTCCCAGAGGAACAGTTTGGCGAGATCGTGGTCCCGGACCCCGGACTGGGCGAAGAAGCGCACGACGTCGGCGAAGGGCATGTCGTGCTCGGAGGCCGCGACGTAGTCGTCGTACATCGTCGCGGTCAGCGCGTTGTACAGCCCTTCCTTGCCGCCGAAGTAGTACGAGATCAGCTGCTTGTTCACACCCGCCCTCGCCGCGATCTCGCTGACGCGTGCCGCGGCGTAGCCCTTCGCTCCGAACTCGGCCTTCGCCGCCTCCAGCAGCTGTGCCTTGGTGCGCTCGGGATCGCGCTGGCGTTCGGCGGGGGCGCGGCGAGGGCTGCGCGGGGCGGCTTCGGACATGGGGTCACCTTAGCCGCTGACTCTATCAAACATTCGGTTGACTTTATTATCCGTCTGGTTGATAGTGGACGGCGGAGAGAGGAGATCCATGACCACGAGAATCGCGATCATCGGCGGCGGCACGGGCGGACTCTGCCTGGCGCAAGGGCTGCGCAAGGCGGGTGTCGACGTGTCCGTCCACGAGCGCAGCCGCACGCGGACCGAGCGGCTGCAGGGCTATCGCGTGCACATCAACCCGCACGGTTCGGCCGCGCTGCACGAATGTCTGCCACCTGAGCTGTGGGAACGGTTCCTGGCCACTACCGGTACGACGAGCGGGGCCTTCACCTTCGTGACGGAGCAATTGAAGGATCTGATGGTGATCGACAGCGAACTGACGTGGAGTCCGGATCCCGCGTCGAACCACCATTCGGTCAGCCGGATCAGCCTGCATCAGGTGCTGTCCGATGGACTCGACGGCGTTCTGCACCACGGCAAGGAATTCGTCGGCTACCGCCGCGAGGGGGAGGTGGTCGTCTGCGAGTTCGCCGACGGGAGCACCGTCGAAGCCGACCTGGTCATCGGCGCCGATGGGGCCAATTCCCGGGTGCGCAAACAGTTCTTGCCTGACGCCGCCCGAGTGGACACCGGAATCATCGCGATCGCGGGTAAGCATCCGCTGACCGAAGAGGCGCGCAAACGCTTGCCCGTCAGGCTCACCGACGGCCCGAGCATGGTGATGCCACGTACCGGCGCTGGCCTGTTCAGCGCGCCGCACGAGCTGAACGGCGCCTTGTCGGTCAACGACGAGACCGCCGATTACGACCCTGTCCTGTTCGACAACACCTCGAGCTACATCATGTGGGCGTTCGCGGCGGCCAACCGGCGCTACCCCGACGATGTGTCCTCATTGGACGGTGAAGCCCTCCGTGCTCTCGTACTGGACCTGATCGACGGCTGGGATCCCGCGTTCAAGGAACTGGTCGCCGGTTCGCCCGCGGGCTCGGTGTCCAGGCTGCCGATCTTCACGTCGAAGCCCGTCGAGCCGTGGCCGACGAGCAACATCACCCTCCTCGGCGACGCGATCCACAGCATGACACCGTTCCGCGGCATCGGTGCGAACACCGCGCTCCGGGACGCGCGACTGTTGTGCCGCAACCTCGTCGCCGCCAGGGAGACCGGCGCGGTGCGCCCCGCGATCGCCGACTACGAGCAGCGGATGCGGGACTACGGCTTCGCGGCGGTCCGCGACTCGGAGCGCAGCGCGCGCCAGTTCGTGTCGGAGAACCGGGCGGGCCGCACGATGGCGCGGGGGATGTTCCGCTTCTTCCAGGCCGTCCCTCCGTTGAAGCGCAAGGTCTTCAGCGACCACGGCGACTCATAGCCTGTCAGGGGCGGAGATGCCGAGCAGGGACAGGCCCAGCGTCAGTGTTTTCGAAGTGAGTTCGGCCAGCAGCAGTCGTGAGTCGCGGACGCCGGGACCCTCCGCGTCCAGCACCGGGCACAGTTCGTAGAACCGCGAGAACACGACCGCGGTTTCGTAGAGGTACGTGCACAGCTTGTGGGGGAGATGTCCGGCGGTCGCCGCGCCGACCGCCTCGGGGAAGCGGATCAGCGCGAGCGCCAGTGCCCGTTCGGCGGGATGGCCGAGCAGGACCCGCACGCCGGCGAGATCCTGATCCGCCCTCGCCAGCACGGAACGGATCCGCGCGTTGGCGTACTGCAGGTAGACCGACGTGTTCCCGTTCTTGGAGAGCATCCGTTCCCAGGAGAAGACGTAGTCACGTCCGCGATCGCCGGAAAGATCGGCGTACTTGATCGCGCCGATCCCGATCGCCTCGGCGACCTCTTCCCCGACCTCGGGGGAGAGATCGCCCCGGCCGTCGATCACTTCGGCGGCGTGGGAAACCGCCTCGGCGAGCAGGTCGGAAAGGCGGACCGAATCGCCCGCCCGGGTCTTCATGGCGTGGCCGTCTTCGCCGAGTACCGAGCCGAACCCGATGTGCTCGGCCCGATGCTCCTCGCGGAGCCAACCGGCTGCCCGGCAGACGGCGAACACCATCGCGAAATGCTGCGCTTGGGGCGCGCCGACGACGTAAAGCAGATCGGTGACCTCGCGCTGTTCCGTCCAGTAGCGCAGGGTCGCGAGATCGGTGGCCGCGTAGCCGTAGCCGCCGTCCCGCTTGCGCACGATGAGTGGCAGCGGCTCGCCTTCCCGGTTGAGGAAGCCGTCGGGGAAGACACAGACGGCGCCGTCGCTGATCGCGGTCAGTCCGGCGGCGGTCAGATCGTCCACGACCGCGGCGAGAAACGGGTTGTAGAAGCTCTCGCCGTAGACGTCCCCACTCGACAGGCCGATCCCGAGGAGTTCGTAGACCTGGGTGAAGTGCCGTGTCGACTCGTCGACCAGCTGCCGCCACAACGACAAAGTCGCTTGGTCACCGCTTTGAAGGAGCACCACACGCGCCCGTGACCGGGTCGCGAAGTCCTCGTCGGTTTCGAACTTCGACCGGGCGGCCTGATAGAAGCCGTTGAGATCCCCGATCGTGTGCGGAGCCGACGGGCGCTCGTCGAGCAGATGCTCGATCAGCATGCCGAACGGGGTACCCCAGTCGCCGAGGTGGTTGTGCGGGATGACGTCGTGCCCGGCGAACCGCAGCAGCCGCGCGATCGCGTCACCGATGACGGTGGGCCGGAGATGCCCGACATGCATTTCCTTCGCCACGTTCGGGCTGCTGTAGTCGATGGCGATCCGCCGCGGTCGCGCCGTCACCGTGGCGCCGAGCCGCAGGTCACCGTTGAGCGCGGTCGCCCGGTCTTCCAGCCAGGACGAACGCAGGGTGAAGTTGAGGAAGCCCGGTCCCGCGACCGCCGGCGGCTCGGCGAGATCGGCGACGTCGAGCCGTGCCGCGATGCCGGCGGCGATCTCCCTCGGAGCCTTCCCGAGCCGCTTGCCCAGACTCATCGCGAGGTCGCACTGATAGTCGACACCGCGCTGCGACGAGACCCGCACCACGGCGGACGGCGGCTCGATTTCGATGACGTGGCGAAGGGCCGCCACCACGCGTCGCGCCAATTCCTCGCTTACATCGCCGAACAACACGGTGTCCCTCCTTCGCGCTCGTCGTAGGAGCGCGAGGGTAGCCACCTCGGTACGCCGTCAGCGACGGAGTTTTCAGCGCAGGTCGCTGCCCTTGGTCTCCGGGAGGGTCCGGATGACGAAGAACGCGATCGCCGCGGCGCCGGCCACGTACCAGAAGAACAACGTCGACAGGCCGGCGTCGGACAGCGCGGTGAGCACCAGGGGAGCGGTGCCGCCGAACAGCGCGACGGTCAGGTTGTACCAAGCGCCGATGCCCACACCGCGCAGTTCCGTGGGGAACAGTTCGCTCATGATCGCGGGCGCGATCGACGTCAACGCCGTGTAGAGGCAGAGTCCGACGCAGAACACGACGAGCAGCCCCGGCAGTCCCGGACGGACCAAAGTGGACAGCGGGACGATGATGATCGCGGTCGCCGCCGACCAGACGAGCAGCTGTGGTTTGCGGCCGAAGCGATCGGACAGCGCGCCCATCGGGTACTGCAGCGCGACGAACAACGCGGTCGCGATCGACAACGCCAGGAACACGTCGACGTCGTCGGCCTTGCGGGTTTTCACCGCGAAGGACGTCAGCGCGCTGAAGAACGTGTAGTAGCAAAGGGTCGACAGCATCGAGAAGCCCACGAGCTGCACGACGGCGCGCGGGTGCTCGCGCAGAGTGGTGCGCAGCGGTCGCTCGACCCGGCGCGCGGTCGACTTCCTCTCCTCGAAGATCTCGGTTTCGGCGAGACTGCGCCGGAGCCACAGGCCGATGATGCCGAGGACACCGCCGAGCAGGAACGGGATCCGCCAGCCGTACGCGGTCAGATCAGCTTTGGACATCGTCCGCGCGAGCACGAAACCGAGGATCGAGGCGATCAGGACGGCGGAACCGGTCGAGATGTAGAAGAACGCGGAGTACCGACCGCGGCGGGTGGGCGGCGCGATCTCACCCAAGTACGCCGAGGCGTTCGAGATCTCGCCGCCGAGCGACAGCCCCTGTGCCACCCTCGCCAGCAGCAACAGGATCGGGGCCAGCCAGCCGACCTGGTCGAACGTCGGCAGGAGACCGATGGCCATCGAACCGCCCGCCATCAGCACGATGGTCAGGATCATCGCCGGCTTCCGGCCCCTGACGTCGGCGAAGCGGCCGAGCAACATCCCGCCGAGCGGCCGGAAGAAGAACGCGAGCGCGTACGTGGCGAAGGTGTTGATCAACGCCAGGGCTTCGTTGCCCTTCGGGAAGAACTCGCTGGCGAAGTAGATGCTGAAGGTCGCGTAGATGGTCCAGTCGAACCACTCCAGCGCGTTCCCGACACTGGCGGCGAACAGTTTCTTCACCGGGAGCCGATGCCCCAGCCGCTCCGTCGTTGAGTCCGCCATCGGCACCTCCGTACTCGCACGTGGGCGGAACCTTGCCAGAAAGTCCCCGCGCGGGAAAGAATCTGTCGAATGCCGGGATCAGTCCGAGGTGACCGGGGTGGGTTCGACGACCTATGCGGGGAGCCGGAGTACGCCCTTCATCGGCTCGGAGTCGATCGTCACCTCGGCGGCGGCGACCCCGGGCCGGGTCACGCCGCAGCGCCTCCGCGTCGGCTTCGAGACCGGGCCAGGTCGGGGCGATCACCTTGAAGCCGAGATTCTCGTTGCGCTCGTCTCACTCCTTCGGCTTACGGCTCCTGAGTCACGAGGTGCTGGCGAGAGCGAACGGCAGAACGGCGCGGGCTCCGGCCTGGCGGAGCAGGCGTGCGGACAGCGTCGTCGTCCACCCGGTGTCGATCAGGTCGTCGACCAGCAGGATCGGGCCCTCGGCCGCGGCGACCCTGGCGGCGAGGTCGTCGGGAAGGCTGAGCCTCTTCCACAGATCGGCCAGCCGTTGGGCGCTGTTCGCCTGACGAGGAGGCGGCCCGGCTGAGGCGATGGCGCCCAGATATTCCAGCCGTCCGATCGAGGCCAGTTTCATCGCCAGACTGTGGACCAGCTGAGGCCGGGTGGCGGACGGTACCTCCACCACCGCGACCGGGCGCTCCGCCCATTGCCAGCCCTTGAGTACCTCGATACAGGCTTGGAAGACAGGATCGGGAAGCTTGGCGTCCGCCGCCGACGGCCCGACGAGTTCGCGCAGTCGTGTGCCCCAGCCGACGTCGGTCACCCGGCCGACGACCTGACCGGTTTCGGCCTGCTCGCCCGCCGGCAGGCGCCCGGAGAGCGGGACGTCCAGCCCCGCCATCCCGGTCGGCCACATCTTCCGGGGCGCGACCTCGACCCCCGGCCGGCGCAGGCGTTGCCGGGTGGCGTCGACGACGTCATCGGAAATCGTGGTGTCCCAATACTTTCCGGTGCAGTTGTCGCATCGGCCGCAAGGCGTCGCTTCGGGGTCGTCCAGCTGCTTTCGCAGGTACTCCATCCGGCAGCCGGTGGTTTCGAGGTACGCGAGCATGGCGTTCTGTTCGTTGGTCCGCGCCGCGCTCACGCGCGCGTAGCGTTCCTTGTCGTACTGCCACTCTTCGCCGGTGCCTTCCCAGCCGCCCTTCACCCGGCGGACGGCGCCGTCGACGTCCAGCACCTTGAGGACCATCTCCAACCGGGACCGGGACAGCTCGACGAACGGTTCGAGCGCGGGTGTCGACAGTGGACGGTCCGCGTACGCCAGCGCGTTGAGCACCTGGGTCACCCGCAGTTCGTCCGGGAACGCCAGCGAACCGAAGTACGCCCAGATGTCCTTGTCCTCGTGGCCCGGCAACAGGATCACTTCGGCGCGATCGACGCCACGCCCGGCACGGCCGACCTGCTGGTAGTACGCGATCGGCGAGGACGGGGCGCCGAGGTGGACGACGAACCCCAGGTCCGGCTTGTCGAATCCCATGCCCAGTGCCGAGGTGGCCACCAGCGCCTTGACGTTGTTGTTCAGCAGATCGTCTTCGGCCGCTTGCCGGTCCGCCGGGTCGGTCTTCCCGGTGTACGCGGCGACCGGATAGCCGCGCTCGGTCAGCAGACCGGCCACGTCGTGCGCGGCCGCGACGGTGAGCGTGTAGATGATCCCGGAGCCCGGCAGTTCTTCCAGGTGTTCGGCCAGCCAGGCGAGCCGGGCCTGCGACGTCGGCAGCTTGGCCACCGACAGATGGAGGCTTTCGCGGTCCAAAGTGCCGCGCAGGACGAGGGTGCCGCCCCCGTTGCCGATGCCGAGTTGTTCGGCGACGTCGGTCGCCACCCGGTCGTTCGCGGTCGCGGTGGTGGCGAGGACCGGGACGCCGTCGGGCAGGTCCTTCAGCAGCGTTCGCAGCCGCCGGTAGTCCGGCCGGAAGTCGTGGCCCCAGTCCGAGATGCAATGCGCCTCGTCGACCACCAGCAGTCCGGCGCTCGCGGTCAGCTTCGGCAGGACGGTGTCGCGGAAGTCCGGGTTGTTCAGCCGCTCCGGGCTGACCAGCAGGACGTCGACCTCGCCCGCCGCGATCGCGGCCTGGACCTGATCCCACTCCTGTGGGTTCGCGGAGTTCATCGTCACCGCGTGGATACCCGCCCTCGCGGCCGCGGAGATCTGGTTGCGCATCAGCGCCAGCAGCGGCGAGATGATCACGGTCGGGCCTTCGCCGCGCTCTCGCAGCAACGCGGTCGCAAGGAAGTACACCGCCGACTTCCCCCAGCCGGTGCGCTGAACGACGAGCGCGCGACGGCGGTGCGCGACCAGCGCCTCGATGGCCGTCCACTGGTCTTCGCGCAGCCGGGCGCCATCGCCCGCCAGCGCCCGGAGGAGGGTCTCGGCGCGGTCCCGGAGAGTTGAGGTGTCCACGTCCCCACCTCTACCCCATGCCACCGACGAAGTCGCGGGCGGCGTGTCGTGAACGGACCGTTCATCCATGGAACCGAGGGTAATGTGACCCAGATCACCCACTGTCGGTGGGTCCGGCGACCCGAGCGGGACCGCTCCACCGGTGTATAGGCTCACGACCCATGTCACCACGCAGGATCGGGGTCATGGGTGGCACCTTCGACCCCGTGCACCACGGACACCTCGTCGCGGCCAGTGAGGTCCAGTCCCGGTTCGCGCTCGACGAGGTCATCTTCGTGCCCACCGGGCAGCCGTGGCAGAAGTCCGACCGGGTGGTCACCCGGGCCGAGGACCGCTACCTGATGACGGTGATCGCGACCGCGTCCAACCCCGTCTTCTCGGTCAGCCGCGTCGACATCGACCGCGTCGGGCAGACCTACACCGTCGACACCCTGCGCGACCTGCGTGCGGAGTATCCGGACGACCAGCTGTTCTTCATCACCGGCGCCGACGCGCTCGAACAGATCCTCACCTGGCGCAACGCCGACGAGCTGTTCGACCTGGCGCATTTCATCGGTGTCACCAGGCCGGGCTACCGGCTCAATTCGCAGCATCTGCCGAGTGGGAAGGTGAGCCTGGTCGAGGTGACCGCGATGGCGATCTCGTCCACCGCCTGCCGCGAGCGGGTCGAAGGCGGGGAACCCGTCTGGTACCTCGTCCCCGACGGTGTGGTGCGCTACATCGCCAAAAAGGACCTCTATCGCAAAGACCGCCGTGGCTGACCGGGTACTCTCGTCGGGCGCACCTGCGAGTAAAGCCATCTTTTGAGGAGAACTGTGACAGCCACGTCCGAGGCACGAGAGCTGGCCGTAGCGGCCGCGCATGCGGCGGCGGACAAGAAGGCGAGCGACGTGGTCGTGCTGGACGTGTCCGACCAGCTGGTGATCACCGACGCCTTCGTGATCGCGTCCGCGCCCAACGAGCGCCAGGTCGGCGCGATCGTCGACAACGTCGAGGAGCAGCTGCGGCTCGGCGGGCACAAGCCCGTTCGCCGTGAAGGCGCCCGCGAGGGCCGCTGGGTACTGCTGGACTACGTCGACGTCGTCATCCACGTCCAGCACCAGGAGGAACGCTCCTTCTACGGTCTCGAGCGGCTCTGGAAGGACTGCCCGCGGATCGAGGTCGCCGGTTTGGAGACACCCGCCGAGGAGGACCCCGCCGACGCGCAAGGTGCCTCGTGAGTCCGCGGCGGCTGGTGTTCTGGCGCCACGGTGAGACCGACTACAACGCGGCGGGCCGGATGCAGGGGCATCTGGACTCCGCGCTGACACCGGTCGGCTGGAACCAGGCCCGGTTCGCCGTGCCCGCGCTCGCCAGGTTCTCACCGGATCTGGTGATCGCCTCGGATCTGCGCCGCGCGACCGACACGGCCACCGTGCTCACGGAGGCCATCAGTGTCCCGCTGCGGATCGACAAGCGTCTTCGGGAAACCCATCTGGGTGAATGGCAGGGCTTCACCGGCCAGCAGGTCGACGAGGCCTACCCGGGCGAACGCGCCCGCTGGCGGGTCGACGCGACCTGGGCGCCGCCCGGCGGCGAGTCGCGGGTGGACGTCGCCGAACGCGCGCTGGAAGTCGTCGCCGACCTGGATCAGCCCAACGCCGACGCCGGTGACGCCGTGCTGCTGGCCACGCACGGCGGCCTGATCATCGCGCTGACCGCGAAACTGCTCGGCCTGCCGGTCTCGTCCTGGCCGTCGCTCGGCGGGATCGCGAACTGCCACTGGGTCGAGCTGACCCGGCGTGACGGCGCCTGGCGCCTGGCCGCCTACAACGCGGGAATCACCGGCTGATCCATGGCCCCGCGCCTGCTGGTGTTCGGCGATTCCCTCAGCTTCCACGGCCCGGACGGCCCGCTCGCCGCCGACGACGCGCGCCTGTGGCCCAACATCGCAGCCGAAGCGCTCGGTGGCGACGCGGACCTCGTCGCCGGGTTCGGCTGGACCGCCCGCGACGCCTGGTGGTCCCTGACCGGCGATCCGCGTGTCTGGGCCGACCTCCACCACGTCGACGCCGTGGTGCTGGCCATCGGAAGCATGGACACACTGCCTTCGCCGTTGCCCACCTATCTGCGGACCGGGCTGCGCTACCTGCGACCCGACCAGCTGCGGCGGGTGGTGCGCAAGACGTATCTGGCCGCCCAGCCCAGGCTCGCCGTCGCCTTCCGGGGACGTCCGGCGGTCCTTCCGGCCAAGCTGACCGTCCGCTATCTCGACGAGGCGGTGGGAGCCCTGCGGGTGTTGCGGCCGGAGCTGCAGATCTTCGGCATGCTGCCGTCCGTGCACCGGTCCGACTCTTACGGCCGCGTCCACACCGCCCGCTCTGGTGCCGCCGCGGCCATGGCCGCTTGGGGGCGGCGCGCGGATGTCCCGCTGCTGGATCTGGAAGCCGTCGTCGGCGACCACGTGCTGAGTGGCCGGGGCAATCCGGACGGGATGCACTGGGGCTGGGAAGGACATGCCGCCGTCGGCGCGGAAATGGCCCGCCTGATGGCTCCGGTGCTGCGCCCGGCGGCAACGTAGGCTGGCTGCCGTGTCGGTCGCCGTAGTCACGGATTCCACCGCCCACCTGCCGGAAGGCTTCGCCGAACGGAACGGGATCCGGGTGGTCCCGCTGCACGTCCTCGTGGACGGCGTCGTTTTCCTCGACGGCGTCGAAATGGGTCCCGCGGCCTTGGCCGAAGCGCTCGGCAAACGCCGCATGGTGACGACGTCCCGGCCGACGCCCGCCGAATTCGTCAAGGAGTTCCGGGCGGCGCTGGCCGACGGCGCGGACGCCGTCGTGTCGGTCCATCTGTCCCGTGAGCTGTCCGGGACCTGGGAGGCGGCGGTGCTCGCGGCCCAGGAGGTCGGGCCGGACAAGGTGCGCGTGGTCGATTCGCGCAGCACCGCGATGGGACTCGGTTTCGCCGCCTTGCGTGCGGCGAGTGCCGCCGCGGACGGGGCCGGTCCGGCCGAGGTGGAGGCGGCGGCGGTCGACGCGGTGAGCCGTTCGGAGACCTTGTTCGCCGTCGAAACCCTCGAATACCTGCGCCGTGGCGGTCGGATCGGCCCGGCGGCAGCCCTGCTCGGCACGGCGCTCGCGGTGAAACCGGTGCTCCACATGTCCGAAGGCAGGATCCAGCCGCTGGAGAAGGTGCGGACTATGAACCGCGCGGTGGCGCGGCTGGTCGAACTCGCCGTGAAGGCAGCCGATGGAGGACTCGCCGACATCGCCGTCCACCACCTCGCTTCACCGGAGCGTGCCGTCGAACTGGCCAACCGGCTGGAGGAGTCCATCAGCTGCCCGGAGGGCTGTGTGGTGTCGGAGATCGGTGCCGTCATCGGGGCCCACACCGGCCCCGGTGTACTCGGTGTCGTGATCCAGCGAGCGGGTTGAGGGAAACCCACGAGCGTTCCACACGGCACCGACAGAATCCGGTGACGCGACTCCGGTCGGGGCCGAGTTGTCCACAACACCCCACTTGTCCACAGCCCCGGGATTCATCACTGCCGCCCGCCGCCCCCGCTCCGTAGCGTCGTTCACGTGTTCGACCAAACCGCCCGCTCACCGGGCTCCTCCGTCAACGCCAGGCTGGCGTGGCTGACCTCGCAGCTGTCGTCACCCACCCAGGGCCCGCCCGCGGGCAGGCTCGTGCGCCGCTGGGTGCCCGCCCGGTTCACAGCGGACGGGATACCGGTGAAACGGCGGTGGTTCGCCGTGCTGGCCGTGGTGATCGCGGTGGCCGTGATCGTGACAGGCGCGATCACTTTGTTCGGACACCGGCCAGGGGCGGAGCCCCTTCCGCCCCTGCCGTCGGCCAAGGCCGCCGGAGACGTCCCCGCCGCGGCGGCCAAGGCGCCTCTGGTGGTCAGCGTCGTCGGCCGGGTGGTCAACCCCGGCCTGGTCACGATCCCTTCGGGCGCACGGGTCGCCGATGCCCTCACGGCGGCCGGTGGGGCACAGCCCGGAACGGATCTGACCGGGCTGAACCTGGCAAGGCGGCTCACCGACGGCGAGCAGGTGGCCGTCGGCGTTCCCGCTCCGGCCGCGGCCGGGACGGGAACGCCACCCGGGAAGCTCGACCTGAACACGGCCACGGCCGAACAACTCGACACCTTGCCCGGGGTCGGCGAAGTGATGGCCAAACGCATCGTCGACTGGCGGTCCGGGCACGGCGGGTTCACCACGGTCGAGCAACTCCGTGACGTAGAAGGGATCGGCGAATCTAAATTCAAGAAAGTCCGGGAATTGGTGTCCGTCGGATGAACCCGTCCGCCGATCCGTCCGAAGTGGACACCACGTCGTGGCGAGGTCAGGACCTGCGGCTTGTACCGGCCGCGGCGATGGCCTGGCTCGGCAGCCTTTCCGGGCTGCTCGGCGGCTGGTGGATCACGATGCTCTGCGGTGCGGCCGCCGTGGTGCTCGCGATCGCCGCCGGCGTCCGCGCCCACCGGAAGGCGTCCCGGTGGGTGGCGGGCCTGGGTGCGCTGGCGGTCCTCGGCGTGCTCACGGCCGGCCCGGTGGCGCTGCGGATCCGGGCCGCCGAACACGACGACCTCCGTGCTGCCGCCGCACGGGGGAGCGAGGCCACCATGAGGGTGGCGGTCACCGAGCGGCCACGTCCGGTCCGCGGCGCCGGATACGCCGATCGCCAGGCAGGCACCCGCCTGGTGGTCATCGCCGCGACGGTGGACGCCGTGGTGGCCGATGAGCGGGCGGTGGATTCGGCCGGCCGGATCCTCCTGCTCGCTCCCGCCGAGGGGTGGACTGACCTGCTGCCCGGGCAGCAGGTCACCGCCTCCGGCCGGCTCGCGCCGGCCAAAGGGGCCGAGCTGACGGTCGCGGTCCTCTCGGCGCGGGGCCCGCCGTCAGCCCTCGGACCGGCGCCCTGGTGGCAGCGAGCCGCGGAATCGCTGCGCACCGGGCTCCGGGGGCTGTGCGCCGTCCTCCCGGAGGAGCAGGCCGGTCTCGTGCCCGGACTGGTCGTGGGGGACACGAGCACGCTGTCCCCGAGGGTCGAACGCGAGTTCACGGACTCCGGCATGTCCCATCTGATGGCCGTGAGTGGTGGGAACGTGGCGATCGTCTGCGGCTCGATCCTTCTCCTGTTGAGAGTGCTCCGGGTCGGGCCGCGGACGTCCGCCGCCGCGGCCGCCGCGGGGCTCGCCGGGTTCGTGGTCCTCGCCGGGCCCGCGCCCAGCGTGCTCCGCGCCGGGGTGATGGGGGCGGTCGGGTTGCTGGCGCTCGCCCTGGGGCGCCGGGGTTCGGCACTGCCCGCGATGGCGTTCGCGGTGGCGGGGCTCGTCGTGGCCGATCCCGCGATGGCCGCCGACTTCGGCTTCGCCCTTTCGGTGCTGGCCACGGCAGGCCTGGTCCTGCTGGCCCCGCGGTGGGCCGAGTGGCTGGTCGGCCGCGGTGTGCCGTCCGGCTACGCCGAGGGACTGGCCGTCCCGCTGGCCGCGTTCGTGATGACGGCACCGGTCATCGCGGGCATGGCGGGATCGGTCAGTCTCGTCTCGGTGGTGACCAATGTGCTCGCCGCCCCGGTGGTCGCCCCGGCCACCGTGTTCGGCGTGCTCGCCACCGCCGTCGGACCGTGGTGGCCGTCGGCGGGCAGGTTGTTGGTCCGCCTGACCGAGCCCGAGGCGAGCTGGCTCATCACCGTGGCCCGCCACGGTGCCCGCGCGCCGGGAGCGGTGGTGGACTGGCCAGATGGCTGGTGGGGCGGGCTTTTGGCGGCTGGTCTGCTCGTCGTGCTGCTCGTCGCCATCCGGCTGCGCCACGCCAGGATCCTGCTGGCGGTCGCCTTGGCGGGCGGACTCCTCGTCTTCGTGCCGGTGCGGGTGCTGGCCCCGGCGTGGCCACCGGCTTCGTGGAGTGCCGTCGCCTGCGACGTCGGACAGGGCGACGCCGCCGTCCTCGCCACGACCGAGCCGGGGAGGGCGGTCCTGGTCGACACCGGGCCGGAACCGGGACCGGTCGACGAATGCCTGAGCAGGCTCGGGGTGGACCGTGTTCCGCTGATCGTGCTGAGCCATCTGCACGCCGACCACATCGGCGGTCTCGAATCCGTCTTCGAGGGCCGGTCGGTCGGCGCGGTCGCCGTGGGCCCGGGCCGGGCTCCTGCGTGGGCGTGGCAGCAGGTCGCCGACGAGACCGCGCGCCGCGGGATTCCCTTGCTGGAGTTGGGGATCGGGCAACGGCTGGACTGGCCGGGACTGTCGTTGGAGGTACTGGGGCCGCGTTATGTCACTCGGCGATCGGTCCTCGAACAGGACGGCACGGTGATCAACAACGGTTCCGTCGTCCTGCGGGCCGGGACGCCCGCGGGCCGGATGCTGCTGACCGGCGACGTCGAACTCGCCGCGCAGGCGGACCTGATGGCCGAGGGTGCCGATCTGCGTGCCGAGGTCCTGAAGGTCCCGCATCACGGAAGTCGTTACACGGCACCGGATTTCCTCAACACCGTCGCACCACGCGCCGCGTTGGTGAGTGTCGGTGCCGGAAACAACTATGGTCACCCGAACAAGTCCACTTTGGACAATCTGACGGCTGTCGGCGCTTCGATCGCCAGAACCGACACGGACGGCGACACCGCGGTCGTCACCGACGCGCGAGGCCTCGCCCTGGTGCGCCGGGGTGAGCCCCGCGGCCCGCCTCGTTCTTGAGGCGGGCCGGCGGGAACTCAGATGCCGAGTGCCTCGCGGACCGCGTCGGCCGAGGCGCCGACGGTCGCCTTCGGGCCGACCTTGTCCTCGATGGCGTCGAGCGTTTTGAGGCCGTCACCGGTGATCAGCAGGACGATCTCCTCGTCCGGGTTGAGCTTGCCAGTCTCGATGAGCTTCTTGGCCGTCGCCACGGTGACCCCACCGGCGGTCTCGGTGAAGATGCCTTCGGTACGGGCGAGCAGCCGGATACCTTCGACGACCTCTTCGTCGGTGACGTCTTCGATCGCGCCACCGGTGCGGTTGACCACGTCGAGGGCATACGGGCCGTCGGCCGGGTTGCCGATCGCCAGCGACTTGGCGATCGTGTCCGGCTTGACCGGCTGGACGACGTCGTGGCCCGCGCGGAACGCCGCCGAGACAGGGGAGCAGCCGGTGGCCTGCGCACCGAACACCTTGTACGGCGTTTCGTCGACGAGGCCGAGCTGTCCGAACTCGCGGAAACCCTTGTCCACCTTGGTGAGCTGGGAACCGGAGGCGATTGGCGCCACGATCTGCGAGGGAAGCCGCCAGCCGAGCTGCTCGGCGACCTCGAAGGCCAGCGTCTTGGAGCCCTCCGAGTAGTAGGGCCGGACGTTCACGTTGACGAACGCCCAGCTCTCCTGCTCGGCGGCGAGCTGGGTGGCGACCCGGTTCACGTCGTCGTAGTTGCCGTCGACCGCGATCAGGTCCCCGTCGTACACGGCGGTGGTGAGGATCTTGGCGCGCTCGAGGCTCTTCGGGATCAGCACGACCGACCGCCAGCCGGCGCGGGCGGCCGCGGCGGCGACCGCGTTGGCCAGGTTGCCGGTCGACGGACAGGCGAGCACCTCGAACCCGAACTCGCGCGCGGCGGCCAGTGCGACGGCGACCACGCGGTCCTTGAACGAGTGGGTCGGGTTGCCGGTGTCGTCCTTGACCCAGAGCTTCTTGACGCCCAACGCTTTCGCGAGCCTGTCGGCCTGGACGAGCCGGGTGGAGCCGGGTTCGGTGTTGGGGATTTCTTCGACGTTCGAGGGAACGGGAAGGAGTTTCTTGTAGCGCCAGATGTTCTTCGGCCCGGCTTCGATGTCCTCGCGGCGCACGCGGCCGAAGTCGTAGGCGACCTCGAGCGGCGAGAAGTCCTCGGCGGAAACGAATTCGGGGGCGAGCGGCTGCCGGTGTCCCTCTTCCTTCGACACCAGTTCGACGGCCGGTCCGAGATCCGGGGTCTTGGTGGTGGAGGTCGTACCGAGGGTTGCGGTCATCGCGAGGTCCTTTCCTCATCTGCCCCGCCATGGCGGGCCGGAATTGGCACCGTGTTCGTCAGCTACCCCGCGATCGCGGGATGACAGGCTGACGCCGGTTGCCGGGGCTTCATCGGGCCGTTCCCTCTGCCCCTCTGGATGAGCGGTATTCGATTGTCGGCACGCGTGTCATCGCGTCGCCTCGCCAACACCGTACGACATGGGGCTCGCGTGGGGCCACCGTGCCCACAACACATCACCGGACAAAGCACACGAGTGGAGGAGTGGCAGGATCGTCACCGTGACGACGCAAGGTTCCGCCCCATCGCCGCTGGTCCTGGTTCTCGGTGAGGAAGAGCTGCTGATCGAACGCGCGATCCGCGGCGCTTCGGACGCGGCCAAAGCGGCCGATCCGACGGCGGACCTCAGCCGGATCAGAGTGTCGGACCTCACAGTCCCCGCACTCGCGGAGATGGTCAGCCCCTCGCTGTTCGCCGAGGGCAGGGTGATCGTCCTCGAATCCGCGCACGACATCTCGCAGGAGCTCGCCGACGGGGTGATGGCCTACGTCAAGGCACCCGCCGACGGCATCGTGCTCGTCGTCGTGCACAGCGGAGGTGGCCGGAGCAAGGCCGCGAAGGCGCTTCCCGCGGCCTTGAAGAAGGCCGGGGCGGAGGTCGTCGAGTGCCCGAAACTGACCAAGCCCGCCGAGCGGGAATCCTTTGTCCGCAACGAGGTCCGCCGGGTCGGCGGGAAGATCGACGGTGCCGCCGTGCTCGCGCTGATCGACGCCGTCGGCTCGGATCTGCGCGAGTTGTCGTCGGCCGCGACACAGCTCGTCGCGGACGCCGGGGGAACGGTCGACGAGCAGGCGGTCCGCCGCTACCACCGGGGCCGCGCGGACGTGAACGGGTTCGCCGTCGCAGAGAAGGCCGTGGCCGGGGACATGGCGGCGGCCCTGGAGTCATTGCGCTGGGCGATGCAGCTGGGTGTTCCGTACGTGCTGGTCGCGGACGCTCTCGCCGACGCTGTCCGGACGATCGCGCGGGTTTCCGGCGCCGGTCGCGGCAATCCGAACCAGATGGCGGGCGAGCTGGGGATGCCGCCGTGGAAGGTGCGCAAGGCGCAGGGGCAGGCCCGCGGCTGGGGGCAGGACGGTCTCGCCACCGCGATGCGGGTCGTGGCCCGGCTCAACGCCGAGGTCAAGGGTGTCGCGGCCGACCCGGAGTACGCGCTGGAACGCGCCGTCCTTGAAGTCGTCGCTGCTCACGGCACAAGCCGCTGAACATGGCGAAGGGCCCCGGTGACTCGCGTCGCCGGGGCCCTTCGAAAGCAGATCAGAGAGAGTTCGCGCGCTTCGCGAGCGCGGACTTCTTGTTGGCGGCCTGGTTGGCGTGGAGAACGCCCTTGGTCACGGCCTTGTCCAGCTTCTTGGCCGCGTCCTTCTGCAGCTCCAGCGCCTTGGCCTTGTCGCCGGAGTCGGCGGCCTCGCGGAACTTGCGGATCGCGGTCTTCACCGAGGACCGGATCGCCTGGTTGCGCTGACGCGCCTTCTCGTTGGTGGTGATGCGCTTGATCTGCGACTTGATGTTGGCCACGGGGGCGCTCCTCTTAATCTCTCGGTGGTTTCACCGCGGCGCTGTGACCGGCCCTGCGCGCTCGTGAAAGCGGCGCGGGTTTCCTCCATGACGGAATGCCACACAGCGGTGAAGGGGCAAGCTTAACAGTCGTCCTGGGGCCGATCGCGGCCGCCTCCGGACGGGTGCCTGCGGTACGGTGATGATCGTAGTGCCTAGGGTTCCGTCGCCTGCCCGTTCAGCGAAACACACAATCAGGGCAAGCGGGACAGGTCCGAGCGGCACCATCGGCGGGGCTGGAAGCGCCACCGTTCATCTGACGGGACAAAAGCCTGGAGGACCGGTGTTTTCCGTGTGCGCGGAAAACGTGAAAGGTCCGTAGTGAACGCCACCGCATTGTCCCTCGTCATCATCGCCGCCGTCATCCACGCGGGCTGGAACCTGGCAGCCAAGCGGCTCCGCCGAGGCGGAGCCCGGTTCGTCTGGGCGTATTCCTGCCTCTCCGCGGTCCTCCTCTTCCCTGTCATGGCGGTCTCGCTGGCCGTGGAGCCGCAACGTCCACAGTGGACGTGGCTGCTTGCCGCCACGGTCACCGCGATGTTGCATGTCATTTACGGAGTCGTCCTCCAGCGGGGTTACGCCGTCGGCGATCTGTCCGTCGTGTATCCCCTCGCCCGCGGTACCGGGCCACTGATCTCGGTGCTCGCCGCCGTCGTGCTGCTCGGTGAGCGGCCGGGGCCCCTCAGTCTGGCGGGCGCGTTCCTCGTGATCGCCGGGGTGCTGGTCATCGGTACCGGGCGAGCACCTGCCCACGCCGACGCAGCGGATCGCGTCGCTCGCCGCAAGGGTGTGGCGTACGGGCTGCTGACCGGGCTCACGATCGCCGCCTACACGCTGTGGGACGCGCATTCGGTCACCGGTCTCGGCGTCCCGCCGATCGTCTACCTGGGAACGAGCGCGATCGTGCAGATCCTGCTCATGGCGCCGTACGCGCTGAAGGACCGCGAAGAGGTCTCGTGGCTCTGGCGTGAGCACAAGCGCGAAGTCCTCATCGTCGGTTTGCTCTCGCCTGTCGCCTACCTGCTGGTCCTCTATGCACTCCAGATCGCCCCGGTGAGCCTCGTCGCACCCGCTCGGGAGCTGAGCATCGTCTTGGGTGGCCTGGCCGCCTGGCTGGTCCTGGGGGAGTCGAACGCCGTCCGCAGACTGGTCGGGTCGGCGGTGGTGCTGGCCGGCATCACCGCGATTGCGATGGCCTGAACCCATCCGGTAGGGATTGAGCCATGGACGTGCTGAGCAGCAGGGTGCTGATCCACCCGAAGGACCTCGACGTGTCGACGGCGTTCTATCGGGACACCCTGGGCCTGGCGATCGACAAGGAGTTCCCCGGCGGGACGGTGTTCTTCGCCGGGAACGGGTCGATCGAGATCGTCGGTACCGGGGAGAGCGGCCCGACCCCCGACGTCGCCTTGTGGCTCCAGGTCCGGGACCTGCCCGCGGCGCTCGAGGAACTCGCGGCGAAGGGGTTGGAACCGGTTCGCGGAGCGCGGCGTGAACCCTGGGGCCTGGACGAAGCGTGGATCGCGGATCCGGACGGCGCCAGGATCGTGCTGGTCGAGGTGCCGCGTGAGCATCCGTTGCGTACCGACCCGCGCTAGGCAGCGGGTTTGACCGCGCGCAGCTGAGCGGCGAGGGCGGCGCCGAAGCCCGGCGGCTCCCAGGTCCAGGTCTGCAAGTCGGTGAAGCCGGCGGCGGCCGCTTCGTCGGCCAGTTCGTGCCGGGACACCGGAAGCCACTTCTCGTGCGCGGACAGCAGCAGCCTGCCGCCCGGCCGCAGTACGCGGAACAGCTCGGCGAACCCGGCCGCCCGGTCCTCCCACAGTTGCACGTTGTTGACGGTCAGGACGACGTCGACGCCTTCGTCCGGCTCGCCCGTGGCGTCCGCGGTGCCACGCCGCAGCTCGACCTTGTCGCCACACCGGCGGCGGGAGCGGGCGAGCATCTCGGGGGACGGGTCGACGCCGATCACGCGGCCCGCGTGTCCGGCCGCGGCTTCCAGGCCGACACCCGGGCCGGGGCCCACGACCAGTGCGGTTTCGCCGGACTCGATCGACGCCAGTTCGACGACGCGAAGTTCGGTGGCAGCGTTGCCGTGCGCCATCGCCAGGCCACCGAACCGGCCGAGCAGTCCCCTGGGATGGCCGAACGTCTTCTCGAGCATTTGGGTCAGTGAATTACTCATACTTCGAGGGCACCACAGCGAGACAGAGGCCGCATCGGGGATGACCCCCACTCGCACCCGGAGCGGCATGGGACCATAGAGGTGGCACACCCCGACCTTCGCGAGGAAACCCGTTGACGACTTTCGCCGACACGACCTTCACGCCCCCGGAGCTCATCCGGAACTTCTGCATCATCGCGCACATCGACCACGGCAAGTCGACCCTGGCCGACCGCATGCTGCAGCTCACCGGCGTGGTCGAGGAACGGGCCATGCGAGCTCAGTATCTCGACCGGATGGACATCGAGCGGGAACGCGGGATCACCATCAAGGCGCAGAACGTGCGTCTGCCCTGGAAGGTCGACGGCCAGGACCACGTCCTGCACATGATCGACACCCCCGGCCACGTCGACTTCACCTACGAGGTCTCCCGCGCGCTCGAAGCGTGTGAAGGGGCGGTCCTGCTGGTCGACGCCGCACAGGGGATCGAGGCGCAGACACTCGCGAACCTGTACCTCGCGCTGGAGAACAACCTCCAGATCATCCCGGTGCTCAACAAGATCGACCTGCCGTCCGCCGACCCGGACAAGTACGCCGCCGAGATCGCGCACATCATCGGCTGTGAGCCGTCGGACGTGCTGCGGGTGTCCGCGAAGACCGGCGTCGGGGTCGGGGAACTCCTCGACGCGGTCGTGAAGCAGGTGCCCGCCCCGCAAGGCGACGCGGACGCTCCGGCACGGGCGATGATCTTCGACTCGGTGTACGACACCTACCGGGGCGTCGTGACCTACATCAGGGTCGTCGACGGCAAGATCACCCCACGCGAGCGCATCAAGATGATGTCCACCGGCGCCACCCACGAACTCCTCGAGGTCGGGATCATCTCGCCCGAGCCCAAGGTCAGCAAGGGGCTCGGGGTCGGCGAGGTCGGCTACCTGATCACCGGGGTGAAGGACGTCCGCCAGTCCAAGGTCGGTGACACCGTGACCTCCGAGCGCAACGGCGCGAAGGAGGCCCTCGCGGGCTACCGCGAGCCGAAGCCGATGGTCTACTCCGGCCTGTATCCGGTGGACGGTTCGGACTACCCCGAACTGCGTGAGGCGCTGGACAAGCTCCAGCTCAACGACGCCGCGCTGGACTACGAGCCGGAGACGTCCGTCGCGCTCGGCTTCGGGTTCCGCTGCGGTTTCCTCGGCCTGCTGCACCTGGAGATCACACGAGACCGGCTGGAGCGCGAGTTCGGCCTCGACCTGATCTCCACCGCTCCGAACGTGGTCTACGACGTCGTGCTCGACGACGGCAAGGAAATCCACGTGACCAACCCGTCGGACTGGCCGACCGGGAACAAGATCGACAAGGTGCTCGAGCCGGTCAGCAAGGTGAGCATCCTGGCGCCGTCCGAGTTCATCGGCACGATCATGGAACTGTGCCAGAACAAGCGCGGTTCCCTGCTCGGCATGGACTACCTGTCCGAGGACCGGGTCGAACTGCGGTACAACCTGCCGCTGGGTGAGATCATCTTCGACTTCTTCGACACGCTGAAGTCGCGTACGCGTGGCTACGCGTCGCTGGACTACGAAGAGGCGGGCTCGCAGGCGGCGGACCTGGTCAAGGTGGACATCCTGCTTCAGGGCGAGGGCGTCGACGCGTTCTCCGCGATCGTGCACAAAGACGATGCCTACAACTACGGCAACCGCATGGTGAACCGGCTTCGTGAGCTGATCCCGCGGCAGAACTTCGAGGTGCCGATCCAGGCCGCCATCGGGGCCCGCATCATCGCCCGCGAGACCATTCGCGCGATCCGCAAGGACGTGCTCGCGAAGTGCTACGGCGGTGACATCTCGCGTAAGCGCAAGCTGCTGGAAAAGCAGAAGGAAGGCAAGAAGCGAATGAAGACCGTCGGCCGGGTCGAGGTCCCGCAGGAGGCCTTCGTCGCCGCACTGTCCACTGAGGACAGCGGCAAGAAGAAGTAGGCAGTACTCGCGAAAAGGCCGCCCGAAGCGTTACCGGGCGGCCTTTCCGTGTCAGCGATTCCCGCTGACACGGTTCGCGGAGATAAAGACGGCGACGCGGCGTTCGGCGGCCATCACACGGTCGTACTCGTCCCAGTCGTCATGGGTCCCGGTCGCCGCGGCGAACACGTCACGCAGCAGCTTGGGGAGTCCGGCGGGGTCGAAGTCCGGGTCCGGGTCGTCCGGGCCGATGAGGCGGACGCCGCCCTGGACCGCCGCCCATTCCCAGCCCCGGCGGAAGGTGATCGTCGCGTGGCCCGCCCGGCGGAACAGGTCCAGCTTCTTCGCTCCGCCCACCGCGACGAAACCGATTCCCGGTGCCTTCGTGACCGGGTCTTCGATCACCCCGGCGTTCACCACCGACGAGTGCACGGTGCCGTCCGCGCGAACCGTCGCAACGGTCGCGAGTCCGTTTTCACGTAAGGAAAGGGTGCGGACGAGTTCGAGATCAGCTGCCATGGACCCACCGTAGCCCGCTCGGCCCGGGGAAGGGGCCGAGCGAGCGTACGTGAGATCTCAGCAGGTGCCGCTGTCGCGCCAGACGCCCCATTGGCCGGTGGTTCCGGGTTCCTCGCCTCGCGTCCACCATTGGGCCGCCCACTTGTGCCCGTTGTGGGAGACGGTCGCTCCGCCGGTGTAGGTGGACGCCCGGTCCCAAGCGGGGAGTGAACAGGTGCCGGGGTTGGTGGATCCGGTCTCCCAGGGGATCTGGCTCGACGCGTAGTAGCCGATGCCCTGCGCCTGCCAGCGCTGGGCCTGTGCGCCGAGGCGCACCCGGAAGACGTTCCAGTCGTGCGTCGACCACGGGGACCAGCCGAGTTCCGCGTGCGCTGGGAGCCTTGGGAAGGCCAGGTAGTCGATATTCGCCGGGGTCACCACGGTTTCGGTCCACAGCGGGGATTCGACGCCGCGGACGGCCGATTCCGGCACCCCGGAGAGGTAGGCGCCCGGGTTCCAGTTGTAGGCGTCCTGCACCTCGATGTAGCCCGCCCACGAGAGCCCGATCGGCGTACTGGAGTTGTACTTCATGTCCAGGTACGCCTTGTTCGCCGGCGACAGGATCACCTTGCTACCGCGGGCGACGGCGTTCGAGACCTCCGTGCTGGACGTCGTCGTGCCCCAGAACTGCGGGGTCGCCGTGGCGGGCAGGGTGGCCTTGCCGATCTCGTGCCAGCCGACGACCTGCTTACCGTTGGCGGCCACCATCGGCAGCACGCGGTTCATGAAGGTGCGGTAGTCCGCGTCGCTGGTGGCCTGGGCCTCGTCACCACCGAGGTGGAAGTACGGCCCCGGCGTCAGCGCGGCGACCTCCCGGATGACGTCGGCGACGAAGGTGTACGTGATTTCCTTCGAGATGCACAGTGAGCTGTAGCCGACCGCGGTGTCGGTGCGCAGCGGGGGAGCGGTGTTATTGCAGTTCAGCTCGGCGTACGACGCCAGAGCGGCGTTGGTGTGCCCGGGTATGTCGATCTCCGGGATGACCGTGATGAATCGCGAAGCCGCGTAGTTCACGATCTCGGTGTACTGCGCCTTGGTGTAGTAGCCGCCGGCGCCGCCGCCGACCTGGGTGCTGCCGCCGTAGGTGGTCAGGCGTGGCCAGCTGTCGATCTGGATCCGCCAGCCCTGGTCGTCGGCCAGGTGCAGGTGCAGGTTGTTGATCTTGTACTGCGCCAGCTGGTCGATGTACCGCTTGACGCTCGCGACCGGATGGAAGTGCCGCGCGACGTCGAGCATCGCGCCGCGATAACCGAACCGCGGGTAGTCCAGGATGTCGGCGCCCGGGATCGTCCAGGGGCCCTGCTGCACGGTGGAGCTCTCGATCTTGCCGGGCAGCAGCTGTCGCAGTGTCTGGACGCCGCCGAAGAGGCCTTGCGCCGTCGTCGCGCGCAGGATCACCGAAGCGGACCTCGAGCTCAGCTGGTAGCCCTGGTCGCCGACCCGGGCGTCGGCGCCGGACAGCAGGAGTGAGATGCCGTCAGCGGGTGTACCCGACGGCGCGTCCGAAACGGGCAGGGCGAAGCCGGTGGACTTGCGCAGCACTTCGGCGAGGTAGTCGCCGACCGCCTTGGCGGGCGTCGAACCGGCCTGGGTGTAGATCTTGGTGCTCGCGGTCAAGGAGTGGTCCGAGCCGGTGACGGCTTGGGCCGAGACCGGTACGGGCACGACCGCCTGTAGTGGCGGGGTGGCCGCGTTGGCGACAGGGGCGGCTGCGGTGGTGACGCCGGCGAGCAGCGCCACCCCGACGAAGGCGCGGCCCAGCCGCGTTCTCAAGGTCTTCACCGGGGCCTCCAGGGGGTGGGGAGACGTGACCCACGTCACGCATGGACCGATCGTCGCATTTTCGACGTTAAAGGTCTAGACCACCAGGGAGGAACCTTGGAGTGACTCGAAGGTCACATTCCGTGTCGCCGCGAGGGGGCTATCGTCGGAATCGTGTTCGAAGACCTGCGTTTCCCGGTGATAGCGGCTCCGATGGCGGGCGGGCCGACCACTCCCGAGCTGGTGGCCGCGGTGACCGCGGCGGGCGGCTTCGGCTTCCTGGCAGGCGGCTATCTGAGCGCCGACGCCCTCGCGGACCGGATAGCGAAGACGGCCGGGCTGACCAGTGAAGCTTTCGGTGTGAACCTGTTCGTCCCCGGTGGCGCCGCGTCGGCGGATCTCGGTGAGCACATCGAACGCTGGCGCACGGAGGCCGCACGTTACGGCGTCGAGCCCGGTGAGCCTCGGTGGGACGACGACGCGTACGCCGCGAAACTCGAGGTCGTCCTGGAGCGGAAGGTGCAGGTGGTGTCCTTCACCTTCGGCACGCCTTCACCCGAGGACGTCGAACGCCTGCACGCCAACGGGAGCAAGGTGGCTGTCACCGTCACCAGTCCAGCGGAGGCCGATCAGGCTGTCGCAGTCGGCGCGGACGCCCTTGTGCTCCAGGGATTCGAAGCCGGAGCACATCGAGGGCTCTTCGCGGACGAGCCCGGAGCAGAAGGCGGGGGAGCGCAGTACGGCGTGCTCAGCCTGCTTCGGCTGGTCTCGGCGCGGACGGACTTGCCGCTCGTCGCGACCGGTGGGCTCGTGCACGGCGCCGACATCGCCGCGGTGCTGGCGGCCGGTGCTGTCGCGGCCCAGTTGGGTACCGCGTTCCTGCGGGCGGACGAGGCCGGAACGCAGCCCGCGCACCGGGAGGCGCTGGCGGACGGCGGCAGGCCGACCGCGTTCACTCGAGCTTTCAGCGGACGTCCCGCGCGCTCGCTGGTCAACCGTGCGGTCGCGGACTTCTCGCCCACGGCGCCGTCGGCGTATCCGGAGGTCAACAACCTGACCAAGCCGATCCGCGCGGCCGCGGGAAAGGCGGGAGACCTCGAAGTGATGTCTCTCTACGCGGGACAGACCTACGAACTCGCGGGCTCCGGCCCGGCGGCGTCGATCGTCGAACGCCTCCAGACTGAAGCCCGCGAAGCCGCTACGCGTTTGAGTCGTCTCCGCTGACCTGCTTCGCGTCGCCGTTGTTCGCGTTCATCGCGGAGTGACGGCGGCTGTAGGCGAAGTAGATGATCAGGCCGAGGCCGAACCAGGCCGCGAACCGCAGCCAGGTTTCCGGGTTCAGGAACGTGATCAGCCAGATCGAGAAGACGATGCCGATGATCGGCACGACCGGCATGCCCGGGGTCTTGAACGTCCGCGGCAGGTCCGGCTGCTTGTAGCGCAGCACGATCACCGCGATGCACACGACGACGAACGCGAGCAGGATGCCGATGTTCGTCAGTTCCGCGGCCTCACCGATGGGTAGCAGTCCGGCGATGATCGCCGACGCGATGCCGAGCACCCAGGTCATCCGGCTCGGCACTTTGCGCACCGGGTGGGTCTTGCCGAACCACTTGGGCAGCAGTCCGTCGCGGCTCATCGAGTAGCCGACCCGGCTCGCGCCCATGAGGAAGGTGAACAGCACCGTGGTGATACCGATGATCGCGCCGACCGCGATGATCAGGCCGAGCCACTTCATCCCGAGCCCGGCGAAGGCGCTGGAGAAGGCGGCTTCGCTGTCGATGTCCTTGAAGTTGACCATCCCGGTCAGGACCAGGCAGGCCAGCACGTAAAGCACCATCGAGATGGCGAGCGAGTAGATGATCGCCTTCGGCATGTGCTTCTGGGAGTCGGTCGACTCCTCGGCCGCGGTGGACATCGCGTCATAGCCGAACACCGCGAAGAACACCGTCGCCGCGCCGGTGAACGCACCACTGAGGCCGAACGGGAAGAAGTTCGAGTAGTTGTCGGTGTTGATGTGGAAGACACCGACGACGATCACCAGCAGGACCAGGCCGACCTTCAGGTAGACCAGCAGCGTCTCGAACCGGGCCGCGTTCTTCATGCCCTGGTTGAGGATGAAGGCGATCAGCAGGCACAGCAGCACGGCGAACAGGTTGATCTTGTAGGACCCCGGTTCGAGACCGGCTTTTTCGGTGCCTGGCGCGCCCAGCATCCACGTCGGGAGGTCGATGTTGAGGTAACCGAGTAGCTCGTTGAAGTAGCCGGAGATGCCGATCGCGACCACCGCCACGATCGCGGTGTACTCCAGCAGCAGGTCCCAGCCGATGAACCAGCCGACGATCTCGCCCAGCACGGTGTACCCGTAGGTGTAGGCGGATCCGGCGCGGGGGATCAGCCCGGCGAATTCGGCGTAGGAGAACGCGGCGGCCGCACTGGCGATACCCGCGATGAGGAACGAGATGAGCACGGCGGGGCCGGCCGTCTTGTTCGCGACCGCGCCGGCCAGGGAGAAGATCCCCGCGCCGATGATGCCGCCGACCCCGATCGCGGTCAGCTGGCGCAGGCCCAGCGTGCGCTGGAGCCCACCGCCGCCGTCACTGAGTTCTTGGATCTGCTCGATCGGTTTGCGGCGGAATACCCCGGATCCCGAGCCCAGGCTGCGCGGTGCGGACATCGTCGTCTCCCAACAAAGTCGTGCCTCTCGGACTGGGTCACAGTCCGAGAGGCACCGTAGCGGGAGTCGGGCCATCGCACCTATCCGGCGACGGTGTCCTCGCTCACTTCGGCCGCCACGCGAGAGGCGATCTTCGACGGCCTCGACGCGCTGGCGGAGAAGTAGGTCAGCAGCTCCGAGATCTCGACGGGGTCGTCCAGCTGCGGGCAGTGGCCCCAGTCCTCGCGCACCATCAGCCTGCTGTGCGGGACCAGCGCGTGCAGCTGCCGTCCGGAGGCGGCGCTGACCAGCTTGTCCTTGCCGCAGACGACCACCAGGAGCGGGATACGGACCTCTTCGAGCCGGTACGCGTTCGCCAGCTCTTCGACGAGTTGCCTCGCCTGCTCGAGCCTGGTGGTGGTGGAGCGGTAGTCGGGGAACAGGGACGTGAACCGTCGGACCTGGGTGGCGTCCGCGGCCGTGGCGTTGGCGTACAGCAGTCGGGGCACGACCTGCTCGGCGACGGCGCGGACGACGAAACCGGGGATCGGCAGCGGCAGCGCCGAGTACATCCGCAGCGGCAGCGGATAGCGCGCCACGGTCCGGATCAGCCAGCTGTCCACGAAACCGGGAGCGGCGATCGACACCACGCCCGCGACCGGCAGCCGGTGGTTCTCCGCGGCGCGCAGGCTCATCGTGCCGCCGAGCGAGTTACCCGCGAGCACCACCGTGCCGAGAACGGCCTGCTCCTTGATCACGGCGGCGGTGAACGCGTCCAGCTGCGGCAGCATCGGGCCCGGCCGCAGTGGCTGTGCGTCACCGAAACCCGGTAGATCGACCGCGACCGCCGGGATCCCGGCGGTCGCGAGCAGTTCCAGAACCGGGCGCCAGGTGTCGGCGCTGTCGCAGTAGCCGTGGAGCAGCACCAGCCTCGGTGCCGTCGGCTTGGTGTGCCCGCGCGCGGCCGACCGCTTGCCGAGCACCCGGCGAGGCGCGCGGTCGGTGGATTCCACCGGCTGCGGCCCGACTTCGAGCACTCTGGTGCGGACACCGGCATAGCGCCGGAAAGAGACTCGGATCGGGTCGGTTTCGGTGGTGGTCCGGCCCCCCGGGTCCGCCGGTTCGGGCCGCTGCGATGCGGTCATGAATCCAGGTTAACCGCGAGAGGTCGGATTTTGGTCGAACTTTGGTCGTGAAAAGCTCGCTGAGTCATAACGTTCTTGACACTTGACAAGAGCGCAAAATGACTGTTTGACCTGCGTGGACCGCGCGGACGTGCGCTCATGTGCGGGCTGGATCACGGCAAAGGGGGAGAAACCACCCCTCCGATCAATGCGTGAAGACCACCTTGCCTGATGTTTCCCCGTCGAGCATGTTCTTAAACCCGGTTTCCGCTTCCGGGAACGGCAATTCCGCGCCGATCTGCGGTCGAACCCCGGTGAGCTCCAGATAAGCGAGGAGATCGGTCAATTCGTCCCTGGTCCCCATCGTCGAACCCGCGATACGCAGTTGCAGAAAGAACACGCGCTGCAACTCCGCGTGCGCGTCCGGGCCGCTGGTCGAGCCCGAAACGACGATGATCCCGCCCGGTTTGAGCGACTTCACCGAGTGGGACCAGGTCGCCTTCCCGACGGTCTCGAAGACCGCGTCGACCCGTTCCGGCAGCCGCGCGCCGGACTCAAAGGTCTGATGTGCGCCCAGATTCTCGGCCAGCGCACGCTTTTCTTCGCTACGCCCTGTCACCCAAACCCGGAATCCGGCCGCACGCCCGAGCTGCACGAGGGCGGTCGAGACGCCGCCGGAGGCACCCTGGACGAGCATCGTCTGCCCGGGTCGCAGCCCGGACTTCACGAACAACATCCGGTAGGCGGTCAGCCAGGCCGTGCCCATGGTCGAGGCTTCCGCGAAGGTCAGGCCCGCCGGCTTCGGCACGACGTTGCG
Source organism: Amycolatopsis sp. cmx-11-12 (assembly GCF_046269425.1). Classification (NCBI taxonomy): domain Bacteria; kingdom Bacillati; phylum Actinomycetota; class Actinomycetes; order Pseudonocardiales; family Pseudonocardiaceae; genus Amycolatopsis; species Amycolatopsis sp. cmx-11-12. Next base: position 11,656 of record NZ_JADNQM010000043.1, on the reverse strand, counting down.
CGCCGGGACGACGACCTGCTCGGCGAAGCTGCCCTGGTGTTTCTCGGTCAGCAGGCTGCGCTTCGGGTCGAGGGTGTCGTCGCCCTGCCAGCCGGGGGCGTTGATCACGGAGTGGAGGACGACCTCGGTGCCGTCGTCGAGTGTGCCCGCTCCGTCGCAGCCCAGGATCATCGGGAACTGCTCGGGTTTGATGCCGACGCCGCGCAGCGTCCACAGGTCGTGCATGTTGAGGCTGGCGGCCTTGACGTGAACCCGTACCCAGCCTTCGGGCACGTCGGGCTCGGGTCGCTCGCCGATCACGAGCGAGTCCAGCGGCTTTTCGGCGTTGGGTTCGGAAGCGTAAACGGCGAACATGTCAGCAACCTACCTGGCCTGACCGGCGGTGGCAGCAGGCGCGCGCGTAGGCTCACACTGTGTTCAACGGGCTTGCTGACTGGTGGGACGGCGTCGAGCTGTGGCTCGCGCAGGCCCCGTTTCCCGTGCAGTTCGTGCTGGTCATGGCAGTCGTGGTGCCGCTGTGCCTGGTCGCGGCCTGGTTGCTCGACACGGTCTTCGGCAAGGTCGCCCGGCTCTTCGGCGCGGCCCGCGATGCGAACGACTCCGACCGGCCATCCTAAGCTGGCGAACCATGTTCAACCGTAGGCGGATCACCGCCGCCCTGATCGGGCTGATCGTGCTGGTGCTCGCCGGCTGGTTCGTCAAGGACGGCATCAGCGGTGATGACACCAAGAGCACTTCGGCTCCGGCGAGTTCGTCCAGCGCGGCCGGGAAGCCGGGCGACACCGGGGCGAGCCAGGGCAAGGTCGCGGGCGTGGAGTCCGGTCTCCCCGTCAAACCGCTCACGGGACTTCCCCCGCAGGCCTCCGACACCTGGAAGCTCATCAAGGCGGGCGGACCGTACCCGTATCCGCGCAACGACGACGTCACCTTCCAGAACCGGGAGAAGGTCCTGCCCGCCAAGGATTCCGGCTACTACCGGGAATACACGGTCAAGACGCCGGGCAGCCCGGATCGCGGGGCCAGGCGGCTGGTGACCGGCACCGGCAAGGAGCTGTACTACACCGAGGACCACTACAAGTCCTTCGTCGTAGTGGACGCCAGCCGATGAGCGCGGCGGAGAAGGGCGAGGCGGAAAAGGCCTTCGCGCGGGGCGCGCATCCGCATCCGATCGACGGCGGCAAGACGACCGACAAGGCTTCGACGCTGGACGCGATCGCGGAAGCGCTGTCCTTCCCCGACTACTTCGGGAAGAACCTCGACGCGCTCTACGACTGCCTCACCGATCTGTCCTGGTTGCCGCCGGGTGAGCACGTGCTGATCTGGTCCGATTCCTCGGTGCTCAAGGCCCGTGATCCGAAGGCGTACCTGGCTGTCCGCAGCGTGCTTTCCGACGCGCAGCGGGCGCTGGGGCCGACCGGTGACCGATCGGACTCCCGGCGCCTCACCGTCGTCCTGCCTGATTAGGCCTCCGGAACCCAGTTCGGCTTGCGTTTCTGGGCGAAGGCCGTGATGCCCTCCTGGCCCTCTTCGCTCGCGAAGAACCCGGCGGACAGCTTGTTCATGGCCTCGAAGCCTTCGCCCGGCGTGGCCGGGCGAGGCTTGCTGAGCAGTTCCTTCGTCGCCGCGAGCGCCTTCGGCCCGCCGAGGGCGAGCGCCTTGACGTAGCGGGCGACCTCGCCGTCGAGTTCGTCGGCGGTGACGGCCGAGTTCAGCAGGCCGATCTCGACGGCTCGCTTCGCGTCGAAGGTGTCGCCGGTCAGGAACAGCTCGTGCGCGGCACGGGCGTTGAGCCGCGGCAGCACGGTGAGCGAGATGACGGCGGGCACGACACCGATCCGCACCTCGGAGAAGGCGAAGGTCGCTTCGTGCACCGCGACGGCGATGTCGGTCGCGGCCACCATGCCGATACCGCCCGCCCGCGCGGGGCCTGCCAGCTTCGCCACCACCGGCTTGGGGCTGGTCCAGAGCTGCTCGAGGATCTTCGGGAACTCGTTGACGCCCTGGTTGCCCGCCCCGGCACCGCGGGCCTCTTTGAGATCCATCCCGGCGCAGAACACCGGGCCGGTGTGAGTGAGCACGATGACCCGTACCGCGTCGTCCGCCCGCGCCTTGTCCAGCGATTCGCTCAGTTCGCGCCGCAGCTGGGCGGAGAGCGCGTTGCGGTTGTGCGGGGAGTCCAAGGTGATCGTGGCGGTGCCGCCCACCACGTCGTAGTGCACCAGTTCGTCAGCCATGCCACACCTTCGCACAGCGTGGTCCGGCCGGGCAGTGGCCTGCGCCACCCCGCGAGAGGGTGGCGCAGGCGTGGTTCAGCCGATCGTCGTCGTGGTGAAGGTCGGGCTGGGGTTCGGGAAGCAGGACGTCGGCGCCGAGACCTCGAAGCCCGCGCTGACGACCGCCGTGAAGGTCAGGCCAGGGTCGCCATAGCTGCTGCCCGCCAACTTCGTCTCGATGGTGCCGGACGAGCCCGCGGTGAGGTGCGCGGTCACGGTCGGCAGTTCGAACGTCGAGCCGCCCGCGATCGGGCCGGGGAAGCTCAACGTCGCGACGTTGCCGGAGACGGTGATCTTCGGCGGGGTCGAGCCGATGCCGGAGCCGCCGGTGAGGTCGGCGCCCACCCAGGTGGAGTTGGCCGGGACCGGGATCTTCAACGCGAAGTCCTTGATGTGCTTGACCTGGTAGCCGCTGACCTCGGCCGGGACGGTGTTGGCCGCCGGGTCGATGACGATGTCGAGTGCGGCGCCCGGCGCGACGGTGGCCGGGGCGGTGACGTCGGCGTCCTGGTTCAGCTTGAGGTACTGGTTGCCGACGAGCGGGGGCTTCGCTTCGCAGTCGAAGACGACTGTGGTCGCGGCCGATGCGGGAGCGGCGAGACCGATGAGCGGGACGATCGCGGCCGAAACGCAGACGAGGGCACGGATGGCAGCCTTCATGTTCCACCTACCTGGGGGTTCGATGGGGAGAGAAACCGAGCTGCGCAGCGCTTAGAGAGTTACCGGCAAGTTAAGTAAGTCGTCAAGAAATGGCCGTTCCCATACGCGAGGCGTCACGGAACTGGGAACGAGACCCACCGAAGTTCGGTATCAAGCGCCCGAACGGGACAAAGCCGGTCAACTCAGGCGGCGAGCCGGGCGGCGGCGAGGTCGTAGCGCTCCAGGACGAGTCTGGCGACGCGTGGATCCGGGCCCAGCGGCCCGGCGACGATGATCGACGGGTCGGCTTCGCGGGCCAGCCGCGTGATCCGGTCCGGTAGCAGCCCCGGCGCGAGGAACCAGCCCGCGACCGCGAACCGCCGCGCGCCGTTGAGCCGCAACCGCTCGATGGCGGCGGGCACGTCCGGCTGGGCGGCGGTGGCGAAGGCTGGCGTCGCGAGCAATCCGCGCCGAAGGTGCCAGCGGGTGGTGATCCCGGCGACCGCGTCGTTCGCGGCGACATTCGATGAGCCGACGCCGGCGAGGAGGACGCCCAGCCCCGGATCGTCGAGGTCGGCGCCCGCCTCGGTGAGCCGGTCCAGCGCGACCGTCTCGATGACCGGGTCGATGCCCAGCACCCCGGAAACGCGCACGTCGAGGTCAGGGCAGTCTGCGGTCACCTCGGCGACGAGCGCGGGCAGGTCGACCCGGGCGTGGTAGGCCACACCGAGCAGTAGCGGCACGACGACGACCTCGCGATGCCCCTCGGCGTACAACTCGCGCAGGACGTCGGTCAGCAGCGGCTCCGAGAGGTCCAAAAAGGACTCCCGGATGTCGAGGCCCGGCGCCAGCCCGCGGGCGACGTCGAGCAGGGCCCGGATGGTCGCGGCGGACCTCGGGTCACGACTGCCGTGCGCGACGGCGACGAGCGCCCGCGTCATGCGAACCTTTCGCCGACGAGTCCGGCGGCGAGGGTGTCGCCATCCTTCGGGTCGATGACCAGGAACGCGCCCGTCCGCGGGCTCACGCCGTAGTCGTCCACGCCGATTGCTTCGGCCAGCCGCAGGGTGACCTGGCCGATGTCGTTGAGCTCCAACGACCCCGGTCCGTCCACACTGGACAACGTCTGCTCGTCGAAACGGGCGTGGAGTTCGCCGACGATGGCCTGCACCGTCCGCGCGCCGTGCTTCACCAGCACCCGGGCGCCCGGTTTGAGCGCCTTGGCCGAGAGCCAGCACAGCGTCGCTGCGATCTCGTCGGTCACCTCCGGCTGCCGGTCGACGGCGGCGATCAGATCCCCGCGCGAGATGTCGAGGTCGTCCGCCAGCAACAGGGTCACCGAGGTGCCCGACCCGGCTTCGGCGAGCGGTCCGTCGGCGGTGTCGATACCCTCCACCCGGCTGCGGAGGCCTTGCGGGAGCACGACGATCTCGTCACCCGGCCGGACGGTGCCCGCCGCGATCTGCCCGGCGTACCCGCGATAGTCGGGATGGTCGGCCGTCCGCGGCCGGATCACGTACTGCACCGGGAAGCGGAACGCCGAATCGTGCGGATCCGGCGCCACCGGCACGGTTTCCAGGTGCTCCAGCAGGGTCGGCCCGGAGTACCACGGGGTCTTGTCCGACTTCTCCGCGACGTTGTCGCCCTCCAGCGCCGAAACCGGCACCGCGAGCACGGAACCGCGTTCGTAGCCAAGGGAAGCGGCGTGCTCCGCGAACTCCTCGGCGATCACGGTGAACGTCGCTTCGTCGTAGTCGACGAGGTCGATCTTGTTCACCGCCAGCACCAGATGCGGCACGCCCAGCAGTGCGAGCACCGCGGCGTGGCGGCGGGTCTGCTCGATGACGCCCTTGCGCGCGTCGACCAGCAGCACGGCCAGTTGCGCGGTGGACGCCCCGGTCACCGTGTTCCGCGTGTACTGCACGTGGCCGGGAGTGTCCGCGAGCACGAAGCTGCGCTTCGGTGTCGCGAAATACCGGTACGCCACGTCGATCGTGATGCCCTGCTCGCGTTCCGAGCGCAGGCCGTCCACGAGCAGTGAGAGGTCCGGTGTGGACAGTCCTTTGTCGACACTGGCGCGGGTGACCGCGTCCAGCTGGTCGGCGAGGACGGACTTGGTGTCGTAGAGGAGCCGCCCGACCAGGGTCGACTTCCCGTCGTCCACACTGCCCGCGGTCGCGAGCCTCAACAGACTGGACATCAGAAGTACCCCTCACGCTTGCGGTCTTCCATCGCCGCCTCCGACATCCGGTCGTCGGCGCGGGTGGCGCCGCGTTCGGTGAGCCGGGAGGCCGAGACCTCGGCGATGACCTCGTCCACCGTGGCGGCGGTCGATTCGATGGCGCCCGTGCACGAACCGTCGCCGACGGTCCGGTAGCGCACGGTCAGTTCCTTCACGTCCTCGCCCGGCCGCGGCCCGCCCCACGGGCCCTCGGTGAGCCACATTCCGTCGCGCTGGTAGACCTCGCGCCGGTGCGCGTAGTAGATCGACGGCAGGTCGACCTTCTCCCGCGCGATGTAGTTCCAGACGTCCGCCTCGGTCCAGTTGGACAGCGGGAAGACGCGGACCTGCTCGCCGGGGCGGTGCCGCCCGTTGTAGAGGTTCCACAGTTCGGGGCGCTGCCGACGCGGTTCCCACTGGCCGAAAGCGTTGCGGAGACTGAAGATCCGCTCCTTGGCGCGGGCGCGTTCCTCGTCGCGGCGCCCGCCGCCGAAGACCGCGTCGAACTTGTTCTCGGAGATCGTGTCGAGCAGCGGCGTGGTCTGTAGCGGGTTGCGCATGCCGTCGGCGCGTTCTTCGAGCCTGCCGTCGTCGATCCAGTCCTGGACCTTCGCCACGTGCAGCCGCAGCCCGTGCTGCTCGACCACGCGGTCGCGGAAGTCGATGACCTCGTCGAGGTTGTGCCCGGTGTCCACGTGCAGCAACGGGAACGGCACCGGCGCCGGCCAGAACGCCTTGATCGCCAGGTGCAGCAGGAGCGTCGAGTCCTTGCCGCCGGAGAACAGGATCACCGGCCGGTCGAACTCGCCTGCCACCTCACGGAAGATGTGGATGGCCTCGGATTCCAGTGCCGCCAGGTGGTCCGTGGCAGCGTCAGCGGCCGGTTCGAGCGTGGTCATGTCGTCCCTTCTCACCCGTGCAAGCCGCACTCGGTCTTGCCCTGACCGGCCCACCGGCCGCTGCGCGGGTCCTGGCCCGGAGCGACCTTCGCGGTGCACGGCGCGCAGCCGATCGACAGATAACCGATGGACACCAACGGGTTCTCGAGGATCCCGTGTTCGTCGATGTAGTCCCTGAACTCGTCGTCGGACCACGGCGCGATCGGGTTGATCTTCACCAGTCCGTTGCGGTCGTCCCAGGTGACGATGGGGGTGTTCGCGCGGGTCGGCGCGTCGACGCGGCGGACGCCGGTCACCCACGCCGAGTACTTCGCCAGCGTGTTCCGAAGCGGTACGACCTTGCGCAACTCGCAGCACCGGTTCGGGTCGCGCTCGTGCAGTTTCGGGCCGTACTCCGCGTCCTGTTCGGCGACGCTCTGCGCGGCCTCGGCGTTGACGATCCGCACGCCGGGGTAGACCGCCTGCACCGCGTCGCGGGTGCCGATGGTCTCCGGGAAGTGGTAGCCGGTCTGCAGGAACAGCACGTCGACATCGGCTTTGACCTGGGTGGCCAGATCGATCAGGACGGCGTCCTGCATGTTCGACGCGACGATGAAGTCGTCGCCGAAGGTCTCCGCGGTCCAGCGGAGAGCCTCGGTCGCGGTCGCCTCCGCGAGCTCTTTCGAGGCGCGTTCGGCGAGTGTCTTGTAGTCGGCAGTGGCGGTCATCCTGGTGACACCTCCGGAAAGGACAGTCCGAGGAACTTCACGGTGAAGACCCGGCGGCAGCCCGAGCACAGCCAGGAGCCGCCCTCTTCCGGCCGGAGGTCTTCATCGCCACAGAATGGGCAGTGGTACGGGGTCGCTCGTTCGGTCACTGCAGGACGCCTTCTTCGGCCCGCGTGACCCACTGGGCGAACCGCTCGCCGGGTTCGCGGCCGGCGAGGTACGCCCGCACGACCCGTTCGACATACGCGGTCAGTTCCGACGCGGTCACCTTGTGGCCACGCAGTTTCCGGCCGAACCCGGCGTCCAGTCCGAGCCCGCCGCCGAGGTGCACCTGGAAGCCTTCGACCTGCTTGCCGTCCTCGTCGGTGACGATCTGGCCCTTGAGCCCGATGTCGGCGGTCTGGATCCGCGCGCAGGAGTTGGGGCAGCCGTTGAGATGCACGGTCACCGGGTTCTCGAACTCGGCCTGGATGTCGGCGAGACGCTTCTCCAGTTCGTCGACCAGCTGGATGGCGCGGGCCTTGGTCTCGACGATGGCGAGCTTGCAGTACTCCAGCCCGGTGCAGGCCATGATCCCGCGCCGCCACGGCGAGGGCTCGACTTGCAGGCCCAGGTCGGCCAGTTCGGTCTTCAGCCCGGCGACCTCGGCCTCGGGGACGTCGAGGACCACGAGCTTCTGTTGCGGTGTAAGCCTGACGCGGTTCGATCCGGCACGTTCGGCGGCCTTCGCGACCGCCAGCAGGGTGGCACCGGAGACGCGGCCCGCGATCGGCGCCGCGCCGACGTAGAACTTGCCGTCGGTCTGCGGGTGCACGCCGACGTGGTCGATCTGCGTGGCGGGCACTTCGGGCGCCGGGCCGTCGGTCAGCTTGCGCTTGAGGTACTCGTCTTCCAGGATCTGGCGGAACTTCGCGGCACCCCAGTCCTTCACCAGGAACTTGATCCTGGCGCGGGCACGCAGGCGCCGGTAGCCGTAGTCGCGGAAGACGCTGATCACGCCTTCCCAGACGTCGGGGACCTCTTCCAGGGGGACCCAGGCGCCCAGCCGCTGCCCGATCATCGGGTTGGTGGACAGGCCGCCGCCGACCCAGAGGTCGAAACCGGGCCCGTGCTCGGGATGGTTCACCCCGACGAAGGCGATGTCGTGGATCTCGTGGGCGACGTCCTGCTGGCCCGAGATCGCGGTCTTGAACTTGCGCGGCAGGTTCGAGTAGCGCGGGTCGCCGATGTAGCGGCGCTTGATCTCGTCGATCGCGGGCGTGCCGTCGATGATCTCGTCCGCGGCGATGCCGGCGACCGGGGACCCGAGGATGACGCGCGGGCTGTCGCCGCAGGCCTCCATCGTGGTCATCCCGGCGTTCTCCAGCTTGGCCCAGATCGTCGGGACGTCCTCGACCTGGATCCAGTGGTACTGGATGTTCTGCCGGTCGGTGATGTCGGCGGTGTCGCGCGCGTGGGTCTGCGAGATCTCGGCGAGCACGGCCAGCTGGTCGGTGGTCAGCGCGCCGCCGTCGAGCCGCACCCGCAGCATGAAGTAGCGGTCGTCCAGCTCTTCGGGCTCCAGTGTCGCGGTGCGGCCGCCGTCGATCCCCGGCTTGCGCTGGGTGTAGAGGCCGAACCAGCGGAACCGGCCGCGGAGGTCACCGGGGTCGATCGAGTCGAACCCGCGGTGGGCGTAGATGTTCTCGATCCGGGCCCGGACGTTGAGCGGGTCGTCGTCCTTCTTGGACCGCTCGTTGGGGTTCAGCGGTTCGCGATACCCCAACGCCCACTGTCCTTCGCCCCGTTTCTGTTTCACCCGGGGCGTGCGGGCAGGGGTCTCGCGCGTGGGCGACGACATGGGAGTCCTCCGGCAGATCGTGGTGGTGGCGGGGAGTCAGCGGTTCGTCGCACAGAGCGCGCTCGCCACGCGACGAAGATCCACGTGGCGGCGTGCCACGAGGGTGATTCCGGCGCGGGTCATTCGTTCAGCGTGCCACGCGCCCACTATGTGGTCTAGGCCGGTCCGAATGCTGGGAACAACGTCCGAATGCTGACGTTTTCGCTGGTCGAAGGCCTGCTTTGAAGGTCAAGTCCGAGTCTGCCGCCCGCCACTGTGACGCAGAACGCGCACGCCTCAAGAAGGGAGGACGCGGTCCACGATGACCCGGATGACGTCCTCGTCGGTGACGTCCGCGAGCACCTCCGGCAGAGTCAGTCGTTCGACGGTGAGCCCGGTCAGCGCGAGATACATCAGCAGTACCTCGGCCCGCCCGCCCGGCATCCCGGCCGCGACGTGCCAGTCGACGCTCATGTCGATTCCTTCGCGGATCGTCTTGGTCAGCTCGGTCGCCAGATCCGGTCGGCGGGTGGCTTCGAGCCGGAGTTCGAGCAGGGCGAGATAGGGCTCGCGGTGCCCGGTCAGCCGTCCCATGAGCTCGCCGAGCAGTACACCGACCCGGTCGTGGGACGGCGTCTCCGCCTGCGGGTTCGCCATCACCTCGGCCGGCGCCGACAGTCGTTCGTGCACGCGGACGCCGACCTCGCCGAGCAGCTGGTCCCGGTTCCGGAAGTAGTTGGACGTCGTTCCCGGCGGGACGTCCGCTTCGACGTCGACCGCGCGATAGGTGAGCCCGCGTGCGCCTTCACGGGCGAGAACGGTGATGGCGGCGTCGGTGAGGGCGGCCCGGCGCTCCGGATTCTGTCGCATCGGAACATTCTCCTTGCCTCGATCAAACCACTATGGTTATAGTACTACACATCAAGTGGTTCGACTGGGAGGAAACACCAGATGCAACTCAGCGGTTTCGGTGCCTGTGTGCTCGTCGACGACATCGCCGAGACCACCGCCTGGTGGAAGCGGCATATGCAGTTGACGGTGACGATCGAGCTGGATTGGTTCTCCAGCCTCAACGCCGGCGTGCCGGGGTATGAAATGAGCTTCGCGAAGCGCGGCCACAAGGCCACGCCGGAGCCTTGGCGGTCGCAGGAGGCAGCCGGCTCGATGGTCGGGTTCATGGTCGCCGACGCGGCGGCCGAATACGAGCGGCTGCGCGGGGAAGGGGTCAAGATCGTCACGGAGCTCGTGGACGAGGAATTCGGCCAGCGGCACTTCTACATCGAGGACCTCAACGGCTTCCTGGTCGACATCATCGAGGTGATCCCGCCGTCCCCGGAATGGTTGGCCGCGAACGGGTTGGCCTAGGACCGCTTCGGGTGAGTAAGGCCGCCGTCGCCGCGATGGTGCTGGCGTCCCTGCTGGTCCCGGGCACGGCTTCCGGGGCCGAGCAAGGGTGCGGGCTGGTTTCGCCCGAAGAAGGGGCGGTGCTGCACAAGGGCGGCTCGTACCGGTTCGAGGTGAACATGAGCCGTGACTTCCGGTCCGACGAGGACGGCGACTGGTCTCTGGATTACGTGGTCAACGACTACTCGATCTCCATGGAGACCCTCGTCTGGGTGCGGTTCGAGGACGGCACCCGCTCGACGTCGGTCAAGGTGCGCATCGTCGACCGGTGACGCGTTTTCGTGAAGGCCTCTTTCCCCGGGGAAGGAGGCCTTCACGGCGTGGGGGACACTAGGGTGTGCCCGCGTTGCTGCCCGAAACCACCGCGCCCGTCGAGTCCGCGCTCCCCGCGAGCGCGCTGGAAGGGCTCGGCACCCGGCCGTTCGGCGTCTACGTGCACGTCCCGTTCTGCGCGACCCGGTGCGGCTACTGCGACTTCAACACTTATACCGCCGGTGAGCTGGACAGAGATTCATCGCCGCAGTCCTGGCTCGACGGTCTCAAGCGCGAGTTCGATCTGGCCGCGCGCGTGCTCGGGAAGCCGCCCGCGGTCGACACCGTCTTCGTCGGCGGTGGCACTCCGTCCCTGCTCGGCGCGGACGGCCTTCGCAGCGTCCTCGACGCTGTCCGCGACACGTTCGGCCTAGCGCCGGATGCCGAGGTGACAACGGAATCCAATCCGGAGTCCACCTCGCCGGAGTTCTTCGCGGGAATCCGTGACGCCGGGTACAACCGGATCTCACTCGGGATGCAGTCGGCCGCGAAGCACGTCCTGAAGATCCTCGACCGCGTGCACACCGTGGGCCGTCCGGTCGCGGCCGCCGCAGAAGCGCGAGCCGCCGGGTTCGAGCACGTCAACCTCGACGTCATCTACGGCACGCCGGGGGAGCGGGTCGAAGACCTCCAAGGCTCGCTGGACGCAGTGCTCGCCGCCGGGGTCGACCACGTCTCGGCGTACGCGCTGATCGTCGAAGAGGGCACCGCGCTCGCCCGCCGCATCCGCCGCGGCGAACTGCCCGCGCCGGACGACGACGTACTCGCCACCGACTACGAGATGATCGACCGTGTCCTCGCTTCGGCGGGTCTGCGCTGGTACGAGGTGTCCAACTGGGCGACGTCGGAGGAAGCCCGCTGCCGGCACAACATCGGTTACTGGCGTGGCGGCGACTGGTGGGGCGCGGGGCCCGGCGCGCACAGCCACGTCGGCGGTGTCCGCTGGTGGAACGTCAAGCACCCGGCCCGGTACGCCGCCTCTCTCGCCGCCGGGGACTCGCCTGCCGCCGGTCGCGAACTGCTGACCGACGAAGACCGGCACCTGGAACGCGTGATGCTGGAACTCCGGCTGTCGGAAGGACTTCCGCTCGACGCCCTCGACGACGACGGGCGGGCCGAAGCCCGCGTCGCCGCCGCTGAGGGGCTGCTCGATCAGTCCGCTTTGGACGGTCAGGGGCGGGCGGTGCTGACCGATCGAGGGCGGTTGCTGGCGGACGGGTTGGTGCGGAGGCTCACCTGAGGCCCAGGGCTTGAAGCGCGTGAAGGCCCCCTTCCCCTTGGGTTCTAGTGGTGGTTGCAACACCTGACTTGTTCAGGGGTTGTGTTGTTCGAGATCCGTCAGACGCGGTTGCCTCAGGGGCCGCGGAAGCTGCTCGCCGAGC
>NZ_JADNQM010000042.1:0-81677 GCF_046269425.1 Amycolatopsis sp. cmx-11-12 | reverse complement strand
TGCTCCCGCTTCCCCAGCGTCTCCTGGTTCCGCTGCCCTCAGCTATCACCGCTATGATGCGACATAACAATGGTGCAGGTCTTTCACCTCCACATTGATTGACAGCGCCTCGTGGCGCACGCCGGGGAACGCGCAGCCTCGGTCGCGGATGTTCAGGGCTCGGCGTTGGCCTGGGGTGACGAAGCGTCTGAGCCGTCCCACGTCGAGAGGTTCCCCGGCGGCATTGAGCACGACCGGAAGCATCAAGCAATCGCAGGCGGCCATACGGGCTTCGCGGGCGGTCATCGTGCCGACGAAATCGAGGCAGGCAGTTCCGAGGCCGGTCTTGAGTTCTTCGAGGCCGATGGTGACGTGCACCAAGGTCCGGTACCCGTTGGTGCCGGGCTGGTCCGGGCAGGCGATCGCGAGGTCCACGAGGTCGACCCAGGCGTCTCCCTGTCGTTCGGCTTTGCTGCGCAGGTCGGCCTGGCCGAACTCGTCCACCGGGCGGGGTTTCGCGTAGGCCTCCAGTGCGGCCGCGGTCCGGGCTCCGGCTTCGTCGTCGAGGAGGCCTTTCAGTGTCCAGAAGCCGTCTTTGCGGCGTTGCAGGGTCAGTTCGCGGCGGGGCTGGGCGGGTTCGGGGTCCTTGGGCTCTTTGCCGTCCGGGTCGAGCCATCCCAGCAACTGCTCCCCGAGATCCGACACCTGCCCAGGACCCGCCTTCCGGGCCAACCCAGCGAGCGTCTTCTCCGCATGCTCCCGATCCTCCACCGGCACCTCGGCCGGGATCTGCCGCAGGATCTCCAGGATCTGCTTGATCCGTTCCTCGCCGATCGCACCGTCCGCCGCCGCAGCAGCGGTCGCGGGCGCGAACGCCGGGATCTCGGTGCCATCCAGAGCACGCGTCGGGTTCAGGTCGATCGCGCGATTCACATACGGCCGCGCCTCACCAACAGACAACCCCGCGATATCGGCGAACCACGAAACCGTCGTCCCATAACCGTACAAGTCTTTCACGCCACGAGACTCGACCTCCGCCAAATACCGGCCCAATCCGGCGGACGCTACCCGCATCACCTGCAGGAACTGCTGCACGCCGTGGGCAAGCTCCAGCTTGCCAGCGCGCCACAGTTCCTGCGGCAACTCGGGAAGGATCGTCTCGGACACACCCCAATAATACCCCATTCCCGTCGAACACGTGTTCGTAATTTTACGTTACCGCGAACCGGCACATTTACCACTGAAGGGTGACGTGTGTGAGTAGGGACGTGGTCGGGCGCGGTGCCGGTGGCGCGTCCCTCACTATGTGGATGACGGCCCTATTTCCACGCACCCCTCACCCGCGCCACTAAAGGGTCGCCTCACCGCCAGGCAAGGAGTCGACTACTTGCGAAACGTGGTCGCTTAGCATCGCCAGGAACTGACCCGCTTCAAAGTCCCGCCCGCCCGCGCGGACGAACTGCTCCAGTCCCGCCCCGCGATGCTCGCCGAGTTCCGCGCCGACAGGGAAGGCTTCCTCGACGCCCTGTTGATCCGGGTCGACGACGAGACGTGGCTCGACGTCGTGTGGTGGCGTTCCTCCGACGACTTCGCCGCGTCCCGCGAGAAGGGTGCGAATCTGCCGGGGATCAAAGCCTTCTTCGCACCCATCTCCGAGCTGGTCTCCGCCGAGGAGGGCACGACCGACGACTACCGATCCTTTAGGGTCGCCCACATGCCGGGACGGGAAATATCGCCACCGGCCGGCCGTTGACCTCGAAGAAAGAACAAGGTCACGGAAGGGATCGGCGATGAGCACAAGCCTGGACACGTTCACGCAGGACTGGCGCGGCTGGAAGAGCCAGCGCGAGCGCGATCTCGCCGATCCGCTCGGCTGGCTCGCCCTGGTCTCGCTCGACTGGCTGGAGGACAAGCCGCGCGCGTATGAGGGGCTGCCCGGCGTGTGGTGGCAGGACGCCGACGCGGCTTACCTCGACCCGCAGGGCGCGGACCTCTCGCACGAAGGTGAGCGGGTGACCGGTGTCCACCGCTTCGAGCTGGTCAACAGTGGTGCGACCACCCGGGTCGTCGCCGGGGACATCGAGATCGAGGTCGCGCGCCGCGGTGGGTATCTGATCCGCACGCATGACCCGAAGGCCCCGGTCCTGAACGCCTTCCGCGGTGTCCCGGCCTACGAGCCCGACGAGGCTTGGGTGCTTTCCGGGGCCTTCGAGGCCTTCGACGAGCCGCGGCCGACCACGGTCGGCGCTGTCGTAGAAGGCCTCAGCCACGTCTACGTCTCGCCGGGCATCGTCCGGTTCGAACGCGACGGCGTGGAGCACACGCTCACCGCGTTCAATGGCAAGGAGGACGGTCTCCTCATTCTGTTCACGGACGCCACGAGCGGCGTGACCACCTATGCGGCGAACCGGTCGCTCGCGGTGCCCGCGCCCGCCGAGGACGGGTCCGTCGTCCTCGACTTCACCCGTGCGGCGAATCTGCCGTGCGCGTTCACCGACTTCGCCACTTGCCCCCTGCCTCCGGCGGGGAACGATCTGCCGTTCGCGGTGGAAGCGGGGGAGAAGCTGCCCTACGAGCGGCAGGGCTGAACGGTCGCGAGTGCCGTCATCGCCTCCTGTTCGCGCTGAGCCAGCTCGGACAGGACGGCGGACGCGTCGGTCAGGTGCCGGACGTCGCCGGTTTCCCCCGCCTGTGTGAACAACCGCGCGACCTCCGTCCACAGTGGAGTGATCTCGCGGTATTTCTCATGGGCGGCGCGGAGACCGGCGTCGTCGACGAGCGTCGCGCTTTCTTCGAGGAAGTCGCGGTAGATCCGGCGGAAAAGCGCGCCACCGGTCCCCGCCCGTTCCATCAGGACGGCGGCCTGTGGGAGGTCGCGGGCCGGATCGGTGCTGCGGTCCAGCCATTTCCGGACCTGGACGGCGGTTTTGCCGATCCCACGGTATCCGAAGTTGGCGATGGGCGGATTGAGGAACTCCACCGCGTTCGCACGCACGGCGGTGCGGATGACGTCGGAAAGCGGTATCGGAGAGGCGTCCGCGGTGATGGTGAACGAAAGGTTCTTCGCCGTCATGGGACCTTTCTCGGCGCGAGCGCGTTCCAGGCTCAAACGTGATGTCGAGACGGAACCGCCCTGTTGTGCCGTGTCGATCAGGAAAGCGTTCTCGGTGTCGTAGCCGTACAAGGCGGCGAAGTGCCCTCCAAAGTGGACTTTCGTGGTGAAGTACTCGAGGTGGTACGAGTCGAGCTGCAAGCCGACCGGGGCACCGGCGTCGATCTGCTCGGCCACGTTCCGCCACGCCGTGCGCGCCGACGTCGTTTCCTTGACCCGCAAGGTCAGTCCGAGACGTTCGGTCAGCTTCCTGGTGATCTCGGCGGGTTTGCTGCGCCCGCCGAGGAAGGGGAACGGCAGGTTCTTCCCGTCCCAGTAGATGAAACCCAGACCTTCGCCGAGCCCGAACAGCATCGGCTCGGACAACTCGATCCCGGCGTGTCGCAGGAGGACGTCGAGGGTGCTGGTCTCGCAGTGCTCGCCGCCCGCGGTCTTGATGCCGTCGACGATCACGAGGTCACCGGCCAGGCGATCTCGGTGCGATAGGCCTCGGGCGCGACCGACGGTCCGGGTGCCACGAGGTACAGCTCCTCGGCTGGACCCGTCGGGACGCGGTCGCGTTCGGCGATCCAGCGTCCCAGCGACCGATAGGCGGTTTCGACGTCGTCGTAGTCACCCTCGTGGATGGTCGCCGCGAGCAGGCCACCGGGAAGTTCGGCGAAGTCGATCTCGCCGTCTGCCCTCACCGGCCCGTCCACCGGGACGAAAAGTTCGATGGTCAACTCGTCGGGATCGTCGGTGAGATACCGGGTTCCGGGCGGTCCGGCAGGCGCGACGCCTTGCGCTTCGAGAGCCGCTAACAGCCGGGCGTACGCCGGTCCGATCAGCTCGGCGAGGCCGCTCAGCGGGGTCCGGATCGTCAGGAACGCGATCGGCTGGGGCGCCCGCACGCGTTCGTAGACATGCAGCCACCGCGTCGGCTCGGCCAGCACGGAGTCGAGTTCGCCGCTGATCGCCGCGAGTTCCGCGGCCCGCGCCGCCACCCGGTCGTGATGCCGTTTGATCGCGGCCTTCACGTCATCCGGGGTGCCCGCGGCGAGGATTTCGGCGATGTCCGCCAGCGGCACCTCCAGCTCCCGCAGCCGTCGGATCAGGCCCGCGCGGGCGAACTGGGCGAGCGAGTACCGGCGGTAACCGGTGCCGGGATCGATCCGCGCGGGCACGAGCAGTCCGAGCCGGTCGTAGTTCCGCAGCGCGCGGACCGACAGCCGGGTGGCGTGCGCGAACACGCCGATCGGCATCAAGGTCGTCATGGGACCAGCCTGAACCCTCTCCCGGGGAGAGGGTCAAGCCGGTACCTCACCCCAGTGACAGCCGATCGAGATCAGGGGCGGACGCGTGGTCGTTGTGGAGTTTGATCGTGTTCACGCCCGCTTTCAGATCGACCGGCAACGACGTCGTGAGCTGGGTGTTGTTACCCGCCCCGTCGACCTTCACCTCGACCGGCGTCCCGTCGTTGACCGTGACGAAGTACGAGCGCGGTCCGTTGACGGTGAAGTCGATGTGGAGGGTGTACCGCCTCGTCTCGGGCACGGTCACGTCGTCGAACCGCACGTACGAGTCAGGATCGCCGCCGATGTTGCGGACCTTCTGGCCGCCCGAGCACACCCCGCAGTTCGTGACGCCCGCGCTGCCGACGTCGTTCGCCGAGTCTTCGCCCTCCCGCATGAAGAGGCGGTCCAACGGGAGCGGGCTCACCCGCACCGGCTTGCTCACCGTTTTCGCCCGTCCGAGCAGGTCGAACGACGCGGTGACCGGGATGTCTGCCGCGGTGACGCCTTCGGGGGACACCAAGGTCCACGAGGCTTCGAGTTCGTTCCCGACGCGCATGGACGCCGCCGTGGCCGGCGCACCCTGCACTGTCCAGCCGGCCGGGACGACCGGCGCCAGGGTGACCCCGCGGATCGTGTCGTCCGCGTCGAGCCGCAGTTTCGCGGTCACCTTGAGCGACTGCCGCCCGGGGGAGAGCCATTGGACACCGCCGGGTTCGACGGTCAGGGTCGTCTTCGGTGTGTAGGACGATGGCGGCAGGGGAGCGACCGCGATCCGGTCGAGGCCAGGTCCCGAGGTGGCGTCGCTGAACACCTTGATGGTATTGGCGCCCGCGTTCAGCGGGACGGGGATCGCTGTCGAGGTCACGATTCCCCGCGTGCCGGCGTCGGTCGCGGCCTCGACGGGAGCGCCGCCGTTGACACTCACCGCCATCGACGTCGCGGGCCCGCCCCCGGTGTCGAGCTGGAGCCGGTAGGTCCCGGCTTCCTCGACCTTCACGCCCGGAAAGGTGACCGAGTTGCGCGGGCCACCACCGAGGCCGGTGACCTGGAACGACCCGGAGCACGAAGCGCACCAGCCGAGACGGGCGCGGCCGTCGTGGTCATTGCGGAAGGACTCGGCCTCCAGCGGAACCGGCGTGCCGAGGAACGAATTCGGGTAGCCGTACGCCACCTTGATCTCGTCGATCGCCAACTGCTTGTAGAAGGGCTTCGCCTGCGGCCCGGACCAGGTGTTCAGCACCTCGAGCTTGATGAACCGGGTCTGCCGGTCGCCGAGCTCGATGAACTGCACACCGCGAGCGCTCGGCATCGAGCCGGTGCGGACCGGCTCACCCCAGTTCTTGCCGTCGTCGCTGACGTGGACGCGATAGTCCTTGATCCGGGACGAATCCTCGGGGCGGCCGAACGATTCGCGAGCGTGCGTCGGCGACATCTCGCGCTGGTTCACCGCGAGGTAGGTCGCCTGCCGCCGCCTGCCGAGATCCAAGGTCAGTGATACCGGTTGCTTACCGTCGGCGTCCCAGTAGTTCTCGAAGTTCCCATCCACGAGATTCGGCGCCGGATGCCCCGCGCGCGAGGACGAAGCCGTCGCCTTGATCGTGCGGGAGTCGTGGAAGTACTGCTGTCCGGCCGTTTCGACCTTGAACACCGTGTCGTAGGTGTCCCAGTCCTTGATGTCCACAATGGACAGGTATCCGGCGGATTGACTGAAACGCAGTGATTTACCGGTGCGCACGTCGGATACCTTGGTCACCTTGTACCCGTTGTCGCGCAGGCGGAGCAGGTCGGTGCGCGGCCGGGTGACCACGTGGAGGTACTGCGTTCCGGCGCCGGGCTCGACGGTGATGACGCCGTGCGCGCCGTCGTTCCAGAAGCCGGGCTGCATCCCGCCGTACATGTAACCGCCGCCTTCTTTGCCTTGCAGCGAGGATTTGATCGGCGGCACCCAGTTCGCCATGAAGTTGTTGTACGCCTCCTGCTGTGGTGGGAACTTCCCGTTCACCATCGGGGTTTCGGCCATCAGCGACTTCATCGACGAACCGGCGTTGGTGATGTAGCGGCCGGTGGACAGCCGGAAGTCGACGGCCTGATCGGTGCCGTCGTACCACCAGCCGCCGTTGGTCGGCAGTTTGTAGTCGGCCTCGGTGAGCCGCGGCATCGGGGTGAACGCGGCCTGCGGGTAGTCGTACGGGGGTGTGATGCCGGTCTTCTGCTCGTTGCTGACGGTGTCCATGATCGGTGTGTCCTCGTTGTTGTTGCTCAGCAACCAGGACGGCCGTTTTTCACGGATCTGTTCGTAGAGCTTGTTCTTCTCCCAGTAGTCGTTGTCGTTGTCGATCCAGAACCCGGCCAGGTCCGAGTAGCGGTCCATGACCTCGTGGAAGAGGTCGTAGCTGTACTCGCCGAACCCGGGTCGCGTGGTCAGGTCGACCTGCTTGCCCTTGTAAGCGGAATAGGCGGCGGAATCCAGCGACTCGACACCGGTTTCCTTGTGCCACTGGGGGTCGTCGGTCATGTAGAGGATCGTCCGGACACCCTTGGCGTTACCCGCTTTGACGAGTTCGCCGAGGAGGTCGCGCTGGGTGGCGCAGCTGCCCGGGACCTTCGACGGCCAAGGCCGCGCGTAGCCCAGCCTGCTGTGGAAGGTGGCGAGCACGATGTAGGAGGCGCCGAGCTTGCGCGCTTCGTCCACCCAGTAGTCGGCGCTCCAGCCGCCGTCGGTGACGGCGCGTTCCCAAGCCGCGCAGTCGGTTTGGCGTGGCGCGGTGAACATGCCCCAATGCAGGAAGAGTCCCGCGGTGGCTTCGCGCAGCCACTTCTGGCGGGGATGGTGCACCTCCGCGCTCGCCGTCGGCGTGGTGAGGAGGCCGGCCAGCAAGGCGAGGACAAGGGCGAGCCAGGCAGTGCGGTGCGCTCGAACTCTCATGACCATCCGCTCTCATCCAGGGCGTGGTTACCGAGAGATCCGATGATTGCGGGAGATATCTCGCTGGTCAAGACCCGATGAGCGGGACAGTCGCTCAGTCATCCGAGGTTTAATGAGCGAAGGCCCCTCGCCGCAAGGGTGAGGGGCCTTCGGGTCAGGGACGGAGTCAGCCGCGCAGGACGTTCAGCGTGGCTCCTGCGGTGAAGCTGTCGATCGTCACCGCGTAGAGGTGCTCGCCGCCGGGACCCCAGGCGAGACCTCCGGGAGCGAGCTGTGTCTTGTCCGTCGCCAGCCGGGTGAAGTCGTACAGGCGGCTCGGGGTGTGGTTCCCGTCGCGGAAGATGTACACGGCCGGGCCGAAAGTGATGTCGACCCCGCCTGCCAGGACGTTCGCGTCCCGGCTGACGGCGATGGAGTTCGGGAAGGCGTCGGTCTCGTAACCGGCTTGCGGCACCAGGCCTTCCGTCGTGTAGACCCGCACGTCGTAGGGAGAACCGCCACCCACGGAGTGGAAGTACGCGCCATCGTTGGACAGTTCGATGTCCTCCACGTACTCGCCGACCCAGTCGGAGGCCTGCTCGACCAGTCCGGCACCGGTGTCACGGAAGATCCGGGCCGTGGACGGCGAAACACCCGTGACGGTCGTCGCGATCAGGTCCGGGCGCCCCGGTGACGTGGCCAGCAGTGGCGCGCCGTACTCGTTGGAGCCCAGGAGGCCCAGGCGGACGTCGCTGAACGTGGAGCCGATGGTCGCGCTGCCGAAGTTGGCGTCACCGGTGTAGCAGGCGTACCCGAAGTAGATCTTGTTCCCGGAGACGGCCAGTTCTTTCGGGCAGAGCACGCCCTCGCCGACCTGGTGCCGGGCGGTTTCCTCGAGGGTGAGCGTGTCGATCGCCGAAATCGCGCCACCGCGGGAAAGCGCGACGAACAGCGTGCCGCCGTCGGTGCTGAGCGCGAGGCCCGAGGCGCCGGGCTGATTGTCGATCTTGCGCACCACGGTGCCGGAGAGGTCGGTGACGACGACCGCGTTGTCGGCGCGGTTGCTGACGAAAAGGTGCCCCCGGCCTGGATCGACAAGGATGTCGGTGAATCCCGTCAGCGGCAGGTTCACCGCCTTGTGGTCCTCCACCGCGGTAGCGGGTAGAGCGGTGCCCACGAGCGCGGTGACCGCGAAGAGGGCAGCGAAGACAGACCTTCGTAATGAACGCATTCCGAAGTGTTCCTCCCAGTAACGAGCCCGTTCAAAGGCTCGTGGCAGAAACGCTAGCGGATCTCGGCCCCGGGCGGGACTCCGGGCGGGCGCCGCCCGGAGTCCGGTCACCCCGCTCAGATGTTGAAACCGGGGTGGGTCGCGAAGGCGTTGTCGATCACGAGGTTCCCGCGCTGACGGGCTCGTTCACGCAGCGCCGACGTCGTACGGGCGCCCTGGGCGTAGAACCACCACAGGTACAGCGCGCCGTACATCCACGCCCCTTCGTAACCCCAGTTGGAGTCGGCGCCGCTCTTGCCGGCGCCGAACACCGAACCCGCCGGGAAGTTCGCGTTGTGCGGCTTCCCGCCCTGGTGCCGGGACTCGTGGATCAACGTCTCGGCGCGGCCGGGAACGTCCTTGGAGTACCAGAAACCCAGATACAACTCGATCCGGTCGTCGGTGAACGGCCCGGTGAAGGACGTGGCGTTGGCACTGCCGTCGCCGCAAAGCGAGCGCAGGTCGTCGCAGTTGTCCCGGACGTAACGGCGTGCCCAGTTCAGCATCGCCCCGGAATAGGCGTCGTTCTCGTAGTCCTGCGCCGAATAGGTCAGCAGGTAGCACGCGTTGAACGTCCGCGCCAGCGGCTTGTCCGTGTTGCACGCGTCTTCCCAGCCGAAGCCGTCGTCCCAGTATTCCTTGTTGCCAGAGAAGCCGTAGGTGTTCCAGAAATAGTCGATATAGGTCTGATTGCAGATCGAGGCACCGTAGAAATTGTCCCCGGTCACGTTCTTGTCCGGCACTGTGTAACTGCAAGTGGCCATCGGAGATCACCTGTCCGTAGAAGGAATTCGTCGTGGTTCAGGAGCGCGGGGGCTCGGGCGGTGGGACGTCGTCGGACCGGGTGTCCTTCACATACCGGCCGCCGACGGCCTGCGGGACACCGCGGACGTCGACCCGGCGGATGTTCAGCAGCCGCTCGTCCTCGGTCCCGCTGAGTGCTTCACGCACCTGGGCGGTGAGGTCGGTGTCGCCGGTCTCGGCGATGGCCTGGACCGCCGCACGCCGCACCGTGAACACCTCGTGCCGGATCTGCCGCAGCAGCAGCTCCCCGGCCGCACTGTCCCCGGCGGATGCCAGGCGTGCCAATGCTTCCACGGCAGTGGTGCGGATGAGCACCTCTTCGCCGACGGTGCTGATCCCGTGTGCCGGGTCGTCGGAACGTTCCGGCGGGATCGGCTGGCGCAGCACGTTTTCGAGTACGGAAACGGCCGCCGGGTGCCGCAGGTCGGTGAGCAGCTGGACCAGCCCCCAGCGTTCCAGGTACTGGTCCTCGTACAGGGCGTCGTACTGCGCACCGAGCGCGGGGACGACTTCGTCCGCGCGCTCGCGAAGCCGGTCGAGGCTCCGCTGGTAATTGCGTTCGGCGTCCTCGCCGGAGGCGGCCATGGTCTCGGCGGCCTGGGTGACCAGTTCGCCGATTTCACTGTTCGAGAAACTTCCGAGACCGGCACTGTCCGGGCCCGCTTCGAGATTGTCGCCACCCGGGCCCAAGGACGGGGTGTCGGGATTGCGTGGGGTCGGCATGAGGTTCTCCTTCGCAGCGGCGATGATGCTGACGGAAGGAAGGAACGCGGTGCCGGGCGGCAGATACCTTGTTTCCCGAAAAGTTGCCTCTTGGGGCGTACCGGGATTTTCACCGCGGGAATCCGAAAAGGATTCACGGATTCCCGCTCGTGATCAATGACCTACATCGATGACCACACGGTTGGGAGAAGTCAGGGTGAACACCGTGACAGGTGTCCTGGATCGGACGCCGAGACCGATGGACAGAACGCCTTCGTAATCGCCGGTGACCGCGACCGCCATGACGTTGCGCAGAGCGCGGGTCCGGAACTTCTGCGGACCGGGATAGGTCGGGTTTCCGGCATCGTTGTGCGCGGCGGCGGGCGTCGCGGTCACCGCGATGAAGTATTCCCCGGTCAGCCAGACGATCTCGCCCGAGCCGTCGGCGATCAATTCGTCGACGAGGTCGTACCTGACCGCCGGGGCCGGGCCCGCGGTCAGGTCGAGCACGACCCGGTCGAAGCCGGGGTTCTGACCGGTCCGGATCCCCGTCATCGTGGGGATCGTCTGTGCCGCAACGGAAGCCGGTGCGGCCGTGGTGACAGTGCCTGCCAGCATGAGCACGGTGGCGGCGAGTGCGCGTCGTACGGTGATGGTCATGTCCATGACCTCCTGCCGGAGTGGTGGGTTGCCGGGAGGACGCCTGATTAGGGTGTCAGGTTGTGTTCTTCGCCCTATCGTTACTGATCGCCGAAAGCGGAAACGCGAGTCGGCTGAGCGCTGGTCGAGTGGTAACTCGACCAGCGCCGCCGGGGATCACTGTCTAGTCGAGTGTCCAGTACACCGCGTGGGATTTCCCGGTGGCGGTGGAAGCGGTTCCGACGACGCGGCCGCCGTCGGTGATCCGGTAGGCCTGGCTGCGGTTACCGCCGGGCAGTTTGCCGAGCTGCCTGCGTTCCCCGTTCCGGAACCAGGCTGTCGCCTGACTCTGGAAAGTGCCCACGGCGGTGCCGGACGCGTCGACCGCTTCGGCGTCGGCGCCGAGGTTGTCGTCGGGCAGGACGGTGAGATTTCCGGCAGGGTCCCAAAGCACCGCTTGCCGGCGAGGGGGGTTGGCGTAGCCGGAACCGACCACGTAGCCGGTGGAACCGATGTGGTAGATCCAGACCGGATGCGGGCTGGTCCATGCCATGGGGTGAATCGTGCCGTTCTGATCCCAGGTCGCCGGGACAGTGGGTCCGCTACTGGCTTCGCGCTTACTTCCCGCGATCACACCGTGCTTGTTGATCACGTGCGCCCCGCTGCTCCAGCTCAGTGGTGCCAGTTCGGTGATCGGCCCGCCGTCCACCCATCGCACGGCATGGCCCGCTCCGGCGCGGGTGGCGCTGCCGACGATGACACTGCCGTCGTCGGAGATGCCGTCGACCATGCTCCAGGTTTCGCCGGGCAGCGCGCCCAGGTCGGTGGCCTGGCCGTCCGGGTCCCAGCGGAAGGCGTGGTACTGGTTGTCCGGCGTCGACCAGTTCCCGACGACGACCCCGGTGTCGCTGATCGCCCACGCGGTGGCGTTGTGATAGCCGGGCGCGAGCTGCAACGTGGTCGCGGTGCCGTCGGCGTCCCACCGCGTCGGTATGGCGGCGGTCGGAGTCAGCACATAGCCGGCGGAAACCCCGTGACTGTTGACGTCACGCACCTGCCCCTCGGTGGCGCCCGGTGTAGGCAGCGCCATGATCTGGCCGTTGGCGTCCCAGCGAACCGGAAGGCTGCGCTTCGGGTTCGGGCCCGCCAGCGACAGCCCCACCATCACCCCGGCCTCATTGACCGCCAGGACCGTACTGTCGTCGTCGCCGGGCAACGTCCCGAGATCCACCGGTCCGAGCGTGGTGGCCTGCGCGGTCCCCGTCATCGCGCCGGCGAACACGACAAGAGCCGCCATCAGCGACCAAGTCGATCTTCGGTGACCGGCCATACGATTCCTCATCATGATGACTCCCCAATCCCGATGTGGCAGCTTGCGATGTGCTGCCAGCCCCTGCCTTCGGAACAGTAATGCAAACACTTCGGGAATTGCTTCCACCAAAGCGACCAGTGAAACCGGCATGTGGCCTAGCCGTGCCCGGATAAAAAATGGGCGGTAAAAATACCGGTGTGCGCAAATGTTGTCGGGATAGTCAAAGAAAGGCCGAAACATTCGCTATCGTGATGGGTGGATGTCCTGTGCGACCGCGTCCGCGGCGGTCTCACCTGATCGCACCGCGCCGTCGATGTAGCCGTACCAGCGGGGCGAGGTTTCAGCTCCGGCCCAGTGGATTCGGCCGACGGGAGCACGGAGCGCGGGGCCGAGCTGGGTCCAGGCGCCCGGAGGGAACACCGCCGAGTAGGCGCCCCGGGTGAACGGCTCCTCGTTCCAGTTTCGCTCGACGAGCGTCACGGGCGTGCCGGCCTGCGGACCGAACAGCCGGGTCAGCGCGTCGAGGAAGGCTGTCCGGCGGTCGGCGGGGGAGCGAGTGGCGAGGTCTCGCGCGGTCGCGCCGTTGACGAAGCCGATCAGGACGCCGCGATTGCCGGATCGCGGGCTGCTGTCGGCCGTCAAGGCGATCGGCCCGCGCAGGCTGAGAGCGGCGCCGCTGAGGCCTGCTGTCCGCCAGAACGGTTCCGGGTAGGTGGCGATGTATTTGATCACGCTTCCCATGGGCAGTCGCTGCGACAGGTTGTCGCGGGCCGCCGGTAGCGGCGGGTGGTAGTCGATCCGGGCGGCGAGCGCCGGAGCGGCCGCGACCACCACATGCTTGGCCCTCAGCGCGGTCCCGTCGTCGACGGTCACCGTGACACCGGAATCGTCGCGCTCGATTCGCCGTACCGGTGCGTTCAGCCGCAGAGCCGCCCCCAGCCCGGCGGCGAGTTTACCGGCGAGTCCGTGCGCCCCGCCGTCCAACCGGTCCTGTTGCGCGCCGCCTTCGAAGTCGGTCAGCGCCGACAGGCTGCCCGCGGCCTTGATGTAGAACAGCGCGTGCAACAGCGACAGTTCGCTGGGTTCACAGGCCCAGATGGCTTGGCAGGCAAGGGTAAGAAACCGGCGCCCGCTTCGGGTCCGTACTGTGCGGTCGATCCAGGACCGCAGGGTCTGCCCGTCGAGCGCGCTCGCGTTCGGGCTGTGCCACGGTGTTTCGGTGTCGACCGTACGGGCGAGCCGGTCGAGGCGAAACCGCGCTCGCGCGACGTCGAGCAGCGTCAGCAGGCCGAGTTTCGGTGCCATGCCGCGAAACCGCAGCAACCGTCCGGTCTCGGTCTCGAGCACGTTCGCGCCCGCCGTGTACGTCGGGAAAGTAGCCACGCCGAGTTCCGCGGCCAGCGCGTAGACCCGGTCCTGGCCCGGTCCGATGAACTGACCGCCGAGGTCGGCGCCCTCGCCGTCGATCTCGACGCCGACCGTACGACCGCCGGCTTGGTGACAGGCTTCAAGGGCAACGACGTCAACCCCGTGCCGGCGCAGCCGATGCGCGCACACGAGACCGGCCATACCGGTGCCGACCACGACAACATCGATGTCGAAATGGTGGTGGGACACTTATATCTCCTTGGTGGGTCGGTCGTGTTCGTGACGTGCACGAACACGACAGCGCACCCACCTATCACCATGGCGCTGACTTTTGGATTCAGTTGTCGTGGAGATCTTTGATGGTTCACCGTCAGGGTGTCAAGCGATGGTGGGGGTCGGCCGAGGGATACGTGTCATTAGCCAGCTGGTTCAGACTGCGAAACGCAGGACCAGGAAGACGAATTCCGCCTCGACCGGCTGATGGAACTCTTCGGTCAGGCTCGCCCACCGAAAGCGCTGGCAGTAGTCCCGACCAGCTCCACGGCGACGACCACTCACTGCGGTACCGGGCAGCGGGAGGTTTGGAGCCACTAGTCATCAGCCGGGGTACGAACTGAGGGAGGTGCGAGCCAACTGCGTCGCGGGAATGGTTTGCCGAGGAACCCGCTAGGTGAGGTAGCTCGACGAGCTACGCTTGGCTACACTGGTCTCGTGAAGGTGATCACTCAGCGCGAGTTTCGTAACAACTCTGCTGCCGTCATGGATGCTGTCGAGGCTGGCGAGACCTACCACGTCACTCGTAACGGTGTCGAGGTGGCTGAACTGCGTCCTCTTTCGCGCAGACGCCGCCTGACCGCCGAAGAACTGGTTCAGCGGCACCGAGGGTTGCCGCGAGTCGATGCGGCCCAGATGCAGCAGGAAGCCGATGAGTTCTTCGGCACTGAGGACCGCGTGGATGCCGACGATGTGTGGGAGCGACGCCGTGGCTGAGCGTCACGGGACGGGTGTTTTGGACACCTGTACCTACATTGACCTCGGTCTCCTCGATGCCTCGGCTTTGCCTCGCGTGCCGGAGCTCACTGCGATCACGATGGCCGAATTGCATCAGGGCGTGGCGATGGCCAAAGGCGCGGCCGTGCGTGCGGCACGCACCGAGAAACTCGGTGCCGCCATCGTCGACTTCGCTCCGTTGCCGTTCGACGGTGATGCGGCAGCCCGATACGGGACGTTGGTGGCGCTGGTTCTCGCGGCCAACCGCGATCCACGGCCCCGTCGGATGGACCTGATGATCGCCGCCATCGCGTCTTCGCGAGAGTTGCCGCTCTACACTCGCAACGAAGATGACTTCAAAGGACTGGACAGCATGGTCGAGGTCGTCGCCATCTGAACCACCTCAGGCCCAATCGTCGAGTTGGTCTCCGGAAATCTTCAAGGTCCACGGTGCCGGGGCGCTGGCGCTGGAATGTCGGTATAGAGCTGGTGGAGTTACTTCCAGGTGCAGATTCTAAGGTTGTCCAGGTTGTTCGCCGTGGTGGAGTCCGCACTTGATCGCAATGTGCCGACACCGCATGCGCAGTCCCATTTGTGAACGTCGGCTCGTCGGCCTGCGCCGTAGGTGTGAAACGTGTTTCCATTGTTCATGAGGTTGTAGACTTGCTGAACGGTGAACCGTTGGCTCGCGGAGTTTGCATCTGCTCCTGTTCCGACTGCCGTGATGTGGCCGCCGGTCGTGCATCCGGTTTGATCGGTGCACACGATTCGATAATCTGTCATGGCATACCCCTTGCTTGCTGTCTGATGATCACCTCGGCTGTGGTGGTACGGATAGGTCGTGAGTCAATGATGCGGTGTTACAGACGCGAAGAAATCGCGTGAGTGCAATTGGCCAAGTGTTGGGTAGCCGATCAACCCCGTCCCGTTGCCGAACGGGGCCTCGCGGCTTCTCGAACGACCCGGCTGTTCATTACGACTCTCGACGGTCACCAGTCGCGTTTCGGTCGGGCCGCGGTGTGCTGATCTGTGGCCAGCGAGCTAGCGTGTCACGCAATCTTTACCGAGTAACGGATCCATACCTGGCCGAACTCGTCCGGTCGAAGTACTGAAATGAGCCACTGGCCACTATTCTCTGACTGTGTCCAATCAGTCGCGGGACCAACTGCTCGGCTGCCGTGCGCCATGATCTGGAGGGTCCATTGCCGAAGGTGCCTGACGCTCGCAGACCGAGCCGTGCGGCGGTCAACGCGCTGCGGGCGCTTCTGGAGCGACACGATCACATCGTTCAGGAAGTGGACGGCCAGAACGACTTCGGCGAGGACCAACACGTCACGTTCACCGAGGAGGGTGAGGTCACCGGCGACCTGGTCAAGATCCAGGTTAAAGGTGGCCGTTCGTGGCGCAGGGCCGACTGGTACGCCGTGCCGGTCGGTGACCACGGCGGCACCTGGGCCGACGGCAACATCCCGGTGCTCTGCGTTGTGCACGACCCGGACACCGACGGCCTCTACTGGGCCAATGCCACCAAGCAACTCCTGGCGGCGCGGCGCAAGGGCGAGGTGCTTAAGACGATCACCATCAGCCCGGATCAGAAGTTGGACGACGAATCCATTGCGGACTTCGTCGCCGAGGTCAGACGCTACCTGAGCCGCTATCGGGGCAACCGGATCATCCAGGCCCAGTTGGGCGAGATGGCAGGCGTCGAGTTCGGGCCATCGGACATCGTGCAGCACTATGTGAACGTGTTCGGCGAGGATCTGATCTTCTGGCAGCGCAGGGGCGAGGGATTCGCAACCCTGCTCCACAGCGACCTCGACTGGTATCCGGAGCACATTGGCCCTGAACATTTCCACCCCAACGGACGACCAGATCTGCTTCCCGGCATGTCCGTAGTGGCGGACACGATATTGGACACGGCCGAGGCGCAGTGGTTGGCGGCCTGCTTCGACGCGGCTCAGTGGGCTCGCAAACCCGCCGCTGACGATCCGCCGCTTCACACCAACATCGACGCACGTGACAACTACGTGGCCAGACGAGTTGAACACCATCTTCGGATCGAACCCGACGTCTTGACCCGGTCGATCCAGAAGTTCCGCACTGAAGCCACGGCCGACCACGATCTGATTGCTGTCGCCAAGGAGTTGGGCGCGGATGCCGAGGCGCTCTCGAAACCGTGGCGCGAGATGTCGGAAAAGGCGCGTCGGATCGTCACGTTCTACCTGGTCAAAGAAGTACGTGTGGGTCCACCTGCGCTGCCGATCGACGAGCAGTTCCGGATCGTTTGGCGATGCCCCCGGCCGACCGGGGAATACGGTTTCGGCGCGCGGGTTGGACAACCGAGTACTCGAAGGTCAGCGAACCGGGAGTTGGTATCGGCCTCCAAGCTCAGGCCGGGCGACAGGATCTACTGGCTGAGCCGTTACGGGAACGAACGCGGCCGGAGCGTGTCAGCCGTCTGGGACTCCGAAGACACACCCGGAACCGTCTGCGTGCTTTTCGACCAGCTGATTCTGGGAGACACTTTCTGGCCAGGGGAGTTGTTCGTCCGGAAGGTGTCCGCCAAGCCGCGCTGATATCGCAGCCAGCCCGACGATAAGACAGATCCGTTCGTGGATTGCCTCAACGACCGTCTCGTCCCCGTTCCAACGTGAGTTCAGCGCGTCGACCCCTCCCCGCTCGTTGAAGGCGTCGATCACTCCAGGCATATAGTCGGAGCTGACCTTTGGCAGCATGGTGACGTCCTGGACCGCCTGATCCCCGGCCGGACATCATCTGGCTTCGTGCCGGTCGGCTGGCGCGCCTGGTGAACCGCTTGAAAGAACCCTCCGCCGCGGTCAAACGAGTGAAATCGAGGGGATGCGCTCCGGCGCGCTCCGGGTCGGCAAGCTTCCGAGCCATCCAGCCTGCCCAGACCCCATTTAGCGGCTCTACAGCGAAACAGGGCCACCTATTGTGTAGGCAGCCCCGTCCTGAAACGCTGTCAGCTCACCAGCCGCGTTCGCGCCACTCCGCCACGTGCGGTCGCTGCTCACCCAGCGTCGAGTCGTCCCCGTGCCCCGGGTAGAACCACGTCTCGTCCGGCAGCTGGTCAAACAGACGCGACGAGACGTCGTCGACCAGGGACTTGAAGTCCTCCGGCGAGTTCGTCTTGCCGACGCCGCCTGGGAACAGTGAGTCGCCGGTGAACAGGTGCGGGTGTCCGGCCGGGTCGCGGTAGAGCAGGGCGATCGAGCCGGGGGTGTGGCCGCGCAGGTGGATCACTTCGAGGGTGACCTGTCCGACCTTGACCGTGTCGCCGTGCTCGACGAGGAAGTCCGGCGGGATCGGCAGCGGCTCGGCGTCCAGGGGGTGGGCGGCGGTGTTCGAGCCGTTGGCGCCGGCGACGGCGCCGAGGGCTTGCCAGTGGTCCTGGTGCTGGTGGGTGGTCACGACCGTCTTGAGCGCGGGGCGGTCGGGGCCGTGGCCGATGAGGTCGGAGATCCGTTCCGGGTCGTTCGCGGCGTCGATCAGCAGCGCCTCGTTCTCGGCGCGGCAGACGAGCAGATACGCGTTGTTGTCTATCGGACCGACCGACAGCTTCGTGATGGTGAGCGCGTCCAGGGTGCGGCGGGCGGCGTCACCGCCGGGCTCGACATGCCCGGTGTAGGTCTCGACGATGTTCACAACGCACACGGTAGTCGTTCCCCTGCAATCGGTTCCACCCGCACAGGCGACGCACAGGCATGGGACGTAGGCTCGCGTCGCCCAGCCAGCCGAGCCACAGGACTCCCGTGCCCGACCCTTCGCCGCCGACCGGAACGCGCAGTCCGCGCCGGATCAGTTGGGATCTACTCCGGGTGGTCGCCGTCTTCGCGGTCGTGCTCGGGCACATCACTCATCAGGGTGCACTCCTGCACCCGGAACTGGCGGGGTACCCCTTTCGGGTCACCGCTCAGTTCGGCGCGGCCATCCTTTTGGTGATTTCCGCCTTCTTCGTGTGCGCGAGTCTTCGAAAGGGTGAACCTCGACGGTGGCTGTGGAACCGGGTCGCGCGGCTGGTGCCCGCGTATCTGGTCGCGGTGATCGTCACCTACGTCGTCGCCCGGTACGCGACGATCCGGTTCAGCGGCCTGCCGTTCCCGCCCGGCCTCACCGGATTCCTGTTCGGCATCCCGCAGGGGCCGCCCGCCGACCCGTCGCCGTGGTACGTCCCCACCGGCTCCGACCTGCTCGCCAACCTGGGCATGGTCCAGGAATGGGGCTGGCGCTACGAGCTCTTCTACTACCTCGACGGCGCCTACTGGACGCTGCCGGTCCAGCTCATCGCGTTCACCGCCGCGGCCCTGCTGTGGCCACGCCGGTGGCGTACCCATCGGCTGACCGTCGGGCTGCTCTGGGCGCTGATCCTGGTCCCGCTCTTCCTCCGGTTCGTCGTGTTCGACCCGGTTTCGACGCCGAAGCTCGTGGAGACCTTCTTCTACGGTCTCGGCCTGCACCGAGTGCACGTCTTCGCCATCGGGATCGCGATCTGGCTGTGGGCGAAACGACGGCTGGCGCACTGGCATCTCGCGCTCTTCCTGCTCGCCGCCTGCGCCGCGCAGGACCTGCAAGTCTTCCCGTTCCACCAGGCCCTGCCCAACGATCCCGAGCGCTGGCCTTCGCTCATCGGTTTCGCGATCATGCTGCTGGCCGTCTGCCTCGCGGCGCGGGGACCGGACTGGCGGTTCCCCGGTCTCGCCCGGGTCGCCCCGGTTGTCACCTGGCTCGCGGGCATCTCGTATGGTCTTTATCTGGTGCACCAGGAACTCGGATACATCCTGGCCCGTGCCCTGCTGAACGTCGGAGTCCCCGGCTGGCTGCGTCTCCCCATCGTGCTGGCCGCCGCCGTGCTGGGGGGCTGGGCGATCACCGCAGGCGTGGAACGGCCGGTCCACCGGTGGCTCACCGCTCGCCGGGATCGACGCGAAAAGCCTGGAAAACCGCAGGTCAAGGACTCGGAACCAGTTTCTGTCGGTGGTGCCTCGTAGCATGGACGCGGCCGCCCGTGCAGCTATCGACCGGGACGGCGACCGCAGCTGAGAATGAAACCTGAAGGGACCCTGGCGTGGCTGATCGCCTCGTTGTTCGCGGCGCCCGCGAGCACAACCTCCGCGGCGTGGATCTCGACCTGCCCCGCGACAGCCTGATCGTGTTCACCGGTCTGTCCGGGTCCGGGAAGTCGAGCCTCGCCTTCGACACCATCTTCGCCGAGGGGCAGCGCCGTTACGTCGAGTCGCTGTCGGCGTACGCGCGCCAGTTCCTCGGCCAGATGGACAAGCCGGACGTCGACTTCATCGAGGGCCTGTCGCCCGCGGTGTCGATCGACCAGAAATCCACCTCGCGCAACCCGCGTTCGACCGTGGGCACCATCACCGAGGTCTACGACTACCTGCGTCTGCTCTACGCCCGCGCCGGCAAGGCGCACTGCCCGCAGTGCGGCGAGGCGATCAGCAAGCAGACCCCGCAGCAGATCGTCGACCAGGTGCTCGCCATGGAGGAGGGCACTCGCTTCCAGGTGCTCGCGCCGGTCGTACGCGGGCGCAAGGGGGAGTACCTCGACCTCTTCGAGAACCTCCAGCAGCAGGGCTACGCGCGTGTCGTGGTCGACGGGACGATCCACCCGCTCACCGACCCGCCGAAGCTGAAGAAGCAGGAAAAGCACCAGATCGCCGTCATCATCGACAGGCTCTCGGTGAAGACGAGCTCACGGCAGCGGCTCACCGACTCGGTCGAGACGGCGCTCCGGCTGGCCGACGGCCTGATCGAGCTGGAGTTCGTCGACCTGCCGGAGAACGACGCGCACCGCATCCGCGGCTTCTCGGAGAACCTGGCCTGCCCCAACGGCCACCCGCTGGCGATCGAGGACCTCGAGCCGCGGTCGTTCTCGTTCAACGCGCCCTACGGCGCCTGCCCCGAATGCACCGGTATCGGCGTCCGCAAGGAGGTCGACCCGGAGCTCGTGGTCCCGGACGACGAGCTTTCCCTCGGCGAGGGCGCCATCGCGCCGTGGGCCGGTGGCCAGAGCGCGGACTACTTCATCCGGCTGCTCGAGTCGCTTTCGGAGACCGTCGGTTTCCGGATGGACACGCCGTGGCGCAAGCTGCCGGCGAAGGTCCAGAAGGCCGTCCTGCACGGCGTCGACGACCAGGTCCACGTTCGCTACAAGAACCGGTACGGCCGCCAGCGTTCGTATTATGCGAGCTTCGAGGGTGTCATCCCGTTCCTCGAGCGGCGCCAGGAGCAGACAGAGTCCGAGTACATGCGCGAGCGGTACGAGGGCTACATGCGCGAGGTGCCGTGCCCGGCCTGTCAGGGCACGCGGCTCAAGCCGGAGATCCTCGCGGTCACCCTCGAGCACAAGACGCAGGGCGACCGGTCGATCGCCGAGGTCTGCGCCCTCTCGATCGCCGAGGCGTCGCAGTTCCTCGACGAACTGGAACTCGGCAAACGCGAGACGGTGATCGCCGGCGCGGTGCTCAAGGAGATCCAGGCGCGGCTGCGCTTCCTCCTCGACGTCGGGCTGAACTACCTCTCGCTCGACCGCGCCTCCGGGACGCTGTCCGGTGGCGAGGCGCAGCGCATCCGGCTCGCCACGCAGATCGGCTCCGGCCTGGTCGGCGTGCTGTACGTGCTGGACGAGCCGTCGATCGGGCTGCACCAGCGGGACAACCACCGGCTGATCGAGACGCTGGTCCGGCTACGAGACCTCGGCAACACGCTGATCGTCGTCGAGCACGACGAGGACACCATCCGCTCCAGCGACTGGGTGGTCGACATCGGCCCCGGCGCGGGGGAGCACGGTGGCCACATCGTCCACAGTGGACCGTACAAGAAGATCCTCAAGAACAAGGAATCGATCACCGGCGCCTACCTGTCGGGCCGCAGCAAGATCGAGGTCCCGGCGATTCGGCGCCCGATCGACAAGAAGCGTCAGCTGACCGTCGTCGGCGCCCGCGAGCACAACCTGCGCGGCCTCGACGTGTCGTTCCCGCTCGGCTGCCTGGTGTCGGTCACCGGTGTCTCGGGTTCCGGGAAGTCCACGCTGGTCAACGACATCCTCGCGACCGTGCTGGCGAACAAGCTCAACGGCGCCCGCCAGGTGCCGGGGCGGCACACGCGCGTCAACGGTCTGGCAGGCGTCGACAAGCTGGTCCGCGTCGACCAGTCGCCGATCGGCCGCACCCCGCGGTCCAACCCGGCCACCTACACCGGCGTCTGGGACCACGTGCGCAAGCTGTTCGCCGCGACCACCGAGGCGAAGGTGCGCGGCTACCAGCAGGGCCGGTTCTCCTTCAACGTCAAGGGCGGCCGGTGCGAGGCCTGCGCCGGTGACGGCACGATCAAGATCGAGATGAACTTCCTGCCGGACGTCTATGTCCCCTGCGAGGTGTGCAAGGGCGACCGGTACAACCGGGAAACCCTCGAGGTGCACTACAAGGGCAAGACCGTCTCCGACGTGCTGAACATGCCGATCGAGGAGGCGGCCGAGTTCTTCGAGCCGATCAAGGCGATCCACCGGCACCTGGCCACCCTCGTCGACGTCGGCCTCGGCTACGTCCGGCTCGGGCAGCCCGCGCCGACGCTGTCGGGCGGTGAGGCGCAGCGCGTGAAGCTCGCCAGCGAGTTGCAGAAGCGGTCCACCGGCAAGACGGTCTACATCCTCGACGAGCCGACCACCGGTCTGCACTTCGAGGACATCAGCAAGCTGATCGGCGTGATCAACGGGCTGGTGGACAAGGGCAACACGGTGATCGTCATCGAGCACAACCTCGACGTCATCAAGACCTCGGACTGGATCATCGACATGGGTCCCGAGGGCGGTTCCGGTGGCGGCACCGTGATCGCGGAGGGCACGCCGGAGTACGTCGCTTCGGTCGAGGAGAGCTACACCGGTGAGTTCCTGAAGACCGTCCTCAAGTAGTCCTGAGCGTGTTATGAAAGGTCCGTTCATAACAGAATTTGTTATGAACGGACCTTTCATAACATCCGGGGGCTATTCCGTGGGCTTCCCCGTCGTCCGGTCCACAACCGGCGAAGCGGTCCCGTAGTAGAAGGCGCGCAGCCGGTACGAGGCGCCCTCTTCGCCCGGCATCGAAGCGAGCCCGGCCGACGTCGTCCCCGGATCCGACATCTCGATCGGCACGAAGTCGGGGGCGCCGGGTTTCCTGATCTCCACGAGGAAACCGTCCTCGTCGCTGGAGCGGTCGGCCCAGCTGAATCGCACCATCTCCTCCGCGGCGGGCTCCGCCCGGAACGATGCGGGAGCCGCCGCCTGGCCGCCTGTGCGGAGCGAGACCGCCGGTCCCGAGCCGGACACCACAGAACCGGAGACCGTGACATCGTCCGACACGGCACCGTAGAAAGGCCGGATCCGGTAGTAGAACCGCGTTTCCGGGATCAGGTCCGGATGCCGGTAGGTCGTCTGCCGCGGCGGCACGAACTGCAGGATCGTGTAGTCCCCGTGCGGATCGGTGGTGTATTCGACGACCCGCCCCGCGACGTTCGGATCGTCGTCGGGCCAGCTCAGGGTGACGTTCACCGGGTCCGTCAGTGTCGCGGTGAAACCGGGTTCCGCACCGCAGCCCGACATGAAAGCGACCGCCAGCAGCACGGCCGCGAGTTTCCTTGGCACGCCTCGACCCTCCCGGGAATCAGGCGGCGGAGTCCGGAGGCGTCAGCATACGAGCGCGTCCAGTGATCGACAAGACCCGGTTGAACCGCTCCGCGGTGCCGTCCGTGTGGGAGGCAAGAGGAGGCGGCCATGGAGTACCGAGGAGAGGCCGGTGCCGATGCACAGTTCGATCGCGGCGCGTGCCGAACGATCCACTTTGCCCCTGCGGGTTGCAGTACTGTCCTCGCCGACCCAGAAGACCGTCGGGAGGACACGAGTGGCGATCGGAGGCTGGCGGCCCAAAAAGGCCAAAGGCGAGGACTTGGTCCGGCACTTGTACGCCGAACACGGGCGAAGCCTGCTGGCGTACGCGACGAGGCTGACCGGGGACCGCGCGGCCGCGGAGGACGTCGTGCAGGAGACCTTGGTCCGGGCCTGGAAGCATGCCGAAGACCTGGAGAACGACGCGAAGGGATCGGTGCGGGGCTGGCTGCTCACGGTCGCCCGGAACATCATCACCGACCGCGCGCGGGCCAGGGCGGCGCGTCCGCCGGAAGTGGCGGAGCCCGAGGAAGGCGTGCCCACCCCGGCGGTGTCGAAGGACCACGCGCAGAGCGTCGTGGATTCCATGGCCGTGCTCGGAGCGATGGACGGCCTGTCCACGGAACATCGTGACGTCCTGGTGGAGATCTACTACCGGGGCCGGACGGTGGCCGAAGCGGCGAGATCACTCGGCGTCGCCCCGGGTACCGTTAAGTCGAGATCTTATTACGCGTTACGGGCGCTCAGAGCCGTGATGTCGGGAACCGGGAAGGAGGTAGCGCGATGAGTGCGGTGGGACATGACCAGGGCCAGCTCGCCGCCTACGTCCTCGGCGGGCTCACCCCGACGGAAGCGGCCACGTACGAGACGCATCTGGCGAACTGCCCCACGTGCCGTCGTGAGGTACGCGAGCTGAGCGAGCTGCGGTATCACCTCGACGAGGTGCCGCCGGAGGCGTTCCTCGAAGGACCTCCCGAGGGAGGCGACCTGCTTTTGCAGCGCACGCTGCGTCAGGTCCGCGACGAAGAAAGCACCCAGGAGCAGGCGAAGCCTCGCCGGTTCCTCGCGATCGCCGGAGCCGCCGTGCTGGTCGTCGTGGCGCTGGGCGCGGGCGTGCTGGTCGGACGGCAGACGTCGCCCGAACCGTCGACAGTGGCCTTGCCGGTGCCGACGGCGACCGCCCCGGTGGCGGGCACCCGCGATCTCGCGGCCACCGACCGGGACACGGGCGCGCAGCTGGCGGTCCGGGTCGTCCCGGCGGTGGGCTGGGTCCGGCTCCACGCGAAGGCCGAAGGTGTTCGTGAAGGTGAGAAGTGTCAGCTCGTCGTGGTGACCAAGAGCGGCGAGCGGGTCAACGCGGGCAGCTGGCTGGTTTCGGCGAAGGGCGAGAAGGAGGGCACCGGGATCGACGGTTCGGCACTGGTCGCTCCGAACGACGTGGCCTCGGTCGACGTCGTGACCATGGACGGCCGGAACCTGGTGTCGGCGCGGGTATGACGGGTTCGCACGCGGGTCGCGGAGGCGGTTGGTACCGCTTCCGCGACACGTGGGTGCTTCCCGCCTCGCCCAAGGCCGTTTTCGACGCCGTCGTAGACCTCGCCGCGTATCCGCTGTGGTGGCGTGACGTCCGCTCGGTCAGCCAGGTCGACGAGGACACCGCCGAGCTCGTCTGCCGGTCGAGGTTGCCGTACGCGCTGACGGTGCGCATGCATCGTGTCCGGCAGGACGAGGGCGAGGGCCGGGTGCGGGTCCTGCTCACCGGCGATCTCGAAGGGACGCTGGCGGGCTCACTGACCCCTGCGGACGGCGGGACGCGGCTGGAGATCACGCAGGAGGTCGAGGCGCGGAAACCTTTGCTGCGCAAGCTCGACCGCATCGCCAGGCCGGTGTTCCGGATCAACCACGCGCTGATGATGCGACGGGGGCAACACGGATTACAGGGGTATCTGGGAGCTTCGGCGGGTTAGGCTCCCGCCATGCGTGTCGCCACCGTGCAGCCGTTCACCGTCCCGGCGGATCTTTCCGCGAACATCGCCGAACACGCGAGGCTGCTCCGGATCGCGGACGCCGACCTCTGTGTCTTCCCCGAACTTTCCCTGACCGGCTTGGAGATCGAGGCGCTCGCCGCCGATCCGGGACTCTGGCTCGCGCCGGACGATCCGCGTCTCGAACCACTTCGGGAAGCTTGCCGCGCAGGCGGTGTCCACGCCGTCATCGGGCTCCCGCTCTTGGAGGGCGGACGGCGGTTCATCGGTTCGCTCGTCCTCGGTCCCGCCGGTGAAACTGTTGCCACGTATGCGAAACGCAATCTCCACAACACCGAGGAGGAGCTGTTCGACGCCGGGGAGCGGCAGGTGATCATCGACGTCGGCGGCAAGCGGCTCGGCCTCGCGACCTGCCTTGACGCCGCCAACCCGGACCACCCGAGGGAACTTGCCGAAGCCGGCGCCGAAGTCTACGTCCTCAGCGCGCTTTTCAGCGAAGGCCAGGAACAGCGGCTGCTCGACCAGGTCGGCGTCGCGGCCGGGTACGGGATGTGGGTGGTGCTCTCCCAGTATTCCGGCAAGACCGGCGGCATGGCCGCGTTCGGCGGCAGCGGGGTCTGGAGGCCCGGAGGCGCCGCCGAGGTGCGCCTCGGCGGCGAGGTCTCCGAATGGGCCTACGCGACGATCACCTCCTGAGCCTTCCTTTCGCGCAGCGCCACGGCCGCGACGAAGACGGCGAGAGCGAGTAGTCCGGCACTCAACGCGTACGCGGTCCGGTAGCCGCCAGCCAGCGCTTCGGGCATCGCCGTGCCTTCGGCCAGCAGTGACCCGGTGTGGGACGCCGCCGCCGTCGCGAGCACCGCCGTACCGACAGCGGCGCCGATCTGTTGCGTGGTGTTGATCAGTCCGGAAGCCACTCCGGCATCGGCGGGCGCGGCACCCGACATCGCCTGACCCATCAGCGCGGGCATCGCCGCGCCGAACCCGACGCCCATCAGGACGAGCGCGGGCAGGACGTCCGTCGTGTAGTTCCCGTCCGCCTCGACGGTGGTGAGGAAACCGAGTGCCAGCGCGACCATCGAAAGCCCGGTGACGAGCACCGTCCGCGCCCCGAAACGGTGGTTCAGCTTCTCCGCGAAGACCAGCGACATCACCGCGATCGAGACCGGCGCGGGCAGGAAGGCGAACCCCGTGCCCAGCGCGTCGAGCAGGAGCACCCGCTGGAGATAGAGCGCGGTGATGAACTGGAAGCCGAACAGTCCGGCGACCATCAGGACCATCACCGTGTTCGCGCCGGACACCACCCGGCTGCGGAAGATCCTCAGCGGCAGCAACGGGTTTCGCGCTTTGGCCTGCCGGAGCACGAATCCGGCGAGCAGCAGCAGCGACACCGCGAGCAGCCCGAGTGTGCGGGCGTCGGCCCAGGTGTACTCCTCGGCCTTGACGATCGTGTACACCAGCAGCATCAGCCCACCGGTGACCAGACCCGCACCGGTGACGTCGGTGCCGCCGCGCAGTCCGGGCCCTCGATCGTCCGTGAGCAGCCGGACCGCCAGCACCAGCGCGACCGCGCCGATCGGCAGGTTGATGTAGAACGTCCAGTGCCAGTCGAGCAGCTGGGTGAGCGTGCCGCCCGCGATGAGCCCGATCGACGCACCGGCGGCCTGGGTGAAGCTGTAGACGCCGATGGCCTTCGCCCGCGCCCGCGGTTCCGGGTAGAGCGTGGTGATCATGCCGAGTACGACGGCCGAGGCGAGCGCGCCGCCCGCGCCTTGCAAGAACCGGAACACGACGAGCTGGGTTTGGTCCTGCGCGATCCCGCACAGCAGCGAGGCGAGGGTGAACACGCCGAGTCCGGCGAGGAAGACCCGTTTCCGGCCGATCAGGTCGCCCAGCCTGCCGGACAACAGGAGCAGCCCGGCGAACGCGATCAGGTAGGCGTTGACCACCCAGGCCAGGGTGGACGGCGTGAAGCCGAGGTCGTTCTGGATCGCGGGCAGCGCGACGGCGACGATCGAGCCGTCGAGGACGACCATCAGTGAGACGGCGCAGAGCACGGCGAGGGCGAGAGCGCGCTGTGGCATTGTGAATCCTTAACGGTTTCCCCAGGTGATGCCTTGGTGCATCACTTGTAACAGCGCTCATCTTGTGTGACTCTGTTCCCTGCCGGAAGGAGGCACTTTGATGTCCCAGGGGAACACCGATGTGACCGCGCAGGCCAGGGTGGTCGACCCGGAAAAACTCGAGGTGTGCACCGTGCTCGAGGTGATCAACCGGATCAGCGGGAAGTGGGCGATCGGCATCCTGCTGGAGGCCACGCGCGGTCCCGTGCGGTTCACCGAACTGGAACGGTCGGTCGAGGGGATCAGCCGCCGGATGCTCACGCTGACGTTGCGGAACCTCGAACGCGACGGCCTGCTGATCCGTACCGTGTACCCGACCGTGCCGCCGAAGGTGGAGTACGAGGCCACAGCGATGGCGAAGGAGCTGTACGCGTCGCTGAGCGGCCTGCTGCACTGGGCGGAACGCCATCGCGACTCGATCGCCGCGTCCCGTGTCGTTTACGACGAGAAGGTCAGCGCCTGACACCACAGGTCCCGGAAACGAAGAACCGCGGTGCGAGGACGGGGGACCCTCGCACCGCGGTTTCACTCATGCCGCGCGCTAAGCGTGCGCCACGGCTTTCTCCCGGTCGTCGTCACGGCCCTCGTGGGGATCCGAGGCGTGATCGTCGATCAGGGTGGCTTCGTCGAACGGGGCCTGGCCGCTGAACACCTGGTTCGCCCGGTCGCGGTCGAACTCCTTGGTCCACGTACCGACCAGGACGGTCGCTACGGCGTTGCCCGCGAAGTTGGTCAAGGCGCGGGCTTCGGACATGAACCGGTCGATGCCGAGGATGAAGCCGACGCCGTCGACCAGTTCCGGCCGGTGCGACTGGAGGCCGCCCGCCAGCGTCGCGATACCGGCGCCGCTGACGCCCGCCGCGCCCTTCGAGGCGATGATCATGAACAGTAGCAAGGAGATCTGCTCGCCGAGTGCGAGCGGCTGGTCCTGCGCGGTGGCGATGAACAGCGTCGCCATGGTCAGGTAGATGGCCGTGCCGTCGAGGTTGAACGAGTACCCGGTGGGCACGGTAATGCCCACAACGGGTTTAGAGACGCCGAGGTGTTCCATTTTCGCGATCAGGCGCGGCAGGGCCGACTCGGACGACGAGGTCGACAGGATCAGCAGGAACTCACGGCCGAGGTACTTCAGCAGCGTGAAGATGTTGATCCGCGCGCCGAGCCACAGCACCGTTCCGAGCACGCCGAACACGAACACCAGGCAGGTCAGGTAGAACCCGATCATGATGACGGCGAGGCTGCGCAGCGCGCCCCAGCCGGTTTCCCCGACGACGGCGGCGATCGCGCCGAACGCGCCGATCGGGGCCGCCCACATGATCATCGCGAGGATCCGGAACACGAGCCGCTGGATGTGCTCGATGCCGCGGCGGATCGGTTCGCCCTTGGTGCCCAGCTTCTGGACGGCGAATCCGGCGAGCAACGCGACCAGCAGCGTCTGCAAGACCTGGCCTTCGGTGAAGGCGGAACCGAAGCTGGTCGGGATGATGCCGAGCAGGAAGTCGACGGATCCTTCGCCGCCTTCGGCCTGAGTGTGCGCCTTCGCGGCGGCGGCCGGATCGAGGTGCAGGCCCTCGCCCGGGTGGAGGAGGTTGCCGACGACGAGGCCGATCGCGAGCGCGAACGTCGACATCATCAGAAAGTAGCCGAGCGACAGCAACCCGACCTTGCCGACCTTCGCGGCCTTCGCCACCGATCCGATGCCGAGCACGATGGTGCAGAAGATGATGGGGGAGATCATCATCTTGATCAGGTTGACGAATCCGGTGCCGAGGGGCTTGAGTTCTTTGGCCAGACCTGGCGCGGCGAACCCGACGATGATGCCGAGGAGCACCGCCACGATCACGGCCACGTACAGGTAGTGCATCTTGTCTCGGCGACGCGGCGCCGCTTCGGGCGTTGTAGGCACCTTTGCCTCCAGCTCAGGGGGTGTCCGGGATTGCCGGTCACTATCACCCGGCCAGGTGAGCTGGGTCACGGTTGTGTTCATTGAGTTCGCGCGAGTGGTTTCCGGGGAATTCCGTCCGGGCGGACCGAGCGGCCCGGGTGCCGGTGTGCTGGTATGGGTGCGTGCCCTCGACGACGCGGACCCGGACCAGGCGCGGTTCTCTCGCCCGCCAGCTGCTGGTTCTCCAGCTCGTGGTCCTTTTCGTGCTCGTCGCGGCAGGGGTGACCTTCGCCTACCTCGATTCCGTCAGGGCTACCGAAGACCGGGCGCGGGATCAGGTGCTCACGGTCGCCGAAGCGGTGGCTGACGCGCCAGGAGTCCTCTCCGCACTGTCCACATCGGAGCCCAGCCGGATACTGCAGCCGTTCGCGCAGAGTGTCCGCACGGACACGGGCGTGGACTTCGTGACCATCATGGACAAGAACGGGATCCGCTTCACCCACCCGAATCCGGAGCTGATCGGACAGCGGTTCATCGGGAACATCGGCGAGGCGCAACGCGGCGGCCGGGTCACCGAGACCTACGCCGGTTCGCTCGGCCCGTCCGAACGCGTCGTGGTCCCGGTGTTCGATACCGGAGGTCAGGTCGTCGCACTTGTCTCGGTCGGCATCACCGTCAAGGCGATTGACGCCGAACTGCGCGAACGCCTGTGGCCGCTGGTCGGTGTCGCGGCGGCGGTGCTGGTGGTCGGCGGGATCGGCAGTTATCTGGTCAGCGCCCGGCTCCGGCGGCAGACCAGGGGGATCGCGCCCGAGGAACTGAGCAACCTGTTCGAGTACCACGAAGCCGTCCTGCATTCGATGCGCGAGGGGCTGCTGCTCGTCGGCGGCGACGGGCGAGTGGTGCTGTGCAACGACGGCGCCCGCGCGCTGCTCGGCGTCGACGGTGACCCAGTCGGCCGAGAGCTGTCCACATTGGACATTCCTGAAGACCTCGTCGAAGCGTTCACGTCGGGGGAGGAGCGCACCGACGAACTCCACCTCACCGAAGCCAGGGTGCTCGTGGTCAGCACCGCGCCCGTGCGGTCGCGCGGCGAGGCGATGGGCACCGTCGTGATCCTGCGCGACCACACGGAACTCCAGGCGCTGACGGGTGAGCTGACCACGGTGCGCGGACTGGCCGAGGCGCTGCGGTCGCAGGCGCACGAGGCGGCGAATCGGCTCCACACCGTCGTTTCGCTGGTCGAGATCGGCCGTCCCGAACAGGCCGTCGAGTTCGCGACCGAGGAACTCGCGCTGGCGCAGGAACTCACCGACCGGGTGGTCGGCGCGGTCGCCGAACCCGTGCTCGCGGCGCTGCTGCTGGGCAAGGCGGCGGAGGCCAGCGAACGCGGCGTCGAATTCACGATCACGCCCGACACCGTCATGGAGGACTCGGACACCGGCGTCCCGCCGCGGGACCTGGTGACCATTCTCGGCAACCTGATCGACAACGGGATCGACGCGGCGGCGGGCAACGCCGGCGAGGCCGGGCGGCCCGGCGTCGAGGTCACCGTCCGGTCCGGCGCGGAGGGGTTGCTGCTGCGGGTCGCCGACACCGGCCCCGGCGTGGACGACGTCGAGGACGTCTTCCGGCGCGGCTGGTCCACCAAACCCGAGGACGGCCACGGGCTCGGCTTGGCACTGGTGGGTCAGGCGGTGCGGCGGCACGGTGGGACGATCGACGTCGGCCGCGACGAGGGCGCGGTGTTCACTGTGCGTTTGCCGCCGAAGGAGCCGACACGATGATCAAGGTGCTGGTCGTCGAGGACGAACCGGTCGCCGCCGACGCGCACCGGGTGTACGTCGAGAGAATGCCCGGCTTCTCCGTGTCCGGCGTCGTTCACTCCGGCGGCGACGCGTTGCGGTTCTGCGAACGCGAGCCCGTCGACCTGGTGCTGCTGGACTTCTACCTCCCGGACACACACGGGCTCGCGGTCTGCCGGTCGCTGCGCGCGGCCGGGCTCCCGATCGACGTCATCGCGGTGACCTCGGCGCGTGATCTGGCGCTGGTCAAGGCCGCCGTGTCGGTCGGAGTGGTGCAGTACCTGCTGAAGCCGTTCACGTTCGCTTCCCTGCGGGAGAAACTCGAGCGCTACGCCGAGTTCCGCGGCTCTTCGGGCGAGGTCACCGGGCAGGCCGAGATCGACCGGGCGCTCGGCACCCTGCGCACCACCGAGCGGCAAGCGCTGCCGAAGGGGATGAGCGGGCAGACCCTGGAGGCGATCACCGAAGTCCTCGCCTCGGCCGCGGACGGCCTGTCCGCCGGGGCGGCCGCGACCGCGATCGGTGCCTCCCGGGTCACCGCGCGGCGCTACCTCGAATACCTCGCCGACAACGGCCTCGCCCAGCGCGAGCCGCGCTACGGCCAGGTCGGCCGCCCCGAGGTCTGGTACCGGCCGAAAACCGTATAACGACCTATACGGCAGCTCGTGGTCGAATATCGTCGTATGCGAACACGTGCATGTCAATAGGGCGAAAGTGTTGGTAAATCACCAGCTGGCGGAAGCGACGAAAGTTGGTGCCCGTTCTCGGGTTTCGCTCCTAGATTCACGAACCATTCCGTTGTCCTCACAAGGAGTGGGTCCATGGCAAGGAAGTTCTTCGTCTCCGCGTCCGTGAGCTTGGCGCTGCTCGCCGTCCCGGTCACCGCGGGTCAGGCCACGGCCGCGGTCCAGCCTGCTCAGCAGACCGTGGCGGCGACCACGGTCTACTACGACGCCTCGGGAGCGCCCAGCTTCCGTGCCGCCATCCAGGCGGGCGTGGCGAACTGGAACAACTCGGTGTCCAACGTGAAGCTGCAGGAGAGCTCGTCAGGCGCCACCCTGCGCTACACCGAGGGCAACGACCCCTCGGGCTCGTACGCCGAGACCGACGGCCACGGCCGCGGCACCATCTTCATCGACTACACGCAGGCGCAGCAGTACAACCAGACACGGATCGCCGCGCACGAGACCGGCCACGCGCTCGGCCTGCCGGACAACTACCAGGGCCCGTGCTCCGAACTGATGTCCGGCGGCGGCCCCGGCCCGTCCTGCACCAACGCGAACCCGAACGCTCAGGAGGTCTCGCGGGTGAACTCGCTGTGGGCCAACGGGCTCGTCGCGGCGGGCGCCATCCAGCGCATCTACAACTGACGCTCGGAAGTCCGTGAAGGCCTCCTTCCCTACTCTCAAGGTCAGGG
Source organism: Amycolatopsis sp. cmx-11-12 (assembly GCF_046269425.1). Classification (NCBI taxonomy): domain Bacteria; kingdom Bacillati; phylum Actinomycetota; class Actinomycetes; order Pseudonocardiales; family Pseudonocardiaceae; genus Amycolatopsis; species Amycolatopsis sp. cmx-11-12. The sequence goes on along the minus strand of NZ_JADNQM010000042.1, from coordinate 49,433 downwards.
TCCCGGCAAAGTCGCAGAGTTGCTGGTCAGGCGGTGCTCTTGGTAATCCGGGCTTGACATCGTTAGTGCCCCGCAAGGGTCGAGCGGGGAGGATTCCGGACGTTGAACGTCCGGATTCTTCCCCGCCCGGGGGGCTCCGCAATCGGTGTGCCCGCTGACGGTGAAGGAATGGGGACATTCAACGTCCCGATTCCTTCATCGTCAGCCTCACGCAGGCGGCGAACAGCCACCTGACCTGCAAGATCTTAACTTTGCCGGGACCCCGACTCTCAAGGTAGGGAAGGAGGCCTTCACGGCGTTCAGCCCTGGAACTCGTAGGCCCCCGCGTCGACCCGGGCACCGGCGTAGACGGGATTCCCGTCGACGTCGCGGTCGTCGTACTTCGTGGTACCGAGATCGATCGCCGGGCTTCCCGCCTTCAGCACGAGGTTCGTCGCCGAAGTGAACTTCGGATCGGCGACCTTGTCCGTCGCCCCCACGGTGAACTGCCGCAGCCCGCCGAAGTAGACGTTGTGGTCGGTCGCGGTAAAGGTCGGGTCCGCGTAGCCGACCTTCAACGCCGCCTGGACGACGTTCTGCGTCATCGTCAGCATCTGGTTCGTGCAACCGCCGTAGCAGACGAAACCCTCCGACTCGGCGTTCGAGAGCCGCAGCGAGTTGTTGCGGAACACCGTCCCGAGCACCGGCCCGTTCCCGTCTTCGGCCCCGCGCGTGATGATCCCGCCGCGCGTCTTGGCGCCGAAGATCACGTTGTACTCGAAGACGTTGCCGGTCGAGACGCCGTCGGGATCCTTGGCGTCCGTGCCGAGTTCGGTGAAGGTCTCGTTGTCCTCGGAGATGTTGTGGTGGATGACGTTGCGGGATCCGTAGAAGATTTCGACTGCGGCGCCGTCGAGGCCGCCGAAGTCGTCGGACTTCGCGATCGAGCCGCTGATCCGGTTCCACCCGATGTCGGAGTCGTTGCCCTGGACCAATACGGCGAACGCGCCGGAGTCGTCGTTGCCGCCAGGGGTCACGACGGTCATGTGGTTGTTGTCGACGAGGTCGTTCTGCGTGACCTCGGTATGGTCTGCCGACGGTGCGATGTACACGCCCGCGCCGGCGCCGGTGATCAGGTTCGACAGCACCTTGTTGCGGTCGCCGGTCACCTTCACCCCGGCCCACGAGCAGCGCCCGGCGTCGGCCGCGACGCCGATTTGCAGGTCCCGCACGCGGTTGTCGTTGCCGGGCAGATCGACGCACGCTTCGGTGTTGCCCTTGACGATCGGGCGGGCACCGGTGCCGTACGCGCCGATCGTGACGCCCGATCCCTTGACGGTGAGGCCGCCGGGCCAGGCCGCGCCGCGCCGCAGCAGGACGGTGTCGCCCGCGGCGAACGTGGTCGCGGAAACCTTCGTCAGCGATTTCCACGGTGTCTGCTGCGAGGTGCCGCTCGCGGTGTCGCTGCCGGAGACCTGGTCGACGTAGTAGGTCTTCGGGGCGGCTTCGGCCGTCGTGAAGCCGGTGCACGCGACTGCGGCGAGCAGGCTCACGGAAAACAGTTTCCAGGACATTCCGCGGACCGTAACCACCTGCCGCACAAGGCTCGTACAAAGACCTCGTCGGCTCTAGCATGATCCGATGCGTCGGGCGTCGTGGATTCTCGGTCCGGTCGCGTTGCTGCTCAGCGCGGTGCTGGCGAGCAGCGGGATCGCGCCGATGCCGGTAGACCCCGCTCCCGCGTTGAACGATCTCTGGATCGCTACGGCGATCAGGGCGGTCACTGGACCGGCGGCGATCGCACGGTGTCGGTCCCGCTGCCGGACGGTCGCACCGCGTGGCTGTTCTCGGATACGTTCCTCGGCGAGGTGAACCCCGACCACAGCCGCCCGTCGGACAGCCCGATCGCCCGCAACACCCTGGTCGTCCAGCGGCCCGACGGCACGCTGGGGGAGACGCTGCACGGCGGCACTCCCGGCGATCCGGAGGCGCTGATCGGGCTCGCGGGCTCAGGGGAGCACTACTGGGTCGGCGACGGCGTCGTCGAAGGTGACGTCCTGCGGGTGCTCTACAACCGGTACAAGACAACGGGGCCCGGCGGACTCGACTTCCGGGGCACCGGGACCTCGCTGGCCACCTTCCGGCTGCCCGCGCTGACGCCGTCCGAGCTGATGGTGATCCCGGTGAGCGACCGGGTCGCGTGGGGATCGGAACTGCTCGAAGACGGCGGATACACCTACATCTACGGCAGCGACCAGGGACACCTCCAGCTCGCCAGGGTGCCCACCGGCAGCCTTCGCGGACCATGGCAGTTCTGGACCGGCTCGGGCTGGTCGTCCCACGAGGAGGACGCCACCCGGATGCTGTCCGGCATCGGGACGGCGTTCTCGGTGACCCGGATCGGTACCGGATACGTGCTGATCACCATGGACACCAGCCCCGGCTTCAGCCCGGTGATGCTCGCGTACCCGGCGAGTTCGCCGACCGGGCCGTTCGGGCAGCCACGCGTTCTCTACCGGGCACCCGAAGCGAGTGACCGGCGGATCGTCTACGACGCGACCGCGCATCCGCGGCTGAGCCGTCCGGGGAAGCTCACGGTGTCGTACAACGTGAACAGCCTGGACCACGGCGACAACATCGCCGACGTACGGATATACCGGCCACGATTCGTCGAGATCGACTGGCCGCGGCCTCGGCCGCGGTGGTTCGGCGGTCCTTTCGAGATCCGCTTGTCTTCTTGAGAGCTTTGGCGACCTCAACCCGAAAGTCGGTGATTTCCGTTTGTGGGATCGCTTTGACGTCAAGTGCCCGGTGACGCTCCTTGGCTGCTTCCGCCACCAATGGATCGAGATGCCACAGGGTGTCGTCGCGGGTCGCCACCGCGCGGCTGAGTAAACCGAGCAATACGGCGGCGACATCGACGGTGGCGAAGCTCGGCGCCGCCGCGATCACACTACCGGGGAACTCGTACTGGTCGGCGCCAGAAATAAAGGTGAGAAGCATTAGCTCATCACTGCTCATGAGGTCCACGACCCGCCGGGCCCCCTCGAACACGGCATCGCGCAGCGGCCCCTCGACGGCAAGCTCGCCCCCGGCTGTGCGATAAGAGGAAAACCCCTCTCTGTTCCTGAGATGTTCTCCGAGGGCGACCAAAGCCCCTGGATTGCCGCCCAGATCGTGAATGACGTCCAGGCGACTCTTCCGGTCTATGTCGTCGTCAGGCATCCGGTACGAGTCCAGCAACTCTTTCGCTTCGGTTGAAGGCAGTGGCCCCACTTGGACGGTAGGCAGGCGGTCCCGGAAAGCGGCATCATGGCCGATGAGGATCGTGTGCGCTCCGGTCCCGCTGGGAAGCACCAGGTGGTCCAGGTGCTCGGGACCGCAACCAGGAGGAAGGTCGTCGACTATCCACAGACTGGCCGAACCGGACCTCCTGAGTGCTCGTGCCAAGGTCGCGGGAAGCCGTTCGTCCGGGACGAGACCCAGGTCCAAGCCGATGTCGTGACCGACGCGTCGGAGTTCGCCGCAATAGACGGACTGAACACGATCCAGCCTCGACTCGGCTCGGGCGAGACTCAGCCAGTGGACTCCACCGGGGAACGCGTCCCTGAACCGCCACGCGTAGTTCACGACGAGAGCGGTCTTTCCCGAGCCAGGGGAGCCCCAGACCGACACAAAGGAGCCGTAGGCGCGTTCTCTGATGACAGGATATTTGCTGGCGTGGAGTTCCGTATGGAGGCGCCAAAGTTCGCGGTGCCGTCCGAGGAACCCCTGGACGTGACGAGCCAGCCAGACGGGCCATAGATGTCCCTCGAAAGAAGGCGGCGGGCCGAGGGGCCCGTCCATCTCGCGTGTCTTTGCCGCGATCCACCGGGCAAGGGTGGCAGTCCTTGCTCGGGCCAGGGCGAACTTGGCGTCGGCCAGTTCGATCGGGTGAATATGGTCCGTGCCTGGCTCGGGGTTGATCACCAGGATCCGCCGCCGGATGGTGTCTTCCCGCTGAGCGGCCAGGAAGGCCGTCATGAGTTCGTGCTGACACGCGGGCCTGCTGCCATAGTTCGCCGAGTAATAAGCCACGAGCGTCTTCGACCCCTGCAGGGCAAGCTCGATACTCTCCGTGAGACTGTCGGAGCGCGCGATCCCGTCCTCGTCGAGGAAGACGTCCATCTTCTGTGACCGCAGCTTCTTCGCAAGGGCGCGCCCGAACTTCCTATCGCTGCCGGAGAACGATAGGAAGACGTCGTAGATCGCATCGGACAAGTTCGTTGGGTCCTCTCAGCCGACACTGGCGCAGGTGGCATCCAGTAGTCTTTCTCCCCAGAGACTTCACCATGTGTAGTGGTCGCCGCGACCTGCCATGCCGTTCCATCGTTCCCATCGGGTTTTGTAACGGCTGAACGGCTCGGGGAGGGCTTTCGCCGAGGTGACTTGCCTGACCATGGGTGAACGCTCGAGTAGAACGCGTGACCGCGAGAAGAGGGCAGCGGTGGACCGAAAAGTATTCGGGGCGAGAGTGCAGGGGTTGCGCGTCGATGCCGGCTTGTCCTTGAAAGCGTTCGGGGATCTGATCCACTACAGCAAGGCACAGATAAGTCGCGTGGAGCACGGGGTGGCACCACCGACGACTACCTTCGCCGCCGCCTGCGATCGCGTCCTGGGAACAGGTGACGAGCTGGCGCGGGCGGCCGCGGTCCTGGCCGTCGATGAACGGCGTGCCCGTGTCGAACCACCGTGCGACCTGCCGGCCGGGCCGCGCAAGCTGATCGGCCGCGACATCGAGGCGAGGGGGCTCGAACGGCATCTCCGCCCCGCCGAGCCGAGCCGCTTGCCGCGTGTTTGCGTGCTCTACGGCATGGCCGGTGTCGGCAAGACGGCGATCGCGTTATGGGTCGCCGAGCGGCTCCATCACGACTACCCGGACGGCTGCATCTACCTCGACATGCAAGGCTACAACCCGGACAGTCAGCCCTTGGGGAAGGACGAGGCACTCGTCCGTGTCCTGCGACGGCTGGGGGTACCCGGTGAGCTGGTGCCACCGAGCGAAGAGGATCGGACCGCTCTTCTCCGGCAGAAGCTCGCCGGACGCCGAGTCCTGGTCATGCTCGACAACGTCTCGAGCGCACAGCAGGTGCACGCCTTGCGCCCGCCCAACGGCAGGTCCGCGGTCATCATCGCCAGCCGTCAGCCACTGACCGTTTTGGACGCCGCCTTGCACCAGCACGTCCGGGCGCTGGAACCAGCCGACGCGGTGGCCTTGTTCACCTCGGTCGCCGAACTGGGGACGACGACGGAAAGGGGCGATCCGGCGGTCGTCCGGAAGATAACCGAGATGTGCTATCGGCTCCCCCTCGCTGTGTGCATCGTCGCGTCGCGTTTCCGGGACAACCCGGCCCGGCGGCTGGAGGACGTGGCCGCCCGCCTCGCCGATCAAGCGGCTCGTCATCATGAGTTCACCGATGGGCTGCGAAGCGTGACCGCGGTTCTGGAGGCCTCCTGCGCCACGCTGTCCGACGCGCAGCTGGCGATGCTGCAGCTCATGGCGGCGCATCCAGGTCCTCGGGTGGACGCGTGGGCGGCCGGGGCACTGGCGGGAATCTCGCCCGCCGCGGCCGAAAGCCTGTTGGACGAGCTGATCAGAGCAGGGATGCTCGAACGTCATTCCCATAGCGCGTACCGCCTGCACGACGTCCTGCGGGATCACCTGCGCCGCCCTGACGCCGAACTCTTGTCCGGTCCTGAAGAGGATTCGGCAAGGGGCAGGCTCTTCGAATACTTTTTGCACGCCGCCGCCGCGGCGGATTCCCATATCGACGAGCACCGCTATCGGCTGGAGCTCGATCTGGTGTCTCCGTCGGTGGAGACACCATTGTTCCCGGATGCCTACTCGGCGAGTAAATGGATGGAGAGTGAAGTCGACAACTTCCTTCCATTGATCCAGGAGATGGTCTCGCGGCTCGAAGACAAGGCCTGCTGGCAGTTCGCCTACTGCCTTCGAGGCTACTTTTACGCAACCAAGCAGTGGGAACTGATGACGGCTTGCTATGAGCAGGCGATGGAGGCGGCGACACGAACCGGTGATCATCGAGCGATCGCCATCGTGCTCAACAACCTCGGCCTGGCCAGCATGCAACTCGGCCGCAAGGACGAGGCGATGGAACTGTACTCGCGCGCTCAGACGGAGTTCTCCGCCGTCGATGACCGGTTCGGCGAGATGAACGTCGGAGCGAACCGGGCCTGGCTCGCTTACGAGAGAGGTGATTTCAGTCAGGGGCTGGACCTGTCGCGACGCGCCTGGGTCTTTTACCACGATCAGGCGCAGCTCGCGAACGCGGCGATCGCGCTCGATTGCATCGCGCGTTGCGAGCTTCGGCTCGGTGGGTTCGCCGCCGCGAAACTGAACTTCGAGAAAGTGCTGGTCGACTACCGGAAACTTCTCTTTCGCGACGGTGATATCGCGCAGCTCATTTCCCACCTCGCTGAAACGGAATTGCTCTTGGGTGACCTCGATGCGTCGGCGAAGCACTACCGGGCTGCGATAGACCATGCCCGATCGGGCAAAGCACAGCGAGAAGAGGCGGTGGCCTACGAGGGCCTCGGCCGGGCAGCGGCCGCGCAAGGCCGCCTGGTCGACGCCGACGCGCATCGCGCGGCGGCGATCGCCCTGTACAACGAAGTCGGTGCGGTCGCGGACGTCGAGCGGCTCCGCGGCGTGCAGATGGCTCAGGTGGGGCAGGACCACGAAGAGTCGCGAGGGGACGAGCCCCGGCCCGAGGTGACTGTCGCCGACCCTGGGCGGGTTTGTGTGCTGGCGGTCAACACCGAGTGGGCCTCGCGACACGGCGGCGGTATCAGCACCATCAACCGTGAGCTCTGCAAAGCACTCGTGGCTCAAGGGGCAGAGGTGTACTGCTCGGTCCCGAGCGCCAGTGACGAGGAGCGGCGCGACGCGGCCGCGTCAGGCGTCCACCTGGTGCATCCGCCCTCCGCGCTGGGAGCACCGGAAACCGCGTTGTCCCGGCCACCGGTCGTCACTCCGCCGATCACCCCTGATTTCGTGATCGGGCATGGTCGTAAGACCGGCGAAGCGGCCTTGTGGCTGGTCGAAGATCACTACCGGGACGCCAAGCTCCTGCATTTCCTGCATGTCGTCTCTGATCGAGTCGAAGTCGACAAACGGAGGATGGACGGAGATCCGGCCGCCCGTGCCGACGAGCGCAGCAGGCACGAGATCGAGATCGCGAAAAAGGCGCATCTGGCGATCGGGGTCGGGCCGGCGCTGAGCAACAACCTGCGGGACCATCTGCGTGGTTCCGGAGGCCCGGAGGTGGTGCGACTCGACCCGGGTTTCGATGTCTCCGAGGACGTTGCGGAAACGCCGGTGCTCAGCGACACGGTTCGCGTGCTGCTGATGGGGCGGCTGGGGAAACAAGAAGCGTGGATCAAAGGTGTCGACATCGCCGCCAGGGCTTTGGGGCATGTGCTGTCGCAGAGAGGCGCGAACGAACCTGAAGTCGAACTGGTGCTTCGCGGGGCGGAGAAAGGAGACTCCGATCGCTTGATCCACGAAGTCAAATCGTGGGCGGGCACCGATTCTCTTCGGGTGGTCCCACGGCCGTACTCTCCGGACAGCGGGGCTCTGCGACAGGACTTGCACCGTGCGAACGTCGTCATCATGCCCTCCCGCTCCGAGGGGTTCGGACTGGTCGGGCTGGAGGCGATCAAGCTCGGGGTGCCGACGCTGATCAGCAAGCGAAGCGGGTTGGGCCTCCTGCTCTCCGAAGAACAATCCGAATTGTCGGTGGATCTGTCGAACAAACTGATTCCGGTCACGGAGGAGGAGTACAAGGACACGTTGCGATGGGGAGACGCGATCGCGGCCGTCCTCGCCAATCCCAAGCCCTCGTTCGGGATGGCGAGGCTCCTGCGTGCGGAGATGGCGGAGAAGCGCACTTGGTCGATGGCCGCCGAAACGCTCCTGAAAGCGATGCGAGAAGTTCGCGGCGACAACGGGGGATGAAGGTGTCAGAGCGACATCGGTTGGGCTGCAGGTAATGGCGGCCCACCCGATGTCCATCTCTGATCAGCTAGCGAGGACGCCCAGGAACCCCAGGCCGTGTCTGCCACGGGTGCGGTCCGTCCAGCGGCCGGTACTCGACGCCCAGTGCGTCCAGCCGCGGCAGGTGGTGATCCCGCAGGCGCGGCAGGAACTCCGCGTAGTCCCGGCCTTCCGGGCTGCTCCACGCCACCTCGGCGAAAGCGCTCAACCGCGGGAAGGCGGCGTAGTCGACGCGGCGCACAGTGTCCAAGTGCTCCGCCCACACCTGTGCCTGTGTGCCGAGAATCGTCCGGTCGGCAGGGAAATCCGCGGGCACCGGCTCGTAGCCGTAGACGTCCTCGAGCGTCCGCAGATAGCCGACGGGGATCGGTTCGTCGGGGTGGTCCGACTGCCGGTGGTCCAGGTACACGTGGTCTTCCGGGCACATGACGACGTCGTGTCCGGCCTTCGCCGCGCGTGCCCCGGCTGCCTCGCTCTGCCACGAGCCGATGACCATCGGCGGCAGGTCACCCGCTTCGAGCACCTCGTCCCAGCCGAGGGGACGACGTCCTCGTTCGACCAGGTGCTGGGCGATCTCGCGGACGAACCGGCCGTGTTCCTCGGTCGCGCCGGGTACTTCGTCGCCGCCGAGCGCGATGACCTCCGACGGGAAGATCTCCAGCACGTGGTCGAAGACGCCCTTGAAGAAGTCCACAGTGGACTTCTCCGTGTTCAGCAGTGACGTGCTGATGCCCCAGCTCGTCCAGACCTCCCACGGTTCGGCGGTTTCCGGTCCGAGTTCGGGGTATGCCGCGATCGCGGCCCGTGCGTGCCCGGGGATGTCGACTTCGGGGACCACGGTCACCGAGCGCGAGTCGGCGTACGCGACGATCTCGCGGAGGTCTTCGGTCGTGTAGAACCCGCCGTGTGGCCGTCCGTCGCGTTCCGGGCCGTCGTGCCGCCCGACCATGGACGACTTCCGCCAGCCGCCGACCTCGGTCAGCTTGGGGAACTCGGGGATCTCGATCCGCCAGCCCTGATCGTCGGTCAGGTGCAGGTTGAGCACGTTGAGCTTGTGCGCGGCCAGCAGGTCGATGAACCGCAGCACCTCGGCCTTGGTCCGGAAATGCCTTGCCACGTCGAGTAAACAACCACGCCAGCCGAAACGCGGATGGTCGGTCACCACTCCGCACGGGATCGTGGCTTGTCCATTGTGGATGGACGCGGCCCGGAACGCGTCCGGGCCGATGAGCTGCCGGAGCGTCTGGCGGCCGTACAGCTCGCCCGCCGCGTCGGCCGCGTGCAGTGTCACTCCGGACGGGTCGATCTCCAGCCGGTAGCCCTCGGCTGGCAGTCCGGCATCGATGCGAACGTCCACTTCGGACGGTGCTGGACACTGTCCCGGCAGCGGTTCCACCGAGACGGGACGGGGGAGCAGAGTTTCGAAGCCAGGCATGTCAGCCCTTCACCGCGCCGCCCATGACGGACACGAGTCGTCGTTGCACGAGAATGAAGAACACCAGCACCGGGATGGTCATCAGGGTCGAGCCCGCCATCACCGCGCCCCAGTCGGTGTCCTCCGGTTTGAAGAACACCAGGATCGCCAGCGGGAGCGTCTGATTCTCGGTGTTGGAGATGATGAACGTCTTGGCGAACAGGAAGTCGTTCCAGGCGTGGATGAACGCCAGCACACTGATCGCCACCAGCCCGGGCGCCACCAGCGGGAAGAGGATCTGCCAGGTGAACCGCATCCGGCTCGCCCCGTCGATCTTCGACGCCTCTTCCAGTTCCTGCGGCACCGCGGCGACGAAGCCGCGCAGCATCCAGATCGCGAACGGCAGGCTGAACGCCAGGTGCACCAGGATCAGTGAGCCGAGATGGTTGGTGCCGAACGCCGGAGCGACGTCGCCGACCGACCGCATCAGGAAGAACAGCGGAATGGTCAGCGCCTCGACCGGCACCATCTGCGCCACCAGCACCATCACGAGCAGGACGGTCTTGCCCTTGAAATTGAACCGGGTCAGCGCGACCGCCGAAAGGAACGAAAGCAGCAGTGACAACGCCACCACCACTACGGCGACTATAACGCTGTTCAGGAAGAACAGCGCGAAGCCTTCGCCACTGAGCACCCGTTCGAAGTGTTCCAGGGTCGGCGTGAGCGTCCACGGCCGCGGGTTCTCCGCCTGGATCTGCCCGGTGGGCTTGAACGCCGAAAGCACCATCCAGTACACCGGGAACGCGACCATGCCCGCGATCACCACGCAGATGATCTCGGCGATCAGCCTGCCAGGCTTTTTGACCCGGCGGGTCTTCGGGCGGGCAGGCGCTGTCGTCACACCCATCCCGCGCTCCGGCGTTGCGACCGGACGTACAGCCCGGTGATGGACAGCAGCAGCAAGGTCATCACGACTCCGAGCGCCGCGCCGAGACCGTATTCCTGTCCGGCGAAGGCCTGTTGATAGGCGAAGACGTTGAGCACGAGGTTGCGCCCGGCCACGCCGCCGCCGTTGGTCATCACGTAGATCTGCGTGAAGATCTTGAAGTCCCAGATGATCGACTGGATCGTGGCGATGGTCAGCAGCGGCCGCACCATCGGCAGCGTGATCGACCACGTGGTGCGCCAGGTCGAAGCGCCGTCGAGGTACGCGGCCTCGATGACCTCTTCCGGCACGCCCTTGAGCCCGGCGTACATCGTCACCATGACGAACGGGAACGAGCACCAGATGACCTCGGCGGCCACCAGCCCGAACGTGCTGTAGGTGTCGAAGGTCCAGGAGTGGTTCGCCATCCCGGTGAACCCGAGACCCGAGAGCACCTCGTTCACCAGGCCGAAGTCCGAGTCGAACAGGAACAGCCAGACGTACGAGCCCGCCATCGCCGGTGTCGCCCAGGCGGCCAGTGCCGCCAGGAACAACGGGACCCGCGCCCAGGAGCGGACCCGGGTCGCCAGGACGGCCAGCCCGGTCCCGAGCGCGAGGCTGCCGACGACACAGACCGCCGTGAAGCCGAGGGTCTTGGCCAGCACTTCCCAGAACTGCACGTTTTCGAGCAGGTCGACATAGTTTCCGAAGCCGAGGAACACCAGCGGCGCGTTGCCGACGGCCTGCGGCTGGCCGTAGTCGTAGAACGAGATCAGGACGAGCTGGTAGATCGGGTACACCAGCATCGCCAGCAGCAGGATGCCGCCGGGCGCCAGGTAGAGCAGGGCGGCCCGCCCGTCCCGGCGACGGCGGGGGGACCGCCGTGCCGGGACGGCCGGAGCCGTGGTGCGGGGGATGTCTTTCGTGACCACTTAACCGAACGCCTTGTTCATCTCGGCGGCCGCGGTGGCGAGTGCGGCCGCGGGGTCCTTTCCGCCGGTCGCGATCTGCTGGATCGCGGTCGGCAGCACGTTCTGCGCGTCGATCTTCGACCACGCCGCGGTGGCGGGGACGAACTTCGTGCCCGCGGTGAGCGTGTCGACGAACGGCTTGACCGACGGGTCGCTCGCGGCGACCTTCTGCTGGACACTGCCGAGCGTCGGCAGGTTGCCCATGGCGATGTACATCTTCTCCTGGTACTTCGCGCCACCGAGCAGTTCGGTGAACTCGACCGCGAGGCTCTTGCGCTTGGTCGCGTTGAACACGCCGAGCAGGTTGCCGCCCGCGAACGCCGGGGCGACCTTGCCCGCCTCGGTACCCGGGATCGGGATGATCGCGTACTTCCCCTTCGCCTGACCGGCTTCCACGGCCTTGCGGTTGAAGTCACCACCGATCGACATACCCGCCTTGCCGCCCGCGAACGCCGTGATGCTCTGCGTCCCGGTGAGGTTGGCGCACTGTTCGGGCGGGCAGATGTCCGCCTTCAGCAGGTTCGCGTATGCCGCCACCCCTGCCTTCGACTGCTCGGAGTCCACAGTGGACTTCCACTTGTCGCCGTCCTGCTTGGCGATCTCGCCGCCGTGCGCCCACAGGAACGGCAGCATCGCATAGGTGTACTTGCCACCGACGGAGATGCCGTACAGCTCCGGCTTCTTGGCGCGGATCGTCCGCGCGGTCTCGGTCAGTTCCGCCAGCGTCGTTGGCGGCTTGAGGCCGAGCTCGGCGAAGAGGTCCGTGCGGTAGTACAACGCGCGGATTCCGGTGAACCAGGGCAGACCGTACGTCTTGCCACCGGACTTGGCCGTTTCCAGTACGGCGGGAAGGATGTCGGAACCCTCCTTCCACGACGACAGGTCACCGGTCAGGTCGGCCAGCGCGCCGGTGGCGGCGTAGCTGGAGACGTCGGTGTTGCCGAACTCGGCGACGTCCGGCGCGCTGGCCGGATCGTTGAAGGCACCGGAGAACTTGTCCGCGCGGCCTTCCACCGGGATCCACTGGACGTCGACCTCGACCCCGGAATGCGCCGCCTTGAACTCGGCGATCGCCTCCTTGACCGCGGCCTCCTTCGGTGCGCGGTTGGCCTCGTCGAACAGCCAGACCCGGACCGTGCCGGTCTTTTCGTCACCGCCGCCCGCGGCGGGGGTGTTCTGCGCCGGCGCACAGCCCGCGACGAGGCCGATCGCCGCGAGGCCCGCGATGAGGACGCGAGTTCTCATGGGAGTTTCTCCTTGTCATCTGGTGGTGAACCCGCGTCCGCGATCGACGTCGGCAAGGCGCTGCCTGGTCATTCACGTCGCGGTGGCAGGTAAGGCGCCCTGCCACCGCGATAGCGGGGCCTTCGGCCGGGCGGGTTCACGCGTCGGCCGCCTATCGAGATATATCTTCAGCTCCGCCAACAGGTCCTTATGCGAAAAAGACGGAATTGACCTGGGGGAGTGCCAGCTTCCCGGCGACCGCGCCGGGAAGACCGGTGTCGGGATCGCGCGGCAGCCAGCTGAGGGTGCCGGACTTGTCGCTGGAGACGTAGAACCAGCGTTCGGTCGGGTCGAGGGTGAAGTGGCGTGGGTAGACGCCGCCGACCGGCGCGTTGTTCAACAGCTTCAAGGACTTCCCGTCCTCGCCGACGCCGAACGAAGCGATCGTGTCGGAACCGCGCACCGACGCGTAGACGAACCTGCCGTCCTTGGCCGTGGTGATCTCGCCCGGATACTGCGCGCCGGGCGTGCCAGCCGGAACGGCCGGGACGACCTGTCCGGCGGTCAGTTTCCCGGTGGCCGGGTTCCACGCCGCGATGGTCACCTCGGCACGCAGCTCGCCGAGGATGTACGCGTACTTGCCGCCTCTGTGGAACGCGAGGTGCCGCGGTCCGGCGCCCGACGGGAGCTTCAGCTGCTGGTTCAGCTTGAGTTTCCCGGTGGCGACGTCGAGTTGGTAGACGTAGACCGAATCGGCGCCGAGGTCGACCGAGAGCACCCATTTGCCGGTCGGGTCGTTGACGACCTGATGCGCGTGCGCGTCCCGCTCGGCGCCCTTGTGCTGGGCAAGATCGACGACGTCGCCGAGTTTCCCGCCCACGAGGATCGGGAGCACGACGACGCTGCCACTGCTGTAGTTCGCGGCCAGCACGTACTTCTGGCTCGAGTGGACGGTCAAATGCGTCGGGTGCTTGCCCTTGGCCGACTTCTTGTTGAGCAGCTTGGGTTTCGCCGGATCGGCGAGGCTGAGCGCGGAGATCTGGCCGTTCTCGTCCTCGTTGGTCACATAGAGCGTCTTGCGGTCGGCGCTGATGTCGAACCAGGAGGCGTTGCTGACCCCCGGAATCGTCCGGTCGACGACCAGCGCGTTCGTGGTCGCGTCCCGGTGAGCGACATCGAGTCCGTGCCCGGAACTGGTGTAACTGCTGACGTAGATGGCCCCGGTTCCCTTCGGTCCGCAGGTCTGTTCGGAAGCGTTCGCGAGGTGAGAACCGAGAACGGTGGTGAGTCCAGCCGCTCCGACGGCGCCGAGGAAGGTGCGTCGATCGAGTCCGGTCATCGTGATTTCTCCCAGCTTTCAGGTGGTTTAAACCACTGCCATGAGCAATGCTGCCACGCCGAAACCGGAAACGGAAAGGACGGTTTCCAGGACGGTCCAGGTTTTCAGGGTCTGTGGCACCGTCATGTTGAAGTACCGCGAGATGATCCAGAAGCCGCCGTCGTTCACGTGGGAGGCGATGATCGACCCGGCGGAAATCGCCACGACCAGCAGTGCGAGCTGCATCTGCGAGTAGCCGAGCGTCGCCACCGTCGGCGCGACGATACCGCTCGTGGTGACGATCGCGACGGTTGCCGAACCCTGCGCGATCCGCATCCCGCAACTGATCACGTAGGCCGCCAGGATGACCGGGAGACCGGCGTTGTCGAGGGAACCCGCGACAGCCTTGCCGATGCCCGTCGCGGACAGCACGGCGCCGAAGAACGCGCCCGCGCCGACCACCAGCAGGATCATCGCGACCGGGCGCAGCGACTTCGCCGAAAGCTCGCTCAAATCCTTGCCGGTCAAGCCTCGGCGCAGGCCCAGCAGCCACGACGCGAGCAGCACCGAGATCGTCAGCGCGACCGCCGGAGTGCCGATGAACGCGGCGACACCTGCCGGAGCGGAGTTCTTGGGAAGCCAGATGCTGCCGAAGGTCCCGGCGAGGATCAGCACCAGCGGGACCGCGATGATCGACGCCACCAGCTTGAGCGACGGTGGGTTCTCCTCCTTTTCGCCTTCCTCTTCCGCCACGAGGAATTCCTCTGGGACCCGCACGTCGATGCGCTTGCCGATCCAGGTCGAGTACGCGACGCCGCCGACGAGGAACGCCGGGATACCGCAGACCAGGCCCATCAGGATGATCCAGCCGAGTTCCACGTGCAGCAGACCGGCCGCGGCGACCGGGCCGGGGTGCGGCGGAAGGAACGCGTGTGTGATGGAAAGACCGGCGAGCAACGGCAACGCGTACAGCACCAGCGAACGGCCGCCCTGTTTGGCGGCGACGTAGACCAGCGGCGCCAGCACGAAGATGCCGATGTCGAAGAAGACCGGGATACCGAAGACGAAACCCGCGAGACCCATCGCGAGCGGGGCCCGCTTCTCACCGATGGCCCGCAGCAACGCGCCCGTGAGCACCTTCGCTCCGCCTGAACGCTCCAAAATGGACCCGAGGATCGTGCCGAGGCCGATGATCGCGGCGATATGCCCGAGGATCCCGCCGAAACCCTTTTCCAGCAGGGATTCCGACGCCTTCTGCGCGGAGCCGACGATCTGGCCGACCGGCAGGCCTGCGGCCAGCGCGGTCAGCAGGCCGACCACGATCAGCGCGATGAAAGGCTCCAGCTTGACCTTGATGATGAGGAACAGCAAAACCGCGATCGAGACTGCGGCGAGGGTCAGGAGACCTCCCGTCGAATGTTGGAGCCAGTCGATCATCGGGCACTCCCGGGGTTCCGCAGTGTCTGTTGGTGAACCCGCGACCGCGATCGACGTCGGCAGGACGCCGCCAGGTCGTGCTCGTCACGGTGCGCGGGAAGGGCGTCCTGCCACCGCGATAGCGGGGCCTTCGGCCGAGGCGGGTTCATGTGTATGGTCACTTTCGTCAGGTACATCTCAGCTCCGCCGACCAGCTCTCAGCGAATGGCCGGCGAGGGCGCCGGTCGGTTGACCATCGTCGATGGCGGCGACACCGTTGACGAAGACATAGGGGATACCGGCGGCCTGTTGCCGCGGTTCGTCGAACGTGGCCGTGTCGGCGACGGTTTCCGGGTCGAACAGCACGAGGTCCGCCGCGTATCCGGCGCGGACGAGCCCCCGGTCGGTCAGCCGCAGGCGGTCCGCCGCACGGCCGGTGAGGTGCGAGACGCATTCGGCGAGGTCGAGAACACCGAGTTCGCGGACGTAGCGCGCGAGGTACCGCGGGAACGTGCCCCAGGCGCGGGGATGCGGCCGCGCGCCGACGAGGAGGCCGTCGCTGCCGCCGGTGTGCGTGCGGTGCCGCATGATCGCCTGGACGTTCTCCTCGTGCCCGACGTGCATCAGGCAGGACGTGCCGAGCTTTTCCGAGAGCAGGACGTCGAAGTACAGTTCCGCGGCCGGTTTCCCGGCACGCTGCGCCGAAGCGGCGACGGAATGCCCGACGAGGTGCGAGTTCTCGTCACGGCGGACGCCGTTGATCTCGATGGCTTCCCAGTCGATCGGCACGCCGTGGGCGCCGTCGGAACCGGTCTCCTCGATCTCGGCGCGGATCCGCTCACGGGTGTCCACATCGGACAGCCGGGTGATGGTGGCGTCCAGTCCGCCTTCGGTCGACCAGCTGGGCAGCAACGCGGAAAGGTAAGTGGCGCCGGGAAGATAGGGATAGGTGTCCAGCGTGATGTCGCAGCCGTCGTCGAGCGCCTGGTCGAGCAGCTCCAGCAGCTGGGGCGCCTTGCCCTTGTTGACCGAGAAGTTCATCGTCGCGTGCGCGAGGTGCAGCGGGCAGCCGGACCGGCGGGAGACGTCGACCATCTCGCCGAACGCTTCGAGCGCGCCCTTGCCGTAGCTGCGGTGGTGCGGACTGTAGAAGCCGCCGTTCTCCCCGACGACCTGGCACAGCTCGACGAGTTCCTCGGTGGTCGCGTACATGCCCGGCGTGTAGGTGAGCCCGGACGACATGCCCATCGCGCCCTCGGCCAGCCCAGTCGCGATGAGTTCCTTCATCGCGTTCATCTCGGCTTCGGTCGCGGGCCGGTCATCCCAGCCGACGGTGAGCATGCGGACAGTGCCCTGCGGCACCAGGTAGGCCGCGTTGACCGCGACCCCGGTGTCGAGCCGGTCGAGGTATTCCCCGACCGAACGCCAGTTCCAGTCGAATCCGGCGGGGTCGTCGTTCCAGCCGGCGAGCTGCTGGCGCAGCGCAGTGAGGACGTCGTCGTTCACGGGCGCGTAGGAGAGCCCGTCCTGCCCGAGCACTTCGGTCGTGACGCCCTGGGAGAGCTTCGCGAGGTGATCCGGGTTCGCGAGCAGCTGGAGGTCGGAATGCGAGTGCATGTCGATGAACCCGGGCGCGAGCACGAGTCCTTCGGCGTCGATGGTGCGGCGGCCCGCGAGCGAGCCCGGTTCGGCGACACTGGCGATCCGGCCGTCGGTGATGCCCACGTCGTGCCTGGTGAGCGGATCCCCGGTGCCGTCGGCGACCAGTGCGGAGCGGACAACGATGTCCATGGCGATTCTTCCTCTGCGGCGGTGGAGGACGGATCAGAAATGGGTGCGGACGAAATCGAGCACGGTCTCGCCGTCGGGGCCGACGACCGGGATGAGGGGCCATTTGTCGAACACGGTGCACGGATGCGACAGGCCGAGTGCGATCCAATCGCCGACCTCGACCGGCGACGACGCGGGCAGCGTGAGGAAGGCATGCTGGTCGTTCATCTTCTGGATGGAATGACCTTCGAGCGCCGACGGTGGCCCGTCACCCTTGCGGATCAGGCGCGGCTCGGGCATTCCTTCGTCGAAGGACGCGTCCCGTTTGCCGATGGTGAGCAACGCGAGTTCGTCCGTCGGCTTCGACGTCACCTGCGCCCAGGCGCGCAGCGCGGGACGGAACGAGGCGACGCCGCCGATGCGCGGGTTTTCGCCCAGCGGCGAGATCACCCGGTAGAAACCGTCGTCGTGGGTCACGTACGCGCCGCTGCGCAGGATCGGCAGGACGTCCAGGTCGCCCCAGTCCTTGGTGAGCTCGTCGGCGACCCGGTCGAAGTAGGCGCTGCCGCCGCCGGTGACGATGATCTGACCGGCGTCGTCGAGCAGGCCCTTTTCGGAGAAGGCGAAGACGAGTTCGCGCAGACCGTCCACATAGGAGCTGATCAGCTGGAGCGACTTCTCGTCGGTGTGGTGGGAAAGCGCGCCTTCGTAACCACCGGAACCACGCAGCCGCAAGGCCGGGCTCGCGTGGGCGGCTTCGGCGACGGCGAGCGCGGTGTCGGTGTCACGGACACCGGTCCGGCCACCCTCGGCGCCGAGTTCGACCAGGACGTCGACCTTGCGCCGGGCGCCGCGCAGGGCCTCGGTCATCAGCTCGACACCGCGAACCGAGTCGACCCAGCAGACGAACTCGAAGTCGTCGTCGGAGTCCAACTCCGCGGCGAGCCACTTCAGGCCCGACGGGTCGAGTAGCTGGTTCGCCAGCAGGATCCGGGAGACGCCGAAAGCACGGTAGATCCGCAGGTGCCCGGCGTTCGCGCAGGTGATTCCCCAGGAGCCGTGCCGGAGCTGCCGCTCGAACAGTTGCGGCGCCATCGTCGTCTTGCCGTGCGGGGCCAGCGCGATACCGCGTTCGGCGCACCAGTCGGCCATGGTGCGGAGGTTGTGCTCGACGGCTTCCTCGTCGAGCACCACGAATGGGCCGAAGAAGCCGTCGTCGAACAGCTTCGCGCCGCGAGCGGCGGCCTCGCCGATCGTGAGTCCGGACAGCGAAGGCGCCACCGAGCGGAAGCGCCAGTCGACGCGCTCCTCCCGGACGGCCGCGACCGCTGCGGAATCGATGGTGCCGGCTTCGAACATGAGGTTCACCTCGGTTGCGTATGTTGCAACGGACGTTGCGCATATTGCGTGGGATAGGTGTAGCATCCGGTCCGCTAGAGGTCAACGGGGTGACGACGAGGAGACGCGGAAGTGACAAGCGCGCCCGACGTTATTTGCATCGGGGAGTCGATGGCCTTGTTCGTACCGGCCGAACCAGGGCCGCCCGACGAGGTACGGAAATGGGTGCGGACGATCGGCGGAGCCGAATCGAACGTCGCCTGCCATCTCCCGGCGCTGGGGTTCGCCAGCGCTTGGGTGAGTGCCGTCGGCGACGATCCGTTCGGCCGCGCGCTCGTGCGCGAGATCGCCGGGGCGGGGGTGGACGTCAGCGCGGTGCTGGTCGACCCCGCGCGCCCGACCGGGCTCTACATCAAGGAAAGCGGCGCGCACGGCAGTCCGGTGCGCTACTACCGCAAGGGCTCCGCGGCGTCCGGAATGGACGCCACGCTGCTGGGGAAACTCGATCTCGACGGGGTTCGCGTGATCCACCTGTCCGGGATCACGCCCGCGCTGTCGGATGGCTGCCTCGACCTGGTGCGGGCACTGCTGGAGCGGCCGCGTGGGGACACGCTGGTGTCGTTCGACGTGAACTTCCGGCCCGCGCTGTGGACCGGGCGCGACCCGTCGGTGCTGGCCGAACTGGCTGCCCGTGCCGACATCGTCCTGGCAGGCGACGACGAGGCCGAGCGGGTGTGGGGGACCGGCGATCCCGAGCGGCTGCGCGCCGCGGTGCCCGGGCCGAAGACGCTGGTCGTCAAGCACGGGGAGCGCGGGGTGACGCTGATCGACGGCGACGAGGCGCCGCTGTTCGCGCCCGCGTTGCAGGTCGACGTCGTGGAGCCGGTCGGTGCCGGTGACGCGTTCGCGGCGGGCTTCCTCGCCGCCACCCTGCGCGATGACGATCCCGCGACCCGGCTGCGGCGCGGACATCTTCAGGCCGCGGCCACTTTGCTGACCCACGACGACGTGGGGACGCCGCTGCCCGAATCCGTCGTCGAGGCCCTGATCGGTGCGGATGAGGCATCCTGGGCGTCGGCGAAACTGACGGACAAGGGATTGGTGGGCGTATGAGTCAGAGTTTGGACAGGGCGCTCACCTTGTTGAGCGGACTCGCCCGCGAGGCGAAGACGCTGGATCAGCTCGCCGAAGAGATCGGCGTGCACAAGTCGACCGTGCTGCGGCTGCTGCGCACCCTGGAGTCGCACCATTTCGTGCGCCGGGAAGGACAGCGGTACTACCGTCTCGGCAGTGCCCTCTTCGATCTCGCACAGCAGGCGCTGGAAGACCGCGACGTCCGCCGCAGCGCGCAGTCCGCGCTGGCCGGGCTCAACGCGCGTACCGGGCACACCATCCACCTCGCGTCCTATGAGGACGGTGAGGTGGTCTACATCGACAAGTTCGAGGGCAGGCATTCGGTGCGGATGTACTCCCGTATCGGGAAACGTGCCCCGCTGCACTGCACGGCCGTCGGCAAGGTGCTCGTCGCGGCGATGACGCCGGAGAAGCGGGCGGACGTGGTGTCGAGGATCGACTTCTTCGTCCGCACCCCGAACACGATCACCACGCCGTCGGCCTACGAGACCGAACTGGATCTCGTCGCCGACCGCGGCTACGCGGTGGACAACGCCGAGCACGAGGACTTCATCCACTGCATCGCCGCGCCGGTCCGCGGCCCCGGCGGCGTGGTGCTCGCCGCCGCGTCGATCTCGGTGCCGAAGGTACTGCTGGACTACGACGGCCTGATGGGGCTCGTGCCCGAACTGGCCGCCGCCGCCGAAGAAGCTTCCGTCCACAGTGGATGGACGGGGAACCGAAAGGAGAAGTTGGAATGAGCAAGACCGCGATCAGCACGGAGAACGCGCCGAAGCCGGTGGCCGCGTTCTCGCAGGCGGTCCGCAAGGGCAACATCCTGCAGGTGGCCGGCCAGGTCGCCTTCGACCCGGCCACCGGCGCCATCGTCGGCGAGACCGTCGGTGAGCAGACGGAGCAGACCTTCAAGAACATCGAAGCGGTGCTCGAGGCCGCCGGTTCGAGCCTTGCCGACGCGATGATGGTGCGCGTGTACCTGACCGACGTCGACCACTTCGGCGCGTTCAACGAGGTCTACAACAAGCTGATCGGCGAAGCGCCGCACCCGGCCCGCACCACCGTGTACGTCGGCCTGCCCGCCGGCCTGCTGGTGGAGATCGACGTCCTGGCCGTGGTGGACTAGTCACGCGTGTTATAAACGGTCCGTTCATAACAGCCAGCTCCCGCTATAGCACGCTCGTGTACCCGTTCAGCGCGGGCTGCCCGCCCAGGTGCGCGAAGAGCACGTTCGACTCACGCGGGATCTCACCCCTGCCGACGAGGTCGATCAGGCCCGCCATCGACTTGCCTTCGTACACCGGATCGGTGAGCATGCCCTCCAGCCGCGCCAGCGTCCTGATCGCGTCCAAAGTGGACTCGTCGGGAATACCGTAGATCCCCGCGTGGTACCGCTCGTCGAGTTCGACCTCGCTGATCTCACCGGCGCCGATCAGCTCCGCGGTCGCTCGCGCGATGCGGGTGATCTGGTCGCGGGTCTCGGCCGGTTTCGCCGAACCGTCGATGCCGAGGATCCGCCGCGGCTTCCCCGAAAGCGCCGAACCGGCGACCATCCCGGCCTGCGTGCTGCCGGTGACCGAGCAGACGACCACCGTGTCGAAGAAGACGCCGAGTTCGGCCTCCTGCGCTTCGAGTTCGACGATCCAGTTCGCGAAACCGAGCCCGCCGAGGCGGTGATCCGACCCGCCGGCCGGGATCGCGTACGGCTTGCCGCCGTCCGCTTCGATCTCCTTGACCGCGTTCTCCCAGCTCTCCTTGAAACCGACGCCGAACCCGGCCTCGACCATCCGGATGTCCGCGCCGAGAATGCGCGAGAGCTGGATGTTGCCGACCTTGTCGTACAGCGGGTCGTTCCAGTCGACCCAGCTTTCCTGCACCAGCACGGCCTTGAGCCCGGCCCGCGCGGCGGCCGCGGCCACCTGGCGGGTGTGGTTGGACTGGACGCCGCCGATCGAGATCAGCGTGTCCGCGCCCGAGGCGAGCGCGTCGGCGACCAGATATTCGAGCTTCCGCGTCTTGTTACCGCCGAACGCGATGCCGGAATTGACGTCCTCGCGTTTCGCCCAGACCTTCGCACCGCCGAGGTGGGCGGTGAGTCGTTCGAGCGGATGCACGGGGGAGGGGCCGAACAGCAGCGGGTAGCGCGGGAAGTCGGTGAGGGTCATGGCGTCTCCAGTAGGGCTTCGAGGTCGGTCCAGATCGTGGCGGTGATCGAGCAGGCCGCGTCGACGTCGCCCGCTTCGATGGCGTCGGCCAGCTCCGCGTGGCGCTGCACCGACCGGTGCGCGGGCAGCGAGCCGAAGCGGGCGTATTCGAGACGCCGGAGCAGCGGCGTGTAGCGGGCCAGCGTCGCGGCGACCGCCCGGTTGCGCGCGGCGGCCACCGGGACGTCGTGGAGTTCGTCGTCGGCGGTGATCGCGGCCGCGACGTCCCCGGCGGCGACCGCTTCGGCGAACCGGGTGTTGGCCGCGCGCATCGCCGCGACTTCGGCGGCACCCATCCGTGGCACGCCCACCCGGACGGCGAACTCGTGCAACGCCCTGACCAGCTGCAAGGCGTCGCGGACATCATCGGGCACGAATCCGGCGACGCGCGTGTAGCTCTGCGGCTTCGACTCGACGAGGCCGTCCTCGATGAGGCGGAGCAACGCCTGGCGAACCGGCGCCCGCGACAAGCCCAGCTGCTCGGCGAGGTCGCCGTCGCGCAGGTTCGTCCCCGGCGGCAGCGTCCCGTCGATGATCGCCCGCCGGATGTTCTCGTACGCCTCGTCCCTGAGGAGAGACCTCGGCACCTTCGCTAACCCACTCACATCTGAAATGTTAGCTGTCAGTGCTCTAGTTGGGTAGCGGCTCGTGAGATGAACGGGGCTTTCATTGCAAATTTTGCAATGAAAGCCCCGTTCATCTCACGGGTATGAGCGGGAGACCAGGCTTAGTAGACCGGTCCCGTGTACTTCTCGCCCGGTCCCTGCCCAGGAGCGTCCGGCACGGCCGAAGCCTCACGGAACGCCTTCTGCAGTGACTGGAGGCCGTCACGCAACGGGCCCGCGTGCAGGCCGAGGTACTCTGCCGAAGCGGTGACCAGCCCGGCGAGGGCGGTGATCAGTCGGCGGGCTTCGTCGAGGTCGCGGTGGGGTGAGGCGGCCGGATCCTCGTCGGCGAGACCGAGGCGTTCGGCGCCGGCGGAGAGCAGCATGACGGCCGCCCTGCTGATCACCTCGACGCTCGGGATGTCCTCCAGGTCGCGGACGTCCGGGGAATACGGGGGCTGCTGAACGGGTTCATCTGACACGTCTGGTACCCTTCCACGAGCGACCAGCCCCCGAGTGATCGGGGGCGGCAAGTGGAGCCCCGCTCCCACCCGCGTCACTGCCGCAACACCAGGTGTCCGGGTCCGGTCTCGCCAAGACGATTTCGGGCGTCGAGGCGGTGTGTTCGGTTCTGGAGACTGAACGCGATCGGAAAGAGTGGGCCTCGTGTACCTCACGGTACCGAGGCCTTCGGTATGTGGGCACCAGGTCGAAACGGTAGAAGAATTTACCTCGAACCAGGGAGGCCCCATCAGTTCCGAGACACGCATCAACGACCGAATCCGGGTACCGGAGGTCCGCCTTGTCGGACCCGCCGGTGAACAGGTCGGCATCGTCCGGATCGAAGATGCGCTGCGGCTGGCACAGGAGAACGATCTCGACCTCGTCGAGGTTGCTCCGCAGGCACGCCCGCCCGTATGCAAGCTCATGGACTTCGGCAAGTTCAAGTACGAGAGCGCGCAGAAGGCCCGCGAGTCCCGCCGCAACCAGCAGCTCACCGTCATCAAAGAGCAGAAGCTGCGGCCGAAGATCGACCAGCACGACTACGAGACCAAAAAGGGTCACGTGTCCCGCTTCCTGGCGGCTGGCAACAAGGTCAAGGTCACGATCATGTTCCGCGGTCGCGAGCAGTCCCGGCCGGAACTCGGTTTCCGTCTGCTGCAGAAGCTCGCCGACGAGGTGACGGAACTCGGTTTCGTCGAGTCGTCGCCGAAGCAGGACGGTCGCAACATGATCATGGTGCTGGCCCCGCACAAGAACGTGAAGCCGCCCAAGGCCGCGAAGGCAGCCAAGGACGAGTCGTCCGAGCCGCCCGCCGACGCGTAAGCGCCGACAAGCACCTGTCGCGGCACACCGGAGATTCCCGGTGTGCCGCCACACGAAAGAGGACAACGCAATGCCGAAGATGAAGACGCACAGCGGGACGTCGAAGCGAGTTCGCGTCACGGGCACGGGCAAGCTGCGCCGCCAGAAGGCCGGCCGCCGCCACCTGATGGAGAAGAAGTCCAACAGGCTCACCCGTCGTCTCGAAGGCACCACCGAGATCGCCAAGAACGACGTCGGCCGCGTCAAGCGCCTTCTCGGCCGCTGACACCCCGCACTTTGTAAACGCCGGGCGCGCCAGCGCGCCCCCAGATCGACAGGATGGACCCAGTGGCACGCGTCAAGAGGGCTGTCAACGCCCAGAAGAAGCGTCGCGCGACTCTCGAGCTCGCCAGCGGCTACCGCGGCCAGCGTTCGCGGCTGTACCGCAAGGCGAAGGAGCAGACGCTTCACTCGCTGAACTACGCCTACCGGGACCGCCGTGCCCGCAAGGGTGACTTCCGTCGGCTGTGGATCACCCGCATCAACGCGGCCGCCCGCGCCAACGGTGTCACCTACAACCGCCTCATCCAGGGCCTCAAGGCCGCGGGTGTCGAGGTGGACCGCAAGATCCTCGCGGAACTCGCCGTCAACGACGCCGCCGCGTTCACCGCGCTGGCCGAGCTGGCCAAGGCGAACGTGAACACCGAAGAGAAGAAGTCGGCCTGACCGGCGAGAGCGCTCTTCAACGACCCGGGGCTGCTCCGTTCACCGAACGGACGCCCCGGGTTGTTGCTGCGCGCAAGCTCACCCGCCGGGCCGAGCGTGATAAAGCGGGCCGGTTCCTCGCCGAGGGCGCGAACGCCGTCGAAGCGGCGCTCGAACACGGCGGCACGGTGTACGAGCTGTTCGTGACCGAACGCGCCGCCGCACAGCACGAGCGCCTGCTCCTCGCCGCGCGTGAGGCGGGCGTCCCGGTTTCGCCGATCACCGACCGCGCCGCCGATGGGCTTTCCGAGACCGTGACGCCGCAAGGCATCGTCGCGGTCTGCGCGCTCGTGGACCGTCCACAAGAGACGGTTTTGAAACCGGGTGCGAAGCTCGTCGTCGTCCTCGTCGACGTCGCGGACCCCGGGAACGCGGGCACCGTGATCCGCGTCGCGGACGCCGCCGGCGCCGACGCGGTCGTCCTGGCGGGCGACAGTGTCGACCCGCACAACGGCAAATGCGTCCGCGCGGCCGCCGGCAGCCTGTTCCACCCCGCCATCACCCGGATCCGGGACGTCGACGCGGCCTTGAAGGCCTGCTCCGCCGCCGGTCTCCGCACGTTCGGCGCGCACGGGTACGCCGACACCGAACTCGACCAGGTGACCTTCGACGAACCCACCGCCTGGGTGTTCGGCAACGAGGCGCACGGATTGCCCGAGGACGTCCTCGGCGCCGTCGACCTCGCGGTCAAGATCCCGATGTACGGCCGGGCCGAAAGCCTGAACCTCGCGACAGCGGCGGCGATCTGCGTCTACACGAATGCGATGGCTTCGCGGCGTACCACCACGTAGAGTCGCAGGGACTACGCCTTCCGAACCACGACACAAGGGAGCTCTCATGGAACGCAGTGTTCGTTCCAGCACCTTGTTTACGGCGTAGAGCGCGTTTTTCGCACTTCCGAGTGACGGTGTGCCCAGCCCGAGGGTGATCGGGGGCCGCCGTTCGCTGTCCCATAGAATTCAGCAGCTGCTAAACCCATGTGTGCGCTCGCGTGCACCGGACCAGTCCCAGCGGACGCCGAGGAGTTATGTCCGAAGCCAACGACAAGCAGAACCCCCAGGCGGGGGCGCTCGCGCCGGAAACGTTGACGGCCGCCGTCAAGCAGGCCGAGACGGACTTCGCGGCCGCGGCGGATCTCGACGCGCTGGCCGCGGTCAAACCCGCCCACCTCGGGGACCAGTCTCCGCTGCTGCTCGCGCGCCGCGAGATCGGCGCCCTGCCGAAGCAGGAGAAGGCCGAGGCGGGGAAGCGGGTCAACGAAGCGCGGCAAGGCATCCAGGCCGCCTTCGACGCGCGCCGTGCCGTGCTCCAGGTGGAACGTGACGAAAAGGTGCTCCGTGAGGAGACCGTCGACGTCACGCTTCCGTGGGACCGCCTCCCCCGCGGCGCCCGGCACCCGATCGCGACCCTTTCGGAGCGGATCGCCGACGCGTTCGTGGCGATGGGCTACGAGGTCGCCGACGGTCCGGAACTCGAAGCCGAGTGGTTCAACTTCGACGCGCTGAACTTCGGCAAGGACCACCCCGCGCGCCAGCTGCAGGACACGTTCTACCTCGGTGAGGAGGACTCCGGGCTGGTGCTGCGGACGCACACTTCGCCGGTGCAGGCCCGCGCGCTGCTGCACCGCGACCTGCCCGTGTACGTCGTCTGCCCAGGCCGTACCTACCGGACCGATGAACTCGACTCGACGCACACTCCGGTGTTCTCGCAGGTCGAAGGGCTCGCGATCGACAAGGGCCTGACGATGGCGCACCTCAAGGGCACCCTCGACGCCTTCGCCCGCGCGATGTTCGGCGAGAACTCGAAGACCCGACTGCGCCCGCACTTCTTCCCGTTCACCGAGCCGTCGGCCGAGGTCGACGTCTGGTTCGAGGAGAAGAAGGGTGGCGCGGGCTGGGTCGAATGGGGCGGCTGCGGCATGGTCAACCCCAACGTCCTGCGTGCCTGCGGCGTCGACCCCGAGGTCTACTCGGGCTTCGCCTTCGGCATGGGTATCGAGCGCACCCTGCAGTTCCGCAACGGAATCCCGGACATGCGCGACATGGTGGAGGGCGACATCAGGTTCACCCTGCCCTTCGGAACGGAGGCCTGAGTGAAGGTCCCAGCCAGCTGGCTGACCGAGCACCTCGACGTCGACGAGGAGGTCACGGCCCAGGATCTGGCCGACGCCTTCGTGCGTATCGGCATCGAGGTCGACGAGGTCCGCGCGCTCGAACCGGTCACCGGCCCGCTCGTGGTGGGCCGCGTGGCCGAGATCGAGGAGCTGACCGAGTTCAAGAAGCCGGTCCGCTTCTGCCGGGTCGACGTCGGAGAGTCCGAAGAGGACACCGACAAGCCCGACGAGAACGTCGACGCCGATGATGACGATGACGAAGGTCCTTTCGAGGACGAAGGCCCCACGGGGATCCGGACTCGCGGGATCATCTGTGGTGCCACGAACTTCGCCGAGGGTGACCTGGTCATCGTCGCGCTGCCCGGCACGGTGCTGCCCGGCGGTTTCGAGATCGGTTCGCGCAAGACCTACGGCAGGCTCAGCGACGGCATGATCTGCTCCGCGAGCGAACTCGGCATCGGTGACGACCACTCCGGCATCCTGGTGCTGCCGCCGAGCACCGCCAGCCCCGGCGAGGACGCCAACAAGCTGCTCGGCCTCGACGACACCGTCCTCGAGGTGACGCCGACCCCGGACCGCGGGTACACGCTGTCGGTCCGCGGGCTGGCCCGCGAGCTGTCGAACGCGCTCGACGTCCCGTTCGGGGACCCGGCGTCCATCGAGGTACCGGCGGCCGAGAGCGTCGCGTGGCCGGTGCACCTCGAGGACACCGAGGGGTGCAAGCGGTTCGTGCTGCGCCGGGTCAAGGACCTCGACGCCACCGCGCCGACACCGTGGTGGATGCGCCGCCGTCTGATGCTGGCCGGTATCCGCTCGATCTCGCTCGCGGTCGACGTGACCAACTACGTCATGATCGAGCTCGGGCATCCGCTGCACGCGTTCGCGACCGGGTCGGTCAAGGGCGATCTGGTGGTGCGCAAGGCGAAGCCGGGCGAGAAACTGACCACTTTGGACGATGTCGAGCGCACTCTCGACGCCGACGACGTGATCATCGCCGACGACACCGGGGTCATCTCGCTGGCGGGCACGATGGGTGGCGCGTCGACCGAGATCACGTCGGAGAGCACCGACGTGCTGCTCGAAGCGGCGCACTGGGATCCCTCGTCGATCAGCCGGACGGCCCGCCGTCACAAGCTGTTCTCCGAGGCGGCCAAGCGGTTCGAGCGTTACACCGACCCGCAGCTGTGCGCGGTGGCCGTCGAATTCGCCGCGCGCCTGCTGCGCCAGTACGGCGACGGCTCGATCCTGCCCGGCCGCACCGACGAGGGCGGTGTCGAGCCGAACCAGCCGGTGACCATGCCGATCAGCCTCCCCGACCAGGTGGCCGGGGTGCGTTACGAGCGCGGTGTCACGGTCCGGCGGCTCTCGCAGATCGGCTGCAAGGTCAACGTGGGCTCGTCCGAGGACGGCACCGCACTGGTGACCGCGGTCCCGCCGAGCTGGCGCGGCGACCTGGTGCAGCCCGCCGACCTGGTCGAGGAGGTGCTCCGGCTTGAGGGCTACGACAGCATCCCGTCGGTGCTGCCCGAAGCCCCGGCGGGCCGCGGCCTGACCGACACGCAGCGCCGTCGCCGTTCGGTCGCGCGTGCGCTGGCCGAGGCGGGTTACGTCGAGGTGCTGCCCTTCCCGTTCATCTCGGATTCGGTCTGGGATTCGTTCGGGCTGCCTGAGGACGACGTCCGCCGCAGGACCGTCCAGGTCCGCAACCCGCTGGAAGCGGACAAGGACCGGATGGCGAGCACGTTGCTGCCCGGTCTGCTGGAAATGTTGCAGCGCAACATCTCCCGTGGCTTCAAGGACGTCTCGCTGTTCCACGTCGGACAGGTGGTCCTGCCGGGGCCGAACCCGATCCCGATGCCTTCGCTCGGAGTGGATCAGCGCCCGACCGACGAGGAACTCGCGGTACTGGAGGCGGCCGTCCCGCCGCAGCCGGTGCACGTCGCCGTCGTGCTCGCGGGCCAGCGTGGCCGCGCGGGCTGGTGGGGCGAAGGCGAACAGGCGAACTGGGCCGACGCGGTGCAGGCGGCGCGGCTGGTGGCACAGGCCGCCGGTGTCGAGCTGACCACGGCCGCGGCGGACCAGCCGCCGTGGCACCCTGGCCGGTGCGCGCAGCTGCGGGTGGGGCAGTGGCCCGTCGGATACGCCGGTGAGCTGCACCCGAAGGTCGTCGAGGCGCTCGGCCTGCCGCCGCGCACCGTCGCGATGGAACTCGACCTGGACGCGATCCCGATCCCGGACGGCCGTCCGGCGCCGCGGATTTCGGCCTACCCGCCGGTGCTGCTCGACGTCGCCCTCGTCGCCGAGGCGAGCGTGCCGTCGGCCGACCTGGCCGAGGCGCTGCGCGAAGGCGCGGGCGAACTGCTCGAGGACATCACGCTGTTCGACGCCTACCAGGGTGAGCAGCTGGGCGAGGGCAAACGTTCGGTGGCGTACAAGCTGCGGTTCCGTGCCGCGGATCGCACGCTGACCGTCGACGAGGCCACCAAGGCCCGTGACGCCGCCGTCGCGGTCGCCGGTGAGCGTTTCGACGCGAGCCTGCGGGCCTGACCTGTAGTCCCGTGAAGGCCCCCTTCTCTCAGTTCAACCGAGGGAAGGGGGCCTTCACGCGTCGTGGATGTGGCAAAGTGAGGACTTGTGTCACGTCCAGACGGTCGGTCCAGCATCCAAGACGTCGCCCGTGCCCGGCTGAGCGACGGTTTCGTCGGCAGAGTCGGGGAACGCGAGGACTTCCGGGTCAATCTGGGGCTGCCGGGGAGTGATCGGCGCCGCCGCTACCTGTTCTCGGTGCACGGTCTCGCCGGGGTCGGCAAGTCCTTCCTCCTCGAACAGCTCCGGGGTATCGCCGAGGAAACCCGTGCGGCCGTCGGCTTCGCGGACGACCGGCAGCAGGATCTGCCCGCGACACTGGTCAAACTGGCGAAGGACCTCGCGCGCAGCGGACACGAGATGCGCCGGTTCGAGAAACGCCACGAGTTCTACCTCAAGGCGAGGGAGCGGCTCCACAGCGATCCGCAGGCCCCGGCCGCCGGCCGTGCGCTCGTGACGAAGACAGTGGTCAAAGCCAGTCTCGGTGTGGCGAAGACGCTTCCCGGCGGAAGCATCGCCGCCGACGCGATCGACGCCGACGCGACGGCGAAGCAGCTGGAACAGTTGCAGAGCTATCTCGCGGCGAAGTTCAAGCGGAAAGCCGATGTGCGGCTGCTCCTCGATCCGGCGGAGGAACTGACCAAGCCGTTCGTCGAGGATCTCTGGCGGGTTCCCGAATCCCGGCAGATCGCGCTGTTCTTCGACACCTTCGAGCGAACGGCGCCAGTGCTCGAGACGTGGCTGCTCGACCTGTTCGGCGGACTGTACGGCGACCTGCCGCAGAACCTCGTGCTCACCACGGCCGGGCAGTTCCCGCTGGACGAGGCGAAGTGGAACAGGCACGCGCCGCTGGTGCACGAGGTCGAACTCCGGCCGTTCACCGAACCGGAGGCACGGCGTCTGCTCGCCGAACACGGGATCACCGACGAAGAGGTGATCGAGATCGTGCTGCGGCTGACCGACGGCCTGCCCGTCCTGGTCGCCATGCTGGCACGGGGAAAGCCCGCCGAAGCGGGCGCCGTCGGGGATCCCAGCGACGACGCGGTCAAACGGTTCCTGCACTGGGTTCCCGAGAAGGCCAAGCAGAAGATCGCCGCCACGGCGTCGCTTCCCCGTGTCCTGGACGAAGACGTCCTCGGCGTCCTGACCGGGAAGGAAACCGCGGGGGAGACCTTCCGCTGGTTGCGGGAACTGCCGTTCGTCGGGCGGCGCGAGCTTCCGGTGCGCTATCACCCGGTGGTCCGCGGTCCGATGGTGCGTCTGGAACGCGGGAGCTCACCGGCGGCCTTCGCCGAACACCACCGGCGGCTCAGCGAGTACTACGAAGGCCGGTGCGCCGAACTCGGACTCAGCCGCCATCGCGACGCCTGGAGCAACGAAGGCTGGCAGCGGAGGAAACTCGAACAGACCTACCACCGGCTTTGCGGTGATCCGGCGGAAGCGCTGCCGGACGCCCTGCTCGGGGCCGCCGAGATGATCACTTCGGGTACCGCGGCCGCGCGGACCTGGGCGCGGATGATGGAGCAGGCGGGCGTCGACGCGGACGCGCCCGCCGTACTGGACTGGGCACAGCGGCTGACCGCCGCCATCGGGGACGGCGACGGTTCCCGGGAGATCCCGGTGCTCGACCTGCTCGCCGGTGCCGGTGAACTCGACACGGCCCGCCTCTCGACGGTGATCCGCCGTCGTGCCTGGGCCTACGAGGGCCTGGACGAGTTCGAGCCGTCGAAGCGGGACTACGACCGGGCTTGCGACCTCAACCCCGCCGACCCCTACGTCTGGAGTGACCGGGGCAATCTGTTCCACAACGAAGGCGACTGGGAACGGGCGCTGTCGGATCTGAACCGGGCGATCGAACTCGACCCCGCCTACGCCTATTCGTGGCGAGGGCGCGGTTCCGCCCGCGCCGGACTCGGCGATCTCGACGGTGCGATGGCCGATCTCGACGAGGCCGTCCGCCTCGAACCCGACCACGCGTGGGCGTACACCGCCCGGAGCGAGGTGTACGTCAAGCGCGGAGAACCCCGGAAGGCGATCGACGAACTCGACATCGCGATCCGGCTCGATCCCGACTATGCCTGGGCGATCTGCCAGCGGGCGATGCTGCTGGCCGAACTGGGGGAGAACGAGGAAGCCCTCGCCGGGTACCGGGCGGCGGACGCGCTGCGCCCCAAGGACGTCTACTACCTGACCGAGCTCGCGTGGTTCCTCGAACAGACCGGGGACGAGGACGGCGCTTCGAAGACGTTCGATGCGGTCATCGCGGCGAACAGGGAGAACGCGAGGTCCCACGCGATCCGGGCGGCGTTCCACTACCGCGGCGAGCGGTATCGGCTCGCGACCGACGGCTTCACCGCCGCCCTCCGGATCGACCCGGACTACGAGTGGGCGTGCTACATGCGTGGCCAGGTGCATGACGCCGAGGGTGCTTCCGAAGCGGCACTCGCCGACTTCGACCGGGCGATCGAACTGGCCCCCGAGGACGCCGAGAACCATTTGCGGCGAGGGATGGTGCTGCTCCGGCCGTTGAAGCGGCGCGACGAGGCGATGGAGTCGCTGAACCGCGCGCTCGAACTCGAGCCCGCCAACGAATGGGCCCACGTTTGGCGAGCGTTCGCCTACCGGGCTTCGGACGACTACGAAGCCGCCCTCGTCGACATCGACGCCGCACTCGAAGCGAACCCGGAGAGCGCCTTCTTCCACACCCTCCGGGGCGACAACCTCGCGGACCTGGACCGTCACGAGGAAGCCCGGGCGGAGCTGGACGTAGCGGTCCGGTTGGCGCAGGACAGATACGCCTTCCACCGGCGTGCCCGTCATCGCCTTCTGTTCGGCGATTTCGACGGCGCGCTGTCCGATGTGGACAGCGCGCTGGCCGTCGGCCAAGACGACAGCGTTCGCGCCCTGCGTGCGGAGATCCATCGCCGGGCGGGTGACCACGAGGAAGCCGTCCGGGAACTGCGTGAACTGGTCGCCCAGTATCCGGACGACACCGACCACGCCGGGAACCTCGGGGAAGCCTTGCTGTACGCGGGGAAGACGGACGAGGCGATGGAGGTCCTGCGTCCTCTCGCGCCGGAATCCCCGTGGGCCCGCAATCTTCTCGCGCTGGCCTGGCTGAAGACCGGGCGAACCGAGGAAGCCGAACGACGTTTCGGCGAAGCCCTCGAAGAGGCCGTCGCCGGTGCCACGGCCGACCCCGGCGATTGGGACACCAAGACCCAGCCGCTCTTCTACCTCCTTGTCCTCGGGCGCACCGAAGACGCGAAACGCAACCTCGCCGACTTGCTCGGCGAAGGACCGTCCGAAGAGGTGCGGCTCGACCTGCTTCGCGATCTGAAGGAGACAAGGGAGCTGTTGCCCGAATTCGGCGAGGTGATCGAGGGACTCGTCGCGCTGATCCCGCGGCCGGTGCTCAACCTCCCAGGTGCTTGAGCGCCTCCTTCCGGGACAGATTGGACAGTGCCGGGTGCGCGGCGACGAAGGCGCGCACCCAGTCCGGCTCGGTTTTCGCGTACTCGCGCAGCGCCCAGCCGATTCCCTTGCGCAGGAAGAAGTCCTTGTCGTCGATGTTCGCCTCGACTGCCCGGGTGAGCAGATCGGTGTCAGTGCCGCCCTTGGCCCCGACCTGGCAGATCACCGCCGTCCGACGTCGCCACCTGTCCTCGTCGTAGGCCCAGGTCAGCATCAACGGCGTCACCGTCTCCGGCTCCGCGCGCAGGATCGGCCCGACGCGGCGGATGGCGACCTCGTCGACGTAGTCCCACCACGCGCCCGTCACGATCATCTCTTCGTACAGGCCGAGCAGAGCGCTGTCCTGCCATCGGGCGAAGGAGCGATGTCCGGAAAGGGCCACCGCCGCGTACCGCTCTTCACGGAATTCCGCTTCACGCCACAAGGTGAGGACGGCAGCGGAGAAACTCACTCGATCGGGTAGCGGATGTTCGGCGAAGAGCCGCTTCAGCAAGGCAGCCCGAGGGGGTGACGCGACACCGAGGAACGGCATCTGCGACTTCATGTACGCCCGCATGCCCGGCGCTTTCTCCGGATCGGCCAGCCCGGCCAAACCGTTGCGAACCGCCGAAACCAGGCTTTTCACCTCGTTCACGCGAACTCCTTTCCCCAGTGGACGCCGCGAGCGTACGACAGGGGACCGACAAGACTGATATGCCCGGATCGAGGCGCGGATACCGACTAAAGAGGGATGGCGGTCAACGTGTCGGTCAGCGAGATTGAAGCCGGTTCTCGGTAGCTTCGGCCCGACCGGGTCGAACGCGGACGAAAAGGAACACAGTGAAGAAATTCGTTGCCGCCCTGGCGGTCGCGGGGATCGGCGTCGGCACCATGGCGCTCGCTCCCTCCGCCACGGCCGCCTCGGCGTCGGACTTCGATCCGAAGCCCATCTCCTGGGGAGCCTGCACGCGTCCGAGCCTGGTCAAGGCCGGCGCGGAATGCGGCTTCCTCGAGGTCCCACTGGACTACGCGAAGCCCGGCGGGGAGAAGATCTCGATCGCCGTCTCGCGCGTGAAGCACAAGTCCGCCCAATCGCAGGGCGTCATGATGGTCAACCCGGGTGGTCCCGGCGGCTCCGGCCTCGGCCTGTCGACGCTCGGCCGGGCCGTCCCCAAGAAGGCGGGTGACGAGTACGACTGGATCGGCTTCGACCCGCGCGGGGTCGGGGAGAGCAAGCCGTCGCTGACCTGCGACGGTAACTACGCCTCCTACAACCGCCCGCAGTACGTGCCGACCACGCGTGCGCTCGAGAAGGCGTGGTTCGACAAGGCGAAGGGCTACGCGGAGGCGTGCGCCAAGAACGGCGCGATCCTCGAGCACATCAAGACCATCGATGTCGCGAAGGACGTCGACAGCCTGCGCAAGGCGCTGGGTGAGAAGCAGATCAACTACTACGGCTTCTCCTACGGCACCTACCTCGGGCAGGTCTACAGCACGCTGTTCCCGCAGAACGTGCGGCGGATGGTGTTCGACGGCACCGTCGACCCCCGCGATGTCTGGTACAAGGCGAACCTGAACCAGGACATCGCCTTCGACAAGAACATCAAGACCTACTTCGGCTGGCTCGCCAAGTACGACGACGTCTACCACCTCGGCAAGACCGCGGTCGCGGTCGAGAAGCTGTGGTACGCCGAGCAGAAGAAGCTGTACGACAAGCCCGCCGGCGGTGTCATCGGC
Organism: Amycolatopsis sp. cmx-11-12; assembly: GCF_046269425.1. Classification (NCBI taxonomy): domain Bacteria; kingdom Bacillati; phylum Actinomycetota; class Actinomycetes; order Pseudonocardiales; family Pseudonocardiaceae; genus Amycolatopsis; species Amycolatopsis sp. cmx-11-12. The sequence continues at coordinate 15,126 of NZ_JADNQM010000042.1, read as the reverse complement.
GGTTCCGAGTGGACGGACATCTTCCTTCAGGCCGGATACTACGTCTTCGGCTGGGAAGACATGGCGAACGCGTTCTCGGGCTGGGTCCACAAGGGAGACTGGCAGACCCTGAAGGGCCTGTACGACGACTCCAACCCGCCGGGCCAGGACAACGGGTACGCGGTGTACACGGCCGTGCAGTGCACCGACGTCGCGTGGCCGCAGAGCTGGAGCCGCTGGAAGTTCGACAACTGGGTCACGCACTTCCGGGCACCGTTCGAGACCTGGGGCAACGCGTGGTTCAACGCGCCGTGCCTCAACTGGCCCGCGAAGTCGGGCAAGCCGGTGGAGATCGACGGACGCAAGGTGCCGGGCATCCTGCTGGTCAACGAGGAGAACGACGGCGCGACGCCGTACCCCGGCAGCCTCGAGGTCCGCAAGCGCTACCCGAACTCCAGCCTGATCAGCGCACCCGGTGGCACCACGCACTCGGGCTCGCTGTCCGGCGTGTCCTGTGTGGACGACAAGATCGCGGACTACCTGCTGACCGGGAAGCTGCCCGCGCGGAAGCCGGGCAACGGTTCGGACGTGCAGTGCGCCCCGGTCCCGCAGCCGGTTCCGGCCGGTTCGTCGGCAGGCGCGAAGAAGTCGGACGTGCCGTCCGTCGCTGAAGTGAAGAAGGAGGCGCTGGCTCAGGCACTGCCTTTCTGAGCCCGGTCGCTTTGAGGTGCCCCGCTTCGGATTCGTTCCGGAGCGGGGCATTCCTTTGTGCCTGCCGCAATTGGTCCTCTAAATGCGACGGGCGCGATGGAAGGCAAGTGACCGAGGGGCGTTTTCCCTGTCCTGAAGGTCACCGTTGAGACGATCAACGTCTCAACGGTGGTCTTCAGGACAGCTCGGCGGCGATGGTGGGACGCGGATCGTGGGTGTTGCCAGGAATCATGGTGGAGGGTAGCGAAGGACTCTTTCACTACCCTCAGGGTAGGTAAGGAGGCCTTCATGGCCAGGTGAACGCGTGCTCGGGGCAGCCACACGCACCGCTCAATAGGCCGAATCGCCAATCACGAGCCCACCACCGACCCTGCCCACGACCCCGCGCAGGTGCCGCCCCACCGCAATTAGTCCTCTAAATGCGGCGAGAAGCCGCCATGACCGGCACCCTCTCGTCTCGAAAAGCGCTGAAAGTACCGGTCATCCACCCTCCCGGCCCGAATTCCCGCCGCCGGGCCGCGGAATTGTCGGGGCCGCCCGTTAGCGTCCCCGGCATGACCATTGTCGAAGAGCACCGGACCGAGATCCGCGTGCAGGACACCGTTTATCGCATCGAGGTCGCCGCCCGTGAGGGTGGCGGCGCGGCCGGGGAAGACCGCTGGGTGACCGTCATGGTCGGCGGAGCCGGACCGCAGGAGGAGCCTGTCGCCGAAGGCAGGCTCGACATCGACGCCGAGGCCGTACCGGCTTTGGCGACCGTCCTTTCCGACACGCTGATGGCGTTCGCCGGTCGGAGCAACGGCCGGAACGGCCGCCGAAGATCGGCCGACCGCCCCGCGCATCAGGGCCTGCCGTGGTCCGAAGAGCTGGACGCCGAACTGGAAGGCCGTTGGCTGGCCGGGGAAAGCGTCGAGGAGATCGCGCGGCGGTTCGAACGGACGCCGGGCGGGATCAGGGCCCGGCTGCCGAGGGTCGGCTGCGACCCGGAGCGCCGGGGCGCGTATCTCCCGATCCCGCCAAGTCAGCGAGAGGTAGGTGAACTCGGCTGAACGAAGGCGGCCGCGAGGGTCACCCGGCCCTCGCGGCCGCTAGGTCGTGTCCTGTGAGTCTGTTCGCGGTCTTCGCGCCCAGGTGGTCCCTGACGGCACGGGCGGACGCGGCCGAGTACGACCCGGTACGAGGCCGATCCGCCCGCACCGTCAGGAACCACCTGGATCACGAAGCCCATCGAACAGACTCACAGGACACGACCTAGTCCACTGTGGACGAAATACCGCGGTTCATCCGCGCCGCCATCTCCCGGAGGTGGCCGATCAGTTCCGGCGGTTCGTGCACGGTGAATTCACAGCCGAGCCCCAGCAGCCGGAACGCGAGCCAGTCGAGAGTGTCCGCACCCGCGTTCCAGACGCAGTTCTCGGCATCGATCGGCTCGATCTCGCCGATGCTGTCCCCGATCGCGGGGGCGACCTGGTTCATCGGCGCGTGCAGGGTCACGCGCGCACTGTAAGTGGGAAGGAGGCTGTACATCCTGTCGGTGACATAAGCCGCCACGTCCTCCGCGGGCGGCTGCCTGGGGGTGGCCCGGCCGCCGGTCGCGCGCGGTTCGGAGATCCGGTCCGCGCGGAAGATCCGCCAGTCGTCGCGGTCGAGGTCGTAGCCGAGCAGGTACCAGCGGCGCCCGGCCGAGACGAGCCGGTGCGGTTCGACGTGCCGCCGGGATTCGGTCCCGTCGCCGGTGCGGTAGGCGAAGCGTGTCCGCTCGGTGTTGGCGATCGCGCCGGCGAAGACGGTGAGGTGTTCCGGGTCCACCGCGGGGCCGGTGCCGGGAAGCGGCACGGTCGCGGCACCCAGCGCGCCGACGCGGTAACGCAGTCGCGAGGGCAGCACCTGCTCGAGCTTCGCCAGCGCCCGGACCGACGACTCCTCGATCCCCGAGATCGCCTGCCCGGCGGCGCCACGGAGACCGACCGCGATCGCGACGGCTTCCTCGTCGTCGAGCAGCAACGGTGGCATCGCCGCGCCCGCGCCAAGCCGGTAGCCGCCGTCGGAGCCTCGTGACGCCTCGACGGGGTAACCGAGCTCACGCAGCCTGTCGATGTCGCGCCGGATGGTCCGCTGGCTGACCTCCAGCCGCTCGGCGAGCTCGCTGCCAGGCCATTCGCGTGGTGTCTGCAACAGCGACAGCAGGCTGAGCAACCGGGCGGGCGTGTCTGTCATGCGGCAAGGATGGCCGATATCGGGTGAGCCGCACGACTTTGTTTGATTGAACTTGCACGACTGTGCATAATCATTCGTATGACGGTGAAGATCGCGGTAGCCGGAGCCAGCGGGTACGCGGGTGGCGAACTCCTGCGCCTGCTGCTGACCCATCCCGAAGTCCAGATCGGCGCGCTGACCGCGGCCAGCTCCGCGGGGACGCCACTGATCCAGCACCAGCCGCACCTCGCGCCGCTGGCGGACCGTGTGCTGCTGGAGACGACCCCGGAGACACTGGCCGGGCACGACGTCGTCTTCCTCGCCCTGCCGCACGGCCATTCGGGAGCCATCGCCGCCCAGCTGGGCCCGGACGTCCTGGTGGTCGACCTCGGCGCGGACCACCGCCTCGCGAACGAGGCCGACTGGCAGCGCTGGTACGGCGGTGACCACGCCGGGCAGTGGCCGTACGGGCTCCCCGAACTCCCCGGTGCCCGCGAGCGTCTCGCCGGGACCAAGCGCATCGCGGTCCCCGGCTGTTTCCCGACCGGCGGTTCGATCGCCCTCGCCCCGGCCCTCGCCGCGGGCCTGATCGAGCCGGAGGTCAACGTCGTCGCCGTCACCGGGACCTCGGGCGCGGGCAAGAGCCTCAAGCCGAACCTCCTCGGTTCGGAGGTGATGGGTTCGGCCACCGCGTACGGTGTCGGCGGCGCCCACCGCCACACCCCCGAATTCGCGCAGAACCTCTCGGCGGTCTCGGGCGAGCAGGTCAAGGTGTCCTTCACCCCCGTGCTGGCCCCGATGCCGCGCGGGATCCTCACCACCGCGAGCGCCGCGCTCAAATCCGACTTGGACGCCGACGGCGCCCGCGAGGTGTACGAGAAGGCCTACGCCGCCGAGCCGTTCGTCCAGCTCCTGCCTCCTGGCCAGTGGCCGTCGTCGGCCTCGGTGGTCGGCTCGAACAACGTCCAGCTGCAGGTCACCGTCGATGCCGACACCCGGCGCCTGATCGTGGTCGCGGCCATCGACAACCTGACCAAGGGCACCGCCGGCGGTGCCGTCCAGTCCATGAACCTCGCGCTCGGTCTCCCCGAGACCACCGGACTTCCGACCGTAGGAGTCGCTCCGTGACCATCACCCAGCCGAAGGGATTCCGGGCCGCCGGCGTCGCCGCCGGGATCAAGGCCGCCGGAAAGCTCGACCTCGCGCTCGTCGTCAACGACGGTCCGCTTCAGGTCGCGGCCGGCGTGTTCACCCGCAACGTGATCAAGGCCGCGCCCGTGCTGTGGTCGCAAGAAGTGCTCAAGCAGCAGCGCCTCAAGGCCGTCGTCCTCAACTCCGGCGGCGCGAACGCGGCCACCGGACCCGGCGGGTTCCAGGACACGCACCAGACCGCCGAGAAGGTCGCCGGACTCTTCCAGGCAGGCGCGATCGAGGTCGCGGTCTGCTCGACCGGCCTGATCGGCGAGCGGCTGCCGATGGAAGCGCTGCTTTCCGGTGTGGACTCCGCCTTCAAGGAACTCGGCACCGGCGCCGAAACCGATCTCAACGCCGCCACCGCGGTCATGACCACCGACAGCAAGCCGAAGCAGGCGGCCGCGAAGCACGACAGCGGCTGGAGTGTCGGCGGGTTCGCCAAGGGCGCCGGGATGCTCGCCCCGAACCTCGCGACGATGCTCTCGGTCCTCACCACCGACGCGGTCGTCACTCCCGAGGTCCTCGACAGGGCCCTGCGCGCCGCCACCGGCGTCACCTTCGACCGGCTCGACGTCGACGGCGGCACCTCCACCAACGACACCGTCCTCGTCCTCGCGTCCGGCGCCAGTGGCGTCGAGCCGCCCGAGGCCGAACTGACCGAACTGCTCACCGCCGTCAGCCTCGACCTCGTGCTGCAACTGCGCGCGGACTCCGAAGGCGCGACCAAGTACGTCGACGTCACGGTCACCGGAGCGGCGAGCGAGGCGGAGGCCATCGCCGTCGGCCGGACGATCGCCGAGGACAACCTGGTCAAGACCGCGCTGTTCGGTTCGGACCCGAACTGGGGCCGCATCGCCATGGCGCTGGGCCGCGTGCCCGCGGAGATCGACCCGGAGAAGGTCGCCATCACGATCAACGGCGTCACCCTGTTCGCCAAGGGCACCCCCGCCGCGGACCGTTCCGAGGCGGACCTCTCCGGCCGTGACATCCAGATCGTGGTCGACCTGGGGCTCGGTGAAGGCGAGGCGACGATCTACACGACCGACCTCTCGCACGCGTACGTCGAAGAGAACAGCGCGTATTCGTCATGAGCCCTTCCGAATCCACGGTCCCCGCGGACGACCGGCTCGCGACGGCCGCCGAGAAAGCCGCGATCCTCATCGAGGCCCTGCCCTGGTTGCAGCGCTTCCACGGCGCCACCGTCGTGGTGAAGTACGGCGGCAACGCCATGATCGACGAGAGCCTCAAGCAGGCTTTCGCCGAGGACATGGTGTTCCTGCGCATGGCCGGGCTGCGTCCGGTGGTGGTGCACGGCGGCGGCCCGCAGATCACCGCGATGCTCAACCGGCTCGGCGTCGAAGGCGAGTTCAAGGGCGGCCTGCGCGTCACCACGCCCGAGACGATGGACATCGTCCGCATGGTGCTGACCGGCCAGGTCAGCCGCGAGCTGGTCGGGCTGATCAACGCGCACGGCCCGTACGCGGTCGGCATCTCCGGCGAGGACGCGCGGTTGTTCACCGCCGAGCGCAAACAGGCCACTGTGGACGGTGTACCGGTCGACATCGGGCTGGTCGGCGAGGTCTCCGAGGTCAACCCGGACGCGGTGCTCGACATCGTCAACGCGGGCCGGATCCCCGTGGTGTCCACCGTGGCGCCGGATATCGACGGCGTCGTGCACAACATCAACGCCGACACCGCCGCCGGTGCGCTGGCCGCCGCGCTGGGCGCGGAGAAACTCGTCGTCCTCACCGACGTCGAAGGCCTTTACGCCAACTGGCCGGACCGCGGCTCGCTGGTCGACCGCATCCGCGTGGACCGCCTCGAAACCCTGCTGCCCGGCCTCGCCAGCGGCATGATCCCGAAGATGGAGGCCTGTGTGCGCGCCATCCGCGGCGGTGTCCGCCGTGCGCACGTGATCGACGGCCGCATCGCCCATTCGGTGTTGCTGGAGGTCTTCACCTCCCGCGGCATCGGTACCATGGTCTTCCCCGAAACGGAGCTCCCGTGACCACGCTCAAGTCCAATGTAGACGGCCAGGAGCACTGGAAGTCTTCTCTCATGGACAACTACGGCACCCCGTCGCTGACGCTGGTCCGCGGTGAGGGCGCGAAGGTCTGGGACGCCGACGGCAAGCCGTACATCGACCTGATCGGCGGGATCGCGGTCAACGCGCTGGGCCACGCCCACCCCGCCGTGGTCGCCGCGGTCTCCGAACAGGTCGCGAAACTCGGGCACACGTCGAACCTCTACGTGAACCCGGTCGCGGTCGAACTCGCCGAAACCCTCCTGGACGTCGCCGGTCTCTCGGGCAACGCGAAGGTGTTGTTCGTCAACTCCGGCGCGGAGGCCAACGAAGCCGCGCTGAAGATCAGCAGGCTCACCGGGCGCACGAAGATCGTCGCCTGTGAGGGGGCCTTCCACGGCCGCACCATGGGCGCCTTGACCCTGACCGGGCAGCCGTCGAAGCGCGAGCCGTTCGCGCCGCTGGTCCCGGGCGTCACCCACGTTCCGTTTGGTGACGTCGACGCGCTTCGCGCCGCGGTGGACATCGACACGGCGGCGGTGTTCCTCGAGCCGATCCTCGGGGAGGCGGGTGTCGTCCCGGCACCGGACGGCTACCTCCAGGCCGCGCGGGAGATCACCAAAGCGACCGGGACCCTGCTGGTCCTCGACGAGGTGCAGACCGGCATCGGCCGCACCGGCTCGTGGTTCGCCTTCCAGCACGCCGGCATCGTCCCGGACGTCATCACCCTGGCCAAAGGCCTCGGCGGCGGCCTGCCGATCGGCGCGGTCATCGGCGTCGGCGAGGTGGGCGAACTCGTGAAGCCGGGGCAGCACGGAACCACTTTCGGAGGAAACCCGATCTGCTGTGCCGCCGGACTCGCCGTGCTCAAGACCATCGCGCGGGACAACCTGAACGACCACGTTTCCGCACTGGGCAAGGACATCGCGACCGGGGTCGAGGAGCTCGGCCACCCGCTGATCGCCGGGGTCCGCGGCGCCGGGCTGCTGCTCGGTATCGCGTTGCGCGAACCGGTCTCGGCGGCGGTCGCGAAGGCCGCGCAGGAGGCGGGCTACCTGGTCAACCCGATCGCCCCGGACACCATCCGGCTGGCACCACCGCTGATCCTGAGCGCCGACGAGGCCAAGGGATTCCTCGAAGCCCTTCCCGGGGCGCTCGATTCCACCACCACCTAGGACAGAGACGAAAACGCATGCTCCGCAACTTTCTCCGTGACGACGATCTCAGCCCGGCCGAACAGGCCGAGATCCTGGACCTCGCCGACCAGCTGAAGGCCGAACCGCTGAGTTCCCGCGCGCTGGAGGGCAAGTCCGTCGCGGCGATCTTCGAGAAGAACTCCACCCGGACCCGGTTCTCGTTCGAGGTGGGCATCTCCCAGCTCGGCGGGCACCCGGTGATCGTCGACGGGCGCTCCATGCAGCTCGGCCGCGAAGAGACCATCGAGGACACTTCGCGGGTGCTTTCGCGGTATCTGGACGCGATCGTGTGGCGGACCTTCGCCCAGAAGCGCATCGACGCGATGGCCTCGGCGGCGAGCATCCCGGTGATCAACGCGCTCACCGACGAGTTCCACCCGTGCCAGGTGCTCACCGACCTGATGACCATCCGCGAGCGCAAGGGCAAGCTCGCCGGGCTCACCCTGGTCTACCTCGGCGACGGTGCCAACAACATGGCGCATTCGCTGCTGCTGGGCGGGACCACGGCCGGGATGAACGTGCGTGTCGTCTCGCCGGAGGGCTTTCAGCCGGATCAGCAGGTCATGCTCGACGCCAAACACCGGTCGAGCGAAACCGGCGGCAGCACCACGGTCTTCACCGATCCGTACGCCGCGGTCGAAGGCGCGGACGTCGTCGTCACCGACACGTGGACCTCGATGGGGCAGGAGAACGACGGTCTCGACCGCGTCGGCCCGTTCCGTGAGCTGCAGGTCAACGCCGGGCTGATGCGCCGCGCCGCGGACGAGGCGATCGTGCTGCACTGCCTGCCGGCGCACCGCGGCTGGGAGATCACCGACGAGGTCATCGACGGCCCGTCGAGCGCGGTCTGGGACGAGGCCGAAAACCGGCTGCACGCCCAGAAAGCGCTGCTGGTGTGGCTACTGGACGAGAAGCGACGATGACCGGCAGCAGGGTCACCCGGCAGGCCCGGATCACCGCACTCGTGTCCAGGATGGCCATCCGCAGCCAGACGGAGCTCGCGAAACTCCTGGCGGCGGAAGGCATCGACGTCACCCAGGCGACGCTTTCGCGGGACCTCGACGAACTGGGCGCGGTCAAGTTGCGGGGCGCCGACTCCGGCGCTCCCGTGTACGTGATCCCGGAGGACGGCAGCCCGGTACGCGGCGTGCAGGGCGGCACGTCGCGGCTTTCGCGGTTGCTCGCCGAGTTGCTCGTTTCGGCGGACTCGTCGGGGAACCTGACCGTGCTGCGTACTCCGCCGGGTGCGGCGCAGTTCCTCGCCAGCGCCATCGACAGGGCGGCGCTGGAGGAGGTCGTCGGCTCGATCGCCGGCGACGACACGGTCGCGGTGATCGCGAGAGAACCGTTGTCCGGCAAGGACCTGGCCGAGCGTTTCATGGCGCTGGCCCGACGGTCGTCCACAGAGGACGGCGGTGAGGAGACCGAAGGTGGCGCCTGACGGGTTCGCCTTCCCGGACGATCCGGAGAAGCTGGTCGTCACCTTCGACGAAGGTGTACCGGTCGCCATCGACGGGGAGACCGTGACCCTGCTGGAGGCCTTCCAGCAGGTGAACCGCCGTGTCGGCGCCTTCGGGCTCAAAGGACGCGAGATCTACGACAGCCCGGGCGCGCTCGCGCTGGTCACTGCGCACGACGAACTGGAAAAGATCAGTATCGGGCGGGTGTCCGGCGAAGTCCGCCTGGTCCTGCACCGCGGCAACGCGGTCGTGAACTCCGCGCGCGACGAGCGCACACTGTACGACTTCAGCACAGGCGCTACGTTCGATCAGTCAGTCGCCTGAAGAGAACCAAGGATCCGAGGAGTGTTGTGAGCGGGAATGAGCAGCCGGTGCAGCTGTGGGGCGGCCGGTTCGCCAGCGGGCCGGCGGAGGCGATGGCGGCGCTGAGCGCGTCGACCCATTTCGACTGGCGGCTGGCGCCGTACGACATCGCCGGGTCGAGGGCCCACGCGCGAGTGCTGCGGAAGGCCGGGCTTCTCACCGAAGACGAGCTGACGGGCATGCTCGCCGCGCTGGACACACTCGCGCAGGACGTCGCCTCGGGCGCGTTCACCCCGACCATCGCCGACGAGGACGTCCACACCGCGCTCGAACGCGGTCTGCTGGAGCGGGCGGGCACCGAACTCGGCGGCAAGCTGCGGGCGGGCCGTTCGCGCAACGACCAGGTCGCGACGCTGTTCCGGATGTGGCTGCGTGACGCCGCGCGCCGGGTGGTCGCCGGCACCCTCGGCGTCGTCGACGCGCTGGTTTCGCAGGCGAAGCGGCATCCGGACGCGATCCTTCCGGGGCGCACCCACTTGCAGCACGCCCAGCCGGTCCTGCTGGCGCACCATCTGCTCGCGCACGGCCAGTCGCTGCTGCGCGACGTCACCCGGTTGCGTGACTGGGACGCCCGCACCGCCGAGTCGCCCTACGGTTCCGGCGCGCTCGCGGGCTCCTCGCTCGGGCTCGACCCCGAAGCCGTCGCCGCGGAACTGGGCTTCGACACCAGCGTCGAGAACTCCATCGACGGCACCGCGTCGCGGGACTTCGTCGCCGAGTTCGCCTTCGACGTCGCGATGCTCGCGGTCAACCTGTCCAGGATCGCCGAAGAGGTGATCATCTGGAACACCGCCGAATTCGGCTACGTCACCCTCGACGACGCGTGGGCCACCGGCAGCTCGATCATGCCGCAGAAGAAGAACCCGGACGTCGCCGAGCTGACCCGCGGCAAGGCCGGACGGCTCATCGGCAATCTGACCGGCCTGCTCGCGACGCTCAAGGCGCAGCCGCTCGCGTACAACCGGGATCTGCAGGAGGACAAGGAGCCGGTCTTCGACTCCGTCGAGCAGCTGGAACTGCTGTTCCCGGCGATCGCGGGCATGCTCGAGACGCTGACCTTCCACACCGACCGGCTCGCCGCACTGGCGCCCGCCGGGTTCACCCTCGCCACGGACATCGCCGAATGGCTTGTGCGCCAAGGGGTTCCGTTCCGTGTCGCGCATGAAGCGGCGGGGGAGAGCGTCCGCGTCGCCGAGGGCCGCGGTGTCGGACTGGACGAACTGACCGACGAAGAGTTCGAGAAGATCAACCCGGCGCTGACGCCCGCCGTACGCGAGGTGCTGACCGTCGAGGGCTCCGTGAACTCACGCGACGCTCGTGGCGGAACCGCTCCCCAGCGGGTCGCCGAACAGCGGGACCGGCTGGTCGCGCGCGTCACCGAACACCGCGCCTGGCTGAGCTAAGAAGTACATGAAGGCCCCCTTCCTTGCGCCTAGGTACAGGAAGGGGGCCTTCCTGTACTTCAGGGAAGCCTCGTCCCGAGCCCGTCGAGGACGCAGCCGAGGCCGCGCTCGAAGTCGTCGTCGTTGGTCTCGCCCGGTTTCTGATTTCGCTGTGCGGCGTAGAGCTTCTTCAGCCGCGGATGGTCCCGCACCGCTTGCTCGGCGGCGGGCCACAGCCGGTCTTTCCACTCCTGCTCGCTCTGCCCGCTGCGCTTGAGCGTCGTGAGCCATGCGGCTTCGCTGGTGGCCCTCCCGACGACGAACGCCATCACCGTGTTGAACGCCAGATCGGCGTCGTCCAGCGAGAACCCGGCGTCCTCGAACAGTGCCAGCGCCGCCTCCGACAGCCGCAGGACGTTCGGCCCCAGATACGCCACCCCCGCCTCGCCGAGCAGCGAGCCGATCCAGGGATGGCGAAGGAACACCGAGCGCAGGTCGTGCGCGAACCGCGTCGCCGCCGCCCGCCACGGACCTGGCTCCGGGAGCGCGACTTCGCCGTAGATCTCGTCGACGACCAGTTCGACCAGCTCGTCCTTGCTGGCCACGTGGGTGTACATCGACGCGGCGGCCACGCCGAGCCGGATCCCGAGCTTCCGCATGCTCAGCGCGTCGATGCCCTCGGCGTCGAGCAGTTCGATGGCCGCGGAAACGATCTGTTCCCTGCTCAGCGACGGCTGCTCGCGCTTGCGTTTCGGAGGACGAACCCAGACCGACATCCGCACTCTCCTTTCTTTCCGTACAGTGTTCAGTATGCCTAACATTGTACGGACTACATTCGACCTTGACCACTGGCAGTCCCGCCTCGACGATCTGCGAGCCGAACACCAAGTTCCCGGTGCGACCCTCGCCGTACTCATCGACGGCGAGATCCACGAACTCGCGAGCGGGATCCTGCACCGGGGGACCGGTGTCGAGACCACCACCGATTCGATCTTCCAGCTCGGCTCGGTCGCGAAGGTCTACACGGCCGCGCTGGTGATGGGGCTGGCCGAGGAAGGGCGGCTGGATCTCGACGCACCGGTGATCGAGGTCTTGCCGGAGTTCGCGACGGTCGATCCGGACGCGACCAAGACGATCACCGCCCGGCGGCTTCTGAGTCACACGAGCGGCCTCACCTGCGACTTCATCGAGGACACCGGACGCGGCGACGACTGTCTCGCCAAGTACGTCGAAGCGGCGAGGGGAGTGGCGATGGACTGCCAGCCGGGGACGGCGGCGTCCTACAGCAGCGTCGGGTACAACGTGCTCGGCCGGATCATCGAGGTGCTCACCGGTCTGACCTGGGACAACGCCTTGCGGGAACGGCTCATCGCGCCCCTCGGGCTCGCCGAGACGATGACCCTGCCCGAAGAGGCGTTGCGGTTCCGCGTCGCGATGGGGCATCTCGGGCAGGATCCGGAGCCGACGGCCGCCTGGGATCTCATGCCGCGTAACGCCGGTCCCTACGGCCGAGTCCTGGCCACCGCCGGTGACGTGGTCCGCTTCGCGCGGATGCTGCTGGACGGCACCGCGGCCGACGGGACTCGCGTGCTCGCCGAGGACACGGTGACCGCGATGCGGCGTCGCGAGGTCGAAGTGCCCGACAAATGGACGCTCGGTTCCGACGGCTGGGGCCTTGGCCTGTCGATCTACGACTGGAACGGCGTTCCCGGCTTCGGGCACAACGGCTCCTCGATCGGGCAGCGCTCCTACCTGCGGGTGGTTCCGGAAGCCGGGCTGGTCTTCGCCCTGCTCACCAATCACGGCACGACCGATCGGCTGTACAACGACCTGTCCCGGGAACTACTCGGCGAACTCGCCGGAGTGCGGGTGCCCGCCGACTTCGCTCCGCCGCCGTCGCCGCCTTCGGTGAACGTCGCAACTTTCGCGGGCACCTATCGCCGCGAAGGCGTCATCATCACCGTCACCGAGAAGGACGGGGAGCTGCGCTTCGTCTACGAATTCGCCGACGGTCTCGAAGGCATCGCCCCGCCGATCGAGGCGGATCTGGTGCCGGTGTCGGAGAACGTCTTCGCCGGGATGAACCCGATGTTCGGCGACGACTGGATGCCGGTGCTGTTCACGAAACTGCCCGATGGCACCGCCTGCTGCTACACCAGCATGCGAGTGGCGCCGAAGATCGCCTGATACCTGGTCCGAGCAGGGGCCGGTTAAGGTCGGGGAGTGCGGAACGTGGTGACCGGGAGGCAGTTCACCCGGCGGGAATTGGCTCTGGATCCGGTGGAGCTGTCGACGCTCCTGCTCGGAGCGGTGATCGAAGCGACCGGTCCCGACGGCACGGTCGCCGTCCGCCTGGTCGAGGTCGAGGCCTATCGCGGACTCGACGACCCCGCCTCACATTGCTATCGCGGCCAGACCCCGCGCAACGCGGTCATGTGGGGGCCTGCGGGGCATCTGTACGTGTACTTCGTCTACGGCATGCACTTCTGCGCCAACGTCGTCGGCACTGAAGATGGCCAGCCGGGCGCCGTACTGCTGCGCGCCGGGGAGGTGGTGTCCGGCGCGGACATCGCCAAGGCGCGGAGGCCGTCGGCGCGGGGCAACGGCGAGCTCGCCAAAGGCCCGGCCATCCTCACCTCGGTGCTCGGCATCGACAAGGCAGAGAACGGGGTCGACCTGACCGACCCCGCGTCACCCGTCCGGCTGTACACCGGTGAACGCGTCCCAGAATCGTCCATCCGCAGCGGGCCGCGCGTCGGCGTCGCGATGGCGATGGACACGCCGTGGCGGTTCTGGATCGACGGTTCGCCCGCGGTCTCGACCTACCGACGGGGCGGCAAGCGGCGGGCGGCGGCCCCCGGCCGATAGTCGGTTGACCTGGTGCGGGAGGATCTACAGGCGTGAGCGAGCACATCCTTGACGAGCTGACCTGGCGCGGCCTGATCGCGCAATCCACCGACACCGACGCACTGCGGCGAGACCTCGACCAAGGACCCCTCACGCTCTATTGCGGATTCGACCCGACGGCGCCGAGCCTGCACGCCGGCAACCTGGTCCCGCTGCTGATGCTCTCGCGCTTCCAGCGCGCCGGGCACCGCCCGATCGTGCTGGCGGGCGTCGCCACCGGGATGATCGGCGATCCTCGCGACACCGGTGAGCGCACCCTCAACACGGTGGACACCGTCTCCGAGTGGGCCGACCGGATCCGCGGACAGCTGGAACGGTTCGTCGACTTCGACGACTCGCCGACCGGCGCGGTCATCGAGAACAACCTGGACTGGACCGCGAAACAGAGCGTGGTCGAGTTCCTGCGCGATGTCGGCAAGCACTTCCCGGTCAACATGATGCTGAACCGGGAGACGGTGAAGCGCCGCCTCGAAGGCGACGGCATCTCCTACACCGAGTTCAGCTACCTGCTGCTGCAGTCGCAGGACTACCTGCACCTGTACCGCGAGTACGGCTGCAAGCTCCAGATCGGCGGCTCGGACCAGTGGGGCAACCTCGTCGGCGGCGTCGACCTGATCCGCCGGACCGACGGCGGGCACACCCACGCGCTGACCGCGCCGCTGGTCACCGACTCCGAGGGACGCAAGTTCGGGAAGTCCACCGGCGGCGGCAGCGTCTGGCTCGACCCGGAGATGACCTCGCCGTACGCGTGGTTCCAGTACTTCCTGAACGTCAGCGACGCTGACGTCATCCGCTACCTGAAGATGTTCTCCTTCCTCGGGCAGGAGGAGATCGCGGCACTCGCCGAGGACACCGAACAGCGCCCTCACCTGCGGTCCGCGCAGCGGAAGCTGGCGGAGGACTTCACGACCTTGGTGCACGGCGAGGGGGCGACCCGGCAGGTCGTCGCCGCGAGCCAAGCGCTCTTCGGCAGGGGAGAGCTGCGTGAGCTCGACTCGTCCACCCTCGACGCCGCCATGGCCGAGGTGCCGAACGGCAAGGCGGACCCGAGCGGCGAGTCGACGATCGTCGACCTGCTGATCACCGCCGGGCTCGTCGACAGCAAGAGCGCCGCGCGCCGCACCGTCAAGGAAGGCGGCGCGTACGTCAACAACACGAAGATCGCCGACGAGGAGTGGAAGCCGTCCGCGGACGACGCTCTGCACGGCCGCTGGCTCGTGGTCCGCAAGGGCAAGCGCAACGTCGCCGGCGTCCGCGTCGGGGGCTGATCGCGGCCCCGGCCCGAAACAGGGGCCTTGACCTGCGGAAACGCAGTTAAGGTACCCCCCTGTTTCGGGCCCCTCCGGGCCATGTAAAGTTCTCCAAGTCGCCAGGGAAACCGGGTGGCCGAGGGACACGAACCAAGCTCTCACCTCTGGGTGATTGAGTGGGTGTCTCACCAAAAACTGCTAGGAATGACTGCTTCGGATAAGGCCGCGTGCGGTGCGATTCGGGGTGTGTTGCTTGAGAACTCAACAGTGTGCTAGTGAACTAAGCCAGTAGAGCTTATGTATTAAGAACCTCGTTTGAGGTTCCTTTGAGAGCAAGAAAATTTGCCTCGATCAAATTTGACATTGTTGGAGAGTTTGATCCTGGCTCAGGACGAACGCTGGCGGCGTGCTTAACACATGCAAGTCGAACGATGAAGCCTTCGGGTGGATTAGTGGCGAACGGGT
>NZ_JADNQM010000041.1:0-85777 GCF_046269425.1 Amycolatopsis sp. cmx-11-12 | reverse complement strand
ACCCGTTCGCCACTAATCCACCCGAAGGCTTCATCGTTCGACTTGCATGTGTTAAGCACGCCGCCAGCGTTCGTCCTGAGCCAGGATCAAACTCTCCAACAATGTCAAATTTGATCGAGGCAAATTTAATGCACTCAAAGGAACCTCAAACGAGGTTCTTAATACATAAGCTCTACTGGCTTAGTTCACTAGCACACTGTTGAGTTCTCAAGCAACACGCTTTGTTTCAAAGCGATATTCACAAGCTTTTGGTCGAGCATGCCGAATCCTACGGTCTTACTTGTAGGGGGTCGGCGGCCTCTCGTGGGCCGACGCTGAACATTACCTGGTCCGGTTCGCGGTGTCAACCCGCTCGGCCCGTGTTCCTGGCCTGGGGCTTTTCGGCCCCGGTGGCCCGGTGTTCTTGGCGACGAAGAGAAGATTACATGCCCCGGAACCCCCCGAAAACAGGGGGGTCACTTAACGACATCGCCGCAGGTCAGCCGGTGTGAACCCCCGTCATCCGACGGTCTTCAGGTAGCGAGGCGGTTCGCGGGCGGGGACGACGCGTTCGAAATCGGCCGCGTAGGCGAGCATCCGGGCGTCCGTCCACTGCCCCGCCATGAACGAGACCCCGACCGGGAGCTCGCCGACGAACCCGGCCGGCACGGTCACTGCCGGGTACCCCGCGACCGCGGCGGGCGTCGACGACGGGATCACGTCGTTGTCGCCGGTTTTGCAGTCGGTCTTCCATGCGGGCGGGTTGGTGGGTGCGGCGATCGCGTCGAGGCGGTACTTCGCGACGGTCTCGTCGATCGAGCGTTTCGCCAGGTCGGTCAGCTCGCGACGCATCGCCAGATAGCCGGGGTCAGACGGACCGGGCGCGGCGAGTGCCTGCTCGAAGAGTTCCTGTCCGGCGAAACAGGTCTGCTCCAGCGGGTCGGACTCGTTGTAGGCGATCAGCGCGGCGAGGTCGCGCGGGCCTTCGGGGCGCGTGGCCAAATAGCGGTCGATGTCGCGGTGAAACTCCGTGAGCAGCGCCGGGAACTCCAGTTCACCGAGCCTCGCCTGGTACGGCGGCGTCACCTCGACGACTTCGGCACCGGCCTTGACCAGCGAATTCCTGGTTCGCGTCATCACGTTGTCGACGTCCGGGCCGAGGATCGGCAGGCGCCAGAGTCCGATGCGGGAGCCCTTCAGGACGCCGGGCCGGAGGTGCGCGGCGTAGTCGGTCGGCTGGTTCGGCGGGTACTTGGCGGTGGCCGGGTCGCTCGGGTCGCGGCCCTGCAGCGCGGACAAGGTCAGCGCGACGTCGACGACGTTCCTGGCGATCGGGCCGGCGGTGTCCTGTTCGGCCGAGATCGGCACCACACCGGTGCGGCTGACCAGGCCGAGGCTTGGTTTGTGCCCCACGGTCGAGGTCATCCCGGCCGGGCAGACGATCGAGCCGTCGGTCTCGCTGCCGATCGCGACCTGGGCGAGTGACGCGGCCACTCCCGCGGCGGATCCGGCGGATGACCCACAAGGGTTGCGGTCGAGGACGTACGGGTTGTTCGTCTGCCCGCCGACGCCGGACCACCCGGAAGTGGGTTTGGCGGCGCGGAAGTTCGCCCATTCGGACAGGTTCGCCTTGCCGAGGACCACCGCGCCCGCGTCACGCAGACGGCGGATCAAGGTCGCGTCTTTCGCGGGCTTGCTGCGCAGGGCTCGGGAGCCGGCGGTCGTCTGCATCGACCGGGTGTCGACGTTGTCCTTCACCAGGATCGGGATGCCGTCGAGAGGGCCTCGTGTCTTGCCTGCCCGACGACGGATGTCACTCTCCGCGGCTTGCGCGATCGCGGCCGGGTTGACCGCGATGACCGCGTTCACCTTCCCGTCGACCTTGCGGATGCGATCGAGATAAGCCGAGGTCAGACCTACTGCCGTCAGTCGCCCGGCGGACATGCGCGCCTGGAGCGCGGGAATGTCGGCGGCGTCGAGATCGAGAGGTCTCCCGGTGGCGGATGCCGCTGGTGCGGCACTCGCCGTGATGGTCACGGCGACCAGTGTCGTCAGGATTCGGAACACCGGTCGCCGCACCATCAGGTCTCCTTCTAGAGCACCGGAAGCAAGGTCCGCAGTTCGTACGGGGTCACCGCGCTGCGGTAGTTATCCCATTCAACACGTTTGTTGCGCAGGAAGAAGTCGTAAACGTGCTCCCCGAGCGCTTCGGGCAGAAGTTCCGATTTCTCCATCTCGGACAAGGCTTCCCCGAGGTTCTGCGGGAGCTGGGCGTATCCGGCCGCACGGCGTTCGGCGTCGGACAGCTGCCAGATGTTGTCCTCGGCGGGAGGCGGCAGCTCGTAGCCCTTCTCGATGCCCTTGAGACCGGCGGCCAGGATGACCGAGTAAGCCAGATAGGGGTTGCAGGCCGAGTCGAGCGTGCGGATCTCCACGCGGCGTGACGACGCCTTGCCCGGGGAGTACATCGGGACCCGGACCAGCGCGGAGCGGTTGGCCCGGCCCCACGAGACGGTCGTCGGGGCCTCACTGCCACTGATCAGCCGTTTGTAGGAGTTCACCCACTGGTTGGTGACCGCCGAGATCTCTTTCGCGTGATGCAACAACCCCGCCACGAAAGCTTTACCGGTCGCTGACAACTCGTATGGGTCTTCGGCGTCGTAGAAGGCGTTGCGGTCACCCTCGAACAGGCTCACGTGGGTGTGCATCCCGGAGCCCGGCTGGTTGGTGAACGGCTTCGGCATGAAGGTGGCGCGCACCCCCTGGGTGAGCGCGACCTCCTTGACGACGTAACGGAAGGTCATCACGTTGTCGGCCATGGTCAGCGCGTCGGCGTACCGGAGGTCGATCTCCTGCTGACCGGGCGCGCCCTCGTGATGGCTGAATTCGACCGAGATCCCCATCGCCTCGAGCGTCTCGATGGCGTGGCGGCGGAAGTGCGTCGCGGTCGCGTGGCTGGCCTGGTCGAAGTACCCGCCGTTGTCCGCGGGCTCGGGCTCACTGCCGTCGTCCGGCAGGCTCGCGAGCAGGAAGAACTCGATCTCGGGGTGGACGTAGCAGGTGAAGCCCGCTTCGGCCGCCTTCGAGAGCTGCCTGCGCAGGACGTGCCTGGGGTCCGCCCAGGACGGGGAGCCGTCCGGCATCGCGATGTCGCAGAACATGCGCGCCGAATACGGTCCGCCCTCGGGGGTCTCCCAGGGCAGGACCTGGAACGTGGCCGGGTCGGGCTTCGCGACCATGTCGGATTCGTAGACGCGCGCGAACCCTTCGATGGCCGATCCGTCGAAGCCGATCCCTTCGCTGAAGGCGCCCTCGAGCTCGGCGGGAGCCACGGCGACGGATTTGAGAAACCCCAGCACATCCGTGAACCAGAGCCTGACGAAACGGATGTCGCGCTCTTCCAAGGTACGGAGCACGAACTCCTGCTGGCGATCCATGGCCGCACCCTAACGAGAACGTGTTAACGACATGTTTCGCGACGCGCCGTACGACCGGAAGTGGTGGGTCACCCCACCAGAACCGGCTCGGGCTTGGCCGCCTTCGTGATCGCCAGCGAAGCGACCGAAGCGAGCACCGCGAGGCCCGCCGCGATGTACCAAGCGAGCGCGTAGCTGCCCGAAGAGTCGCGGATCGCTCCGGCACCGAAGGCCGCGAGACCCGCGCCGAGCTGGTGACTGGCGAAGACCCAGCCGAAGACGATCGGCCCGGCGGCGCCGAACTGGCGGACGCAGAGCGCGACCGTCGGTGGGACCGTCGCCACCCAATCGAGGCCGTAGAAGACGATGAACGCCCACATGCTCGGTTCCACCGATCCGCTCAACAGCTGCGGAAGTAGTGCGAGCGAAACGCCACGAAGGGCGTAGTAGACGCCGAGCAGGATGCGCGGGTCGACCCGGTCGGTGAGCCAGCCGGAGGCGATCGTGCCGACGACGTCGAAGATCCCGACGAGGGCGAGCAGGCCGGCGGCGGTGGTCTGCGGCATGCCGTGGTCGTGCGCGGCGGGGACGAAGTGGGTGCTGACCAGGCCGTTCGTCGTGGCGCCGCAGATCGCGAAGCCGGCTGCGAGCAGCCAGAACGTCTTCGTGCGTGCTGCCGAGCCGAGGACCGAGAGTGCTCGGCGGGCTGAACCACCCGTACGGGCTGGTGGTGCGACTTCGCCGGGTTCGGCGCCGTACGCGGTCGTACCGACGTCGGACGGGTGATCGCGGACCACCAGAAGGACGACGGGGATGACGGCCAGCGCGGCGATGGCGATGACGAGCGAGGCCGTCCGCCAGCCTTCGTCGATGGCGAGGTTCGCCACGATCGGGAGGAAGATCAGCTGGCCGGTGGCGCCCGCCGCGGTGAGGACGCCGGTGACGACGCCGCGGCTGCGGACGAACCAGCGGGCGGCGACCGTCGCGGCGAAACTCATCGCCATCGAGCCGGTGCCGACGCCGACCAGGACACCCCAGCAGAGGATGAGCTGCCAGCTCGCGCTCATGAACACCGTGCCGCCCGCGCCGATCGCGACGACGAACAACGCCGTCGAGGCGACGCGTCGCATGCCGAAGCGCTCCATGAGAGCTGCCGCGAAGGGCGAGAAGAGGCCGTAGAGCACGAGGTTCACGGAGACGGCCGACGCGATCGTCGCGCGTGACCAGCCGAATTCGTTGTGGAGCGGGTCGATGAGCACGCCGGGGGCCGCGCGGAATCCGGCGGCGGCGAGCAGGGCGATGAATGCGGCGGCGGCGACGAACCACGCGCGGTGGAGCCGGGTCTGAGGTTGCACGGGTACAGCGTCATCGGCGACGGCTCCCGGCGGAAGCGGCTGGAAGGACACTGTGCGAAAGATTCGGGCCAAGGCCATAGGGTCTCAGCATGCGCTGCCGTCATCTCGTGCCGGCGCTGCTGCTCTCGATCGGGCTCATCGGCGGCTGCGCGGGGTCACCCCCGTTGCCCGCCGCGCCGGAATTCGTGAGCGCGGCGGCCGACTCCCTCACCTCTTTGCGCAGCGTGCGATTCGCCCTCGGGGTGAACGGCGTGGTCACCGGGCTGCCGGTGCGCGGGCTCGACGGCGAGATCAGTCTCGAGGGTGGCGCGGTCGGTAATGCCGATCTGCAGGACGACTTCGAACGGATGAAGGTCAAGTACCGGCTGTCCGGTTCGGAGATCACGCTCAGTGGGCCTGGCGTGGAGCGCGTGATTCCTGCTTCGGCGCCGTACACGCCGCAGGCGATGCTCGGAGCTGAAGGCGGGCTTCGGCGGCTGCTGACCGGGGCGACCGAGCTGAAGGGCGAGCGGTGGGAGCGGGTGCAGGACACCGACTCGTTCCGGATCGGCGCGAAGGTGCCGGCCGCGGTGATCGGCGGGATCGTGCCGGAGATCCAGTCGGACGTGTTCGTGAAGCTGTGGATTTCGAAGGACGAGCCGCGGCGGCTGATGCGGGTGTGGGTGCAGGTGCCGCCGACGAGGCCGGAGGACTTCGCGGTGATGCTGGAACTGGCGTTGACCAGGCATAACGCGGTGGTCGTCGGGGGCGGGCGATAGCAAAGGTCCCCTGCTCTCCCGACGGGTGAAAGGCCAGGTCAGCGGGGGTGGCGATAGCAAAGGTCCCTTGCTCCCCCGCTAGGTGCAGCGGGTGTCGGGGGCGGGCAATTCGCCGTCGATCAGGTACGCGTTGCCTGCGCCGTCGACGCACTGGTTGCCGTCGAGGAAGACGGTGTGCTGCGCGCCCTCGAACGTGAGCAAAGCTCCCTTGAGGTCTCGTGCCAGGTTCACGCCGGACGCGTATGGGGTCGCCGGGTCATCGGTGGTCGAGATGATCAGCGGCCGCGGCAGGCCGTCGATGTCCGGCTTGTGGACCTCGGAGGTGGCGGGCACCGGCCAGACCGAGCAGATGTCGAGTTCGCTCATGTCCGGGGTGCCGCCGTCGAGGAACGGCGCGCTCCGGAGCATCCGCTCGTGAGCGCCGTCGATGACGCGCCGGTCGGTGATCCGCGTGCTGTCGACGCAGCGGACCGCGAAGTAGACGTCGAGGATCCCGGTGTACCGGCCGTCCGGCTCGCGGCCGTAGTAATTGTCGGCGAGCGCGACCAGGGTTTTGCCGCTCCCCCGCTTGAGCTCGGCGAACCCTTCGTTGAGGAACTTCCACGCGTCCTGCGAGTACAGCGCGGCGCTGGTGCCGGTGATGGCGTCCTCGAACGAAAGCTCACGGTTCCCGGCGGGAACCGGCTTGGTGATCAGCGGCTGGACCAGGTCCTGGAACGCCTTCGTCACCGCGCCGGCGTCGCGACCGAGCGCGCAGTCGGCGCGGGCGGCGCACCACTTGCCGAATTCGGTGAACGTGTTCTGGAAGCCTGCCATCTGCATGACCAGCGATTCGGCGGTGTCGAGTTCGGGATCGACCGCACCGTCGAGGAGCAGCGCCCGCACCTTGTCCGGATAAGCCTCGGCATAGGCGGTCCCGATCTGGGTGCCGTACGAAAAGCCCAGGTAGGTGAGTTTTTCGTCGCCGAGGGCCGCGCGGAGGACGTCGAGGTCGCGGACGACGTCCCTGGTACCGATGTTGGTGAGTAGCTCCTGGCCGTGCTTCGTGCGCTCGGCGCACTTCGCGGCGTACGCCCTGGCGTCGGCGAGTTGCTTCGCCATCCCGCTCGGAGTCGTGTCGCTTTCCGAGTCCTCCGCGCGGTCCGCGTCACGTTCGGCGTCGGTGAGACAGACGAGCTTCGGTTCGCTGGTCCCGACGCCGCGCGGGTCGAATCCGACGATGTCGAACCGCGCGGCCAGCGTCGCCGCGGGGCGGGACTTCGCGATACGCGCCGCTGCTGACACACCCGAGCCGCCGGGCCCGCCGGGGTTGACCACGAGCGACCCGATCCGCTGATCGGTCTTCTTCGCCTTGTGCCGGAGGACGCCGATCGAGATCGTTTCGCCGTCCGGTTTCAGGTAGTCGAGCGGAACGGTGAGCTTCGCGCAGTCGAACGCTTTGTCCTCGCACGCGCGCCACGCGAGCTTCTGCCCGGTGAATTTTTCGAGCGCCTTCGGGTCCGGAGTCGGCGACACCGAAGTCGTCGGCGGCACCGGCGGCGCGGGCTGCGGCGTCGTGCACGAAGCGACGAGCACGACGACGGCGAGCGTGGCCGGGACGCGGCGAAGGCTCATCTCGCGATCTTCGCAGCGTCCCGGCCGGTCACGGGCGTTCGCGCCGAACTCGTTACTTGGCCTCGCAGCGAGTGCCCTCGTCCGGCACGGTGCCGTCCACCAGGTACTTGATGCCGATCTGGTCGACACACGAGACGCCTTGGAGGAACACCGTGTGCTGGTTCCCCTCGAACGTCAGCAAAGCTCCCTTGATCGCTTTCGCGAGGTTCACGCCCGCTTGGTAGGGGGTCGCCGGGTCGTTCGTCGTCGAGATGACCAGCGTCTTCGGCAGGCCTTCGACGTTGGGCTGGTGCGGCTCCGAGGTGTTCGACACCGGCCAGAAGGCGCAGGCGTCGCGCGCGGAACCGTCCGGCTTGCCGTCGTCGAGGAACGGCGCCGCCTGCGCGTACCGCTTCTGCGCGTCCAGGATCTTCGCCGGATCGGTGACCCGCGGATCGTCGACGCACCGGATCGCGACGAACGCGTCCTGCGTCGTCCCGTAGCGGCCGTCGGCGCCGCGTTCGTTGTAGAGGTCGGCCAGTTTTTCCAGGCCGTCGCCGCGCTGGCGCTTCAGTTCGTTGAGCGCGGTGTTCAGCGGTTCCCAGAGATCTTCCTGGTAGAGGGCCTGGATCACGCCGGTGGTCGCGTCCTCGTACGACAGTTTCCGGCCGTCGCTGACCGGGACGGGGAAGTCGATCAGTGGCCGCAGCAGGTCCTGGAACGCCTTCGTCACGCCCGCGGCGTCGCGTCCGAGCGCGCAGTCCTCCCGCGCGGCGCACCAGTTGGAGAACTCGCCGAACGCCTTGCCGAAGCCCTGCCCCTGCGCGACCAGCGATTCCACCGCGTCCTGCTCCGGGTCGACGGCCCCGTCGAGCACCAGCGCGCGGACGTTCGTCGGGAACGCCTCCGCGTAGGCGGATCCGATCCTCGTTCCGTACGAGTAGCCGATGTAGCTCAGCTTCGGATCGCCGAGAACCGAACGCAGGATGTCCATGTCCTTGACGACGTCGCGGGTACCCACGTTCGCGAGCATCGAGGCGCCGTGTTCGGTCCGCTGAGCGCACCTGGTCGCGAAGTCCTGAGACTCGGCTTCCTGCTTTTTCACCCCTTCGGGTGAGCCGTCCGTCTCGCTGTCGTCCGCCCGGTCCGCGTCGCGTTCGGCGTCGGTCAGGCAACGGATCTGCGGCTGGCTCGCACCGATGCCCCGCGGGTCGAATCCGACCACGTCGAAGCGTTTGCCCAGCTCGTTCGTCGCGGTCCGGGACGCGAGGCCGGCCGCGGCCTGCATGCCGGAGGCACCGGGGCCACCCGGGTTGACCACGAGCGAGCCAATCCTTTCGTCGGTTTCCAGTGCCTTCCGGCGCAGGAGGCCGAGGGTGATCGAGTCGCCTTCAGGCTTCGCGTAGTCGAGCGGGACGGTCAGCCGGGCGCACTGTGCGTCCTTCACTCGAAACGCCGCTTTTGCGTCATCGGATGTCGCGTAGGGTGCACAGTCGGCCCAGGTCAGACTCTGTCCGTAGAACTTCTCGAGTCCTGCGGGCACCTGGCCGGACGGAGCATGCGACTCGGTCGCCGGAGGCGGCGGCTGGGTTCTGCCCTCTCCCGACGAGCACGCGGCGAAAGTGACGGCGAGCAGGCCGGACAGCGAGATCGCGGCGAATCGACGGGCACGGGACCTGGCGCTGACATGAGTGGACACGGTTGGATCGTGCCATCGGCCGCGGAACTCGGCCGCACCACCACTGCGTTGGTGATTACGGGTGCGGACGGCAGAAGATACAGACGGGAGCACAGGGGTGGCAGCACTGATCAGCCGGGTGGGCAAGAAGCTGCG
Source organism: Amycolatopsis sp. cmx-11-12 (assembly GCF_046269425.1). Taxonomy (NCBI): domain Bacteria; kingdom Bacillati; phylum Actinomycetota; class Actinomycetes; order Pseudonocardiales; family Pseudonocardiaceae; genus Amycolatopsis; species Amycolatopsis sp. cmx-11-12. The sequence continues at coordinate 76,842 of NZ_JADNQM010000041.1, read as the reverse complement.
CCGGATCATCCAGCGGCCGGGCAGCGTCGAGCTGACCCGCTACGAAGCGCTGCTGCCGGCCATCGAGAAGCTCGAGCCCGAGTTGGAGAAGCTCTCCGACGAGGAGCTGACAGAGCGGGCCGGCAAGCTTCGGGACGCCACGACCTTCGGCAACGACCAGCTGGTCGAGGTCTGCGCGCTCGGCCGTGAGGCCGCTCGGCGGGCGCTGGGCGAACGCGCCTTCGACGTCCAGCTGCTGGGCACGATGGGCCTGCTCAGCGGACACATCGTGCAGATGGAGACCGGTGAGGGCAAGACGCTGGCCGGTGCGCTGGCAGGCGCCGGGTACGCCCTGCGCGGCAAGAACGTCCACGTCGTCACGGTGAACGACTACCTCGCCCGCCGTGACGCGGAGTGGATGGGCCCGATCTACGACCTGCTCGGCGTCTCCGTCGGCTGGATCGAGCCCGCTCACTCCCGCGACGAGCGCCGCGAGGCGTACGCGAAGGAAGTCACGTACGGCGCCGTCAGCGAGATCGGCTTCGACGTGCTGCGCGACCGCCTGGTGACGCGCGAGGAGGACCTGGTCCAGCGCGATCCCGAGGTGGCGATCGTCGACGAGGCGGACTCCGTGCTGGTCGACGAGGCGCGCGTGCCGTTGGTGATGGCGGGGTCGATCGACCACACCGACGCCGACGAAGAGGTCGCGAACATCGTCCGGCGGCTGCGGCTCGGGCTGCACTACGAGACCGACGCCGACGGCCGCAACGCCTGGCTGACCAAGGCGGGCGCTTCGGTGGTCGAGAAGGCCCTCGGCGACGACATCAACCTTTACGACGACACGGGTTCGGACCGGCTGCCCGCGGTGAACGTGGCGCTGCACGCGCACGCGCTGCTCACCCGCGACGTCGACTACCTCGTGCGTGACGGCAAGGTGCAGCTGATCAACGCCGCACGCGGCCGCGTCGCCGAACTCCAGCGCTGGCCGGACGGCCTCCAGGCCGCCGTCGAGGCGAAGGAGCAGGTCAAGGCGACCGACCGGGGCGAGATCCTCGACTCGATCACCGTGCAGGCGCTGCTCGCGCGCTACCCCGAGGTCGCGGGCATGACCGGTACCGCGGTCGCGGTCGCCGAGCAGCTGCGCGAGTTCTACAAGCTCGAGGTCGCGGTCATCCCGCCGAACACGCCGAACATCCGCGAAGACCAGGAGGACAGGATCTTCGGATCGCCGTCGCAGAAGCTGCGCGCGATCGAGGAGGAGATCCGGCGGGTGCACGAGAGCGGGCGGCCGATCCTCGTCGGCACCCAGGACGTCGCCGAATCGGAGGAGCTGGCCGAGAAGCTGGCGAAGGTCGAGCTCGAGTGCGTCGTGCTCAACGCGCGCAACGACGCCGAGGAAGCCGAGATCATCGCCGACGCCGGCAAGAAGGGCGCTGTCACCGTTTCGACCCAGATGGCCGGTCGAGGCACCGACATCCGGCTGGGCGGCAAGGACGGCGACGGCCGCGACGAGGTCGTCGAGCTGGGCGGACTGCACGTGATCGGCACCGCCCGCTACCCATCGAGCAGGCTGGACGGCCAGCTGCGCGGCCGGTCCGGGCGGCAGGGCGACCCGGGCAGCGCGGTGTTCTTCGCCAGCCTGAACGACGAACTCGTGCTGTCGAACGCGCCGGACATCCCCGAGGGCATCAGCTCCGACGTGGGCAGCGGCGAGATCGTCGACCCGGCGGCGCTGCGGCAGATCAACCACGCGCAGCGTGTCGCCGAGGGTGTCGACCTGGAGATCCACCGGAACACCTGGCGCTACACGCGGCTGATCGAACGGCAGCGCGGCGAACTGCTGGAGCACCGGGACAAGGTGCTGCGGACCGCGCACGCGGCGGAGGTGCTGGAGAAGGCGCATCCGGAGAAGTTCAAGGAGCTCTCGGAGGCTGTCGACGACGAAGCTCGCGTCGAACAGCTGAGCCGTGAGGTGCTGCTGTTCCACATCGACCAGCTGTGGTCGGACCACCTGGCGTTCCTGACGGACGTGCGGGAGAGCATCCACCTGCGGGCGCTGGCGCGGGAGACGCCGATCGACGAGTTCCACCGCGCGGCGATCCCCGAGTTCCACAAGATCATCCCGGAGGCGGCCGAGCGGGCGGCGAAGACGCTCGAGGAGGCCGAGATCACCGAGAACGGGATCGACCTCGGTGACGCGGGAGTACGGCGGGCGAACACGACGTGGACCTACCTGGTGCACGACAACCCGTTCGACTCCGACTTCGAGCAGACCATCAAGAAGGTGCGGAGCATGATCAAGCGGAAGTAGCGCTCGGGTCCTGTCGCGGGAGCGGGGGACCTTTGCTGTCACTCTCTTTTGGAGAGCGATAGCAAAGGTCCCCCGCTCTCTTTTTGGGTGAAACCGCAGGTCAGCGGCCGGACGGTAGTAAAGGTCCCTTGCTCCCCCGGCACCGGACCGCACCCAGGTGGGCGATTCGGCACATCCGCTCGTCCCCTGGGACTCCCGTGAGTGAGAATGTCGGCATGCCGCAACTGCGCATCGCACTGGCCCAGGTCAACACCACCGTCGGAGACCTCGAAGGCAACGCCGAGCTCACCGTCGAGTGGACCCGTAAGGCCGCCGAAGCAGGCGCCCACATCGTGGTCTTCCCGGAGATGTCCCTCACCGGCTATCCCGTCGAGGACCTCTCCCTCCGCCCGACCTTCGCCTCCGCCTCGAAGCAGATGGTCGAAGCTCTCGCCCGGCGGCTCGAGGACGCCGGATGCGGCGAAGTGCTCACCTACATCGGATATCTCGACCTGGACGAGACCGGCCCGCGCGACGCGGCGGCCGCGCTGTACCGCGGCGAAGTGGTCGCCCGCCAGTTCAAGCACCACCTGCCCAACTACGGGGTCTTCGACGAGCATCGCTGGTTCAAGCCGGGCAACGAACTCGAGGTCGTCCGCTTCCACGGTGTCGACGTCGGCATGGTGATCTGCGAAGACGTCTGGCAGGACGGCGGCCCGATCTCCGCGCTCGGCAAGGCGGGGGTGGACCTCGTGGTCGCGCCCAACGCCTCGCCTTACGAGCGCGCGAAGGACGACATCCGCCTGCCGCTCATCGCCCGCCGCGCCGCCGAGGCCGGGGCGCCGCTGGTGTACACGAATCAGATCGGCGGTCAGGACGACCTCGTCTTCGACGGCGACTCGATCGTGGTCGGCGCGGACGGCCGGTTGCTGGCGCGCGCGCCGCAATTCGCCGAGCACCTGCTGATCGTCGACACGGACCTCGTCGCGGGCGGGCACACCGCCGAGGGCGAGTTCGAGGGTCTGCGGGTCAAGCGCCGCGTCCTCAGCGAAGAACCGGTTCCGGCCTACAGCCCGCGCACCGAATCGGCGATCAGCGAACCGCTGTCGGACGAGGCCGAAGTGTGGCACGCGCTCGTGATCGGCCTGCGCGACTACGTGCACAAGAACGGCTTCTCGTCGGTGACGTTCGGCTTCTCCGGCGGCATCGACTCGGCGGTCGTGGCCGCGCTGGCCGCCGACGCGCTCGGCGGCGACAACGTCTACGGCGTCTCAATGCCTTCGGAGTACTCCTCGGAGCACTCGAAGGGCGACGCCGAAGACCTCGCCCGCCGCATCGGCGCGCATTACCGCGTCGAACCGATCGCGGACATGGTCAAGGTCTACGTGGAGCAGCTCCAGCTGACCGGGCTCGCCGAGGAGAACATCCAGGCGCGGGTCCGCGGCATGCTGCTGATGGCACTGTCCAATCAGGACGGTCACCTGGTGCTCGCCACCGGCAACAAGACCGAGCTCGCCGTCGGCTACTCGACGATCTACGGCGACGCCGTCGGGGCTTTCGCGCCGATCAAGGACCTGTTCAAGACGCACGTCTGGCATCTGGCCAGATGGCGCAACGCGGAAGCCGAAAAGAACGGCGAGACCCCGCCCATCCCGGAGAACTCGATCACGAAGCCGCCGTCGGCCGAGCTGCGGCCAGGACAGCTGGACAGTGACTCGCTGCCCGACTACCTGATGCTCGACGACATCCTCGACGACTACATCGAGGGAGACCGCGGCTATGTCGACCTGGTGGACGCGGGCTTCGAGCCGGAGACCATCGACCGTGTGGTGCGCATGGTCGACAAGGCCGAATACAAGCGCCGCCAGTACCCGCCGGGCACCAAGATCACGTTCAAGGCGTTCGGGCGGGACCGGCGGCTGCCGATGACCAACGGCTGGCGAGAGGGCACGGTCGTGGCCCGCTCAGCTCAGCGTGATCTGCTTCCCGGCTGAGTTCTGGAGCACGGCCACCAGGCCGGGCTTCGCGTCGCGCCGTACGAGCATGTCCATCCCGAGCGCCCGGACCGCGGACTCCACCGCGGCAGGCTCGGGGTGGACGCCGGTGACCAGGAGCAGCGGGATCGACGGGAGTCCCCGCGTCGTCGGATGTGGGGTGCTCCCCCAGTCGATGAGGAAGGGAGCGAGCCCGTCCAAGCCGCCGGGGCCGGTGAGGCGCCAGGTCAGCAGTTCGCCGTCGTCGGTGGCGCGTGACATCTCGAACGCGTCCCCCGGGTCGTAACCGCGCTCGCGCGCCTCGGCGATCGCGTCGTCGATGCCTCGCACTCGTGCGGCCCAGGTGACCAGTGCGGGCGCGGTCAGCTCGTCGACGCCGAGCGGCCGCGGCCCGACGTGCTCGGGTTGATCCGGGTCGGGCCCAACCACCTCGAGGTAGGCGCCGGCGCCGAGATCGGCCAGGTAGTTGGCCGTGCCGAGCCCGACATGCCTGCCACCGCGTACGGGCGTGACGCCGGTCAGATCCGCGACGCGCGCGACGGCCTCTTCGAGATTCGGCCCGGCGTAGACGAGGTGATCAAGCACGAGGTCGCTCATGCCCATAGTCCTATCGCAGTCGCCGCGTCGTTGGCACCGCGGTGCCGCCGAAAGCGGCCAAGCCGAAACTGTCGGACCTGTCTCGTACCCTGGACTCATGACGGCACCGGGCTACGTCGTGTTCGGCACCGCGATCGGCGATTGCGGCATCGCGTGGAACGAACGCGGGGTCATCGCGATCCAACTCCCCGAGGGCAGTGAGGAAAAGACCAGGACACGGCTCACCGCGCGGCTGCCCGACGCGGTCGAATCCCCGCCACCGGCGGAAGTCCAGCGGGCGATCGAGGGCGTGGTCTCGTTGATGAACGGCGAGCGCACGGACCTCACCGGCATCGAACTCGACTACGAGGGCGTGCCGGAGTTCCATCACCGGGTCTACGAATTCATCCGCTCGATCCCCGCCGGGAAGACGCTGACCTACGGCGACATCGCGAACATCCTCGGCATGCCCGGCGGGGCGCAGGCCGTGGGGCAGGCGATGGGGCGCAACCCGTTCCCGATCATCGTGCCGTGCCACCGCGTGCTCGCCGCGGGTGGCAAGGACGGTGGGTTCTCCGCGAGAGGAGGGGTCGCCACCAAGCGCCGGATGCTGGTCATCGAAGGCGCTTTGGCGGACGAACCGACGTTGTTCTAGGCCGTGTCCGGTGAATCTGTTCGATGGGCTTCGTGATTTAGGTGGTTCCTGACGTGCCGTCAGGGACCGCCTGGGCGCGAAGACCGCGAACAGACTCACCGGACACGGCCTACACGGTCGCGGCCGGCGACCACGGCTTGAGCCAGGGCGTCTCCGGCCAGCCTTCCGCGGCGGCCATCAGCGGGACGGCGGTCGCGCCGTCGATGTGCTCGCGGATGATGTCGGCGTGCCCGGCGTGCCGCGCGGTCTCCTCGATGAGGTGGAAGAGCACCCAGCGGACCGACCAGGCGTCGACGTCCTGCGGATACCAGGGCACACCCTTCGGCACCGGGACCGGCTGGCCCAGGTCGGCGATCCCGGCGATGACGTCCGCAGTACGGCGGGCGACCTCGTCGTAGCGCGCGAAGACGCTTTCGATCGTCTCGTCCGGCGTCATCACGTAGCCGGCTTCGTAGTCCTTCATCGTCTCTTCCATCGGCTTCGCAGGCTTCTGGAGGACGATGTCGATCCAGCCGTCTTCGACGAACGCGGTGTGCTTGATCAGGCCACCGACGCTCAGGGAGCTTTTGGTCGGAACGGCTCTGGCCTGTTCTTCAGTGAGGCCGTGTGCCGCGATGCGCAGGACGTGCCGCTGCTGCTCGAGGTAGGCGAGGAGACCTTCGCGCTCGTCGGCGACCGGGGGAACGTTTCCAGCCATGATGGCTCCTTCCATCGGGAAGGAGATCTTTACATCCGGAACGCGGTCTCGGGCCGATTCAGTGAGGAAGCAGGGGACCTTTGCTATCGCTCGTTAGTGAGGCTAACGAGCGATAGCAAAGGTCCCTTGCTCTCCCGCTGCCGCTACGACTGGGGACGCACGAACGGGAACAGCACGGTCTGCCGGATCGAAGCCCCGGTCAGCATCATCAGCAGCCGGTCGACGCCGATGCCGAGTCCGCCGGTCGGCGGCATGCCGTGTTCGAGCGCGAGCAGGAAGTCCTCGTCCAGTTCCATCGCCTCGACGTCCCCGCTCGCCGCGCGCAGCGACTGCGCCTCCAGCCGCCGCCGCTGTTCGAGCGGGTCGGTCAGTTCGGTGTAGGCCGTGCCGACCTCGGAGCCGAACGCGATCAGGTCCCACCGCTCGGCCAGCCGCGGATCCACGCGATGCTGCCGGGTCAGCGGCGAGACGTCCGTCGGGTAGTCGGTGTAGAAGGTCGGCATCACGGTCGAGCCTTCGACAAGATGCTCGTGCGCCTTCAGCACGAGGTCGCCGTGCCCGGCCTCCTCGTTCACCGGCACTCCCGCCGCGCGGCACAGCCGCTGGAGTTCGGCGACCGAGGTACCCGCGTCGATCTTCGCTCCGAGCGCCGCCGAAACGGCTTCGTGGACCGGGATCACCGGCCAGTCACCGGAGATGTCGTACTCGACGACCTCCCCGTCCGGCCCCGGGCGGCGCACGACCTGCGCGCCGTACGCGGCCTCAGCGGCGTGCTGCACGAGTTCACGCGTCAGCGTTCGCATCGTGTTGTAGTCGGCATACGCCTGGTACGCCTCCAGCATGGTGAATTCGGGGTTGTGCGTCGCGTCGACACCTTCGTTGCGGAAGTTCCGGTTCAGCTCGAAAACCCGCTCGACCCCGGCCACGCACAGCCGTTTCAGGTACAACTCGGGCGCAATCCGGAGGTACATCCGCATGTCGTAGGCGTTGATATGGGTGACGAACGGGCGGGCGTTGGCGCCGCCATGCACGGTCTGCAACATCGGCGTCTCGACTTCGAGGTAATCGCCCTGGTGCAGCCGTTCCCGCACCGCGCGCACCACGGTCGACCGCATCCGCAGCATCGCCGTCGAATCCGGGTTCACCGCGAGGTCGAGGTAGCGCTGCCGCACTCGCGTCTCCGGGTCGGTGAGACCCTTTCGCTTGTCCGGCAACGGATGCAGGCTCTTCGCCGTCACCGTCCACTCGTCGACGAGCACGGAAAGCTCGCCGCGACGCGACGTCACGACCTGCCCGCTCACGCCGACGTGATCGCCGAGGTCGACGCCCCGCCGCCAGCCGCCGAGATCGAGCACAGAGGCGTCGAGCATCAGCTGGATCTCGCCGCTGAAGTCCTTGACCCTGGCGAAACAGAGTCCGCCGAGGTTGCGCATCGCGAGCACCCGGCCGGCGACGCTGACCCGGTGACCGGTGTGGGCGTCCGTGCTCAGGTCGCCGAATTTGGCGACGACCTCGCCGAGCAGATCCTCCCGGGCGAAACCGACCGGGTAGGGGTCGATCCCGGCTTCCCGCAAACGATCCAGCTTCGCCATCCGCACGCGGACCTGGTCCGGGCGCCGCACCTGCTTCGGTGCCGGGGTGGCCGCGTTCGCGTCGATACGATGGACTTCGGCGACGAATTCGTCGGTGACCGTCTCCAGTTTCAGTGCCCGACCTGACCGTCCTGTCGGGACGAAACCTTCGAGCGCGCCCGCGACGATACCGACCCGCGGCAGCCGTCGAGCCGAGGAGTAGCACAGGAATCGCGGTTCCCAGTCGGGGCCGTACTTGGCGTTGGACCGGTAGAGCGATTCCAGCTGGAAGAAGCGCGACGCCATGCTGAGAACACCGCGCCAGGCGCGGAGCACCGGACCCGCGCCGATCCGCTCCCCCTCGGAGAAGACGGCGCGGAACATCGCGAAGTTCAGCGAAATCCGTTGTGCGCCAAGGTGTGAGCTCGCCGCCACGACCTCGGCGATCATGTATTCGTTGAGGCCGTTCTCGGCGTCACGGTCGCGCCGCATCAAGTCCAGCGACAACCCACGACGGCCCCAAGGGACGAACGACAGCATGCCGCGCAGCTCGCCTCGGGCGTCGTACGCCTCGACCATCACGCTCCGGCCGTCACTCGGATCGCCGAGCCTGCCGAGCGCCATCGAGAACCCGCGCTCGGTCTCCGCGCCGCGCCATTGCTGCGCCTGCAACAGCAGCCGAGCCATTTCGTCGGCCGGGATTTCGCTGTGCCGCCGGACTTTCGTGGTGTATCCGGCCCGTTCGATCCGTTTGACCGCTTGCCGGACCGAGCGGCGTTCCGGCCCGGCGAGGCTGAAGTCCCGGACGTCGAGGACCGCTTCGTCCCCGATTTCCAGCGCGCGCAGACCCGCGTCGGCGTAGGTCTTCGCGCCGCGTTCGCTCGCGCCGAGCACTCCAGGGGTCCAGCCGTAGGTGCGTGCTTCGTTCAGCCAGGCGCGGACCGCGTCGGGCCAGGCGTCGGGATCGCCGATGGGATCGGCACTCGCGACGCTGGTGCCCGCGAGCACTCGGTAGGCGACGGCGGCGCGGCCGTTGGGTGAAAAGACGACGCTCTTCTCGCGCCGCGTGGCGAAATAGCCCAAAGAGTCGTCTTCGCCGTGTTCGGCGAGAAGGCGGCGTACGCGCAGTTCTTCCTCGTCTGTCCTCAAACGACGGCTGCGTACGCCGCGGAAGAGCGTGTACAGAGCGGCCGTCGCGACGGCGGTGGCGCTGAGGTCGAGCACGAGATCGAGCCAGGCGGGTCCTTCGCCGATGCCGACCCGGCGGAGCTGGATGTTCTCACCGGTCGTGTGGTTGACGACCCAGGCGAACCGCGCCCAGGTGTCCGCGAGACGACCGGGGAAGGCCTCGCTCAGTCCCCAGCCGACGAGGATGACCGCGGCCAGCCCGCCGAACAGCATGGTGAGGCCGTCGCGCCACGCGCTCGGCGCGAGCCGGGCGGGGAACGCGGGCCGCAGGATCCACAGGAGCGCGATCATGCCGATCGAGATCAGGTCGGCGATCGCCAGCACCCACACCTGGTGCGGGATGTGCCGGACCTGCCACGGCCCCAGTTTCAGCAGTTCGGGCCACCACAACAGGGCGGCTTGGAAGGCCAGGGTCACCGCCATGCCGCCGACCTGGAACAGCAGCAGCGTGTAAAGGGCGGCGCGTTTGCGTCGGCGGAGCGCGGCGCCGAGAACGACGAGCAGCAGGACGATCACGAGGCTCGCGTTCGTCGGGATGCTCAGCGCCGAGAAGGCGACGTCACCTGCCTTGAGCACCGGCCCCTTCACGCCGCCGGCGAGGAGGAGGATCACGGAGAACACGGCCGCGAGCTGCACAAGAGTGGCGACGATGCCGCCCGCCCTCGCCTTCCACGGCGGGACACGGCTCGCTGGGTTTCCCATACTGGCCTTTCGGGGTACACACAGGTGATCGACAGCTGCTACTACTTGACGTCACACAACCCTGTGTGGTTGTCAACGATCATCATCCTCTGGTCTCGATTTGGTCGTCCGGAGGCGTGACGCTGCCGGAACACCGCAGTGTGAAGCTGGTCGCACGACCTTGGGGGCGCAATCCCCGCGTGTCAGGCTTTGATCTGTTCAGCTCCACGACCCGGGGACCTCTTCGAGGCCTCGAGGGAAGGACGGTCGACAAGGATGTCTGCCACCGAAAAGGATTCTGGCGAACTCGCCGCTCCGTACGGAACCGGCGCGGCGCCCCAGGCCACATCTGGGAAGAAAGTCCGCGTACATCACCTTCGCGATTTGAAAGAGCGCGGCGAAACCTGGCCGATGCTCACCGCCTACGACATGTACACCGCCGCGCTGTTCGACGAGGTGGGCATTCCCGTGCTGCTCGTCGGGGATTCCGCGGCGAACAACGTCTTCGGCTACGACACCTCACTTCCGGTGACCGTGGACGAGCTGCTTCCCCTGGTCCGGGCGGTGACCCGCTCGGTGAAGCGGGCGCTGGTCGTGGCCGATCTGCCGTTCGGCTCGTACCAGCTTTCGCCGCAGCAGGCGCTGGAGACGTCGGTGCGGTTCATGAAGGAAGGCCGTGCGCACGCGGTGAAACTCGAAGGCGGGCGGAAGTTCGCGCCGCATGTCGAGGCGCTGACCTCGGCCGGCGTCCCGGTGATGGGACATATCGGGTTCACCCCGCAGAGTGAACACAATCTCGGCGGTTACCGAGTCCAGGGACGCGGCGAAGCGGCTGACGCGCTGCTCGCCGACGCGCTCGCCCTGGAGGAGGCAGGCGCCTTCGCGGTCGTCATGGAGATGGTGCCCGCCGAAGCGGCGAAGCGGATCACGCACGAACTGAGGATCCCGACCGTCGGTATCGGCGCCGGGCCGGATTGCGACGCGCAGGTGCTCGTCTGGCAGGACATGGCCGGGCTCCGGCGCGGCAAGACACCCCGGTTCGTGAAGAAGTACGCCGATCTGGCGGGCGTGCTGGCCGGGGCCGCGACGGCGTTCGCGGAGGACGTCCGGCGAGGTGAATTCCCGGCTTCGGAGCACTCTTTCCACGACTGAGTCGCCCCTGACCTGCGAAAAGAGAGCAAGGGACCTTTGCTATCACTCCCGTTGGGGAGGGCGATAGCAAAGGTCCCTTGCTCTCTCCGCACGCAGCACAGCCGGGACGGCTGCGGTGACTGTGTGGATTTCGGGTCATCCAACGCACCAAAATCCACACAGCCAGTCAGCACCACTACGCGGCGTACAGGGTGTGTGGAAATAGGGACACTCAACGTCCCTATTTCCACACACCCCCCCCGTCCCGTCGCCCGCGATAGCAAAGGTCCCTTGCTCTCTTTCGGGGTGGCCCGTGCGCGCCGACCCTTCTTTAGTCGTTCATGTATATGAACTTCAATCATGTCCTTGACTCGCATTCGAGAGCTGCCTTACGGTCTAGCCGTCGCCGCCACGACCGAGCTTCGATCCCTCGATGAGGAGGACCACGGATGCGTGTTCGTGAGCGGGTTCTGGCCATCGCGACCGGTGCCGTTCTGCTGTCGACCCTGGCGGCGTATCCCGCACAGGCCGCGACGGTCCGCGTAGGGACTTCGGAGCAGCTGACGGCGGCGCTCGCTTCGGTCACTCCCGGCACTGTCATCGAACTCGCGGCCAACACGACCTTCACGGGCAACTTCAAGGCGGCGAAGAGCGGCACCTCCGGCAGTCGCATCACGCTGAAGGGTCCGCGAAGCGCGGTCATCAAGGCCTCGGCCGGGCGCACGCTCGAGCTCACCGGTAGTTACTGGAACCTGACCGGCTTCACTCTCACCGGTGGCCAGAAGGGCCTGATGGCGACCGGCGTCAAGAACACGATCGTCGACGGCATCAAGGTCACCGGCGTCGGTCACGAAGGCATCCATTTCCAGTACACGAGCACCGACAACATCGTGAAGAACTCCGAGGTCACCGACACTGGCCGCGAGTACGCGGGCTACGGCGAAGGCATCTACTTCGGTTCCGCGAAGGGCAACTGGCCGGGCGGCACGCCGGACCGGAGCGACCGCAACAAGGCGCTCGGTAACAAGATCGGCCCGAACGTGCGGGCCGAGTCGATCGACATCAAGGAAGGCACCACCGGCGGCGAACTGCGTGGCAACGTCTTCGACGGGACCGGGCAGAGCGGCGAGCACTTCGCCGACAGCTGGGTGGACATGAAGGGCAACAACTACGTGGTCGCGGACAACCGGGGCAGCAAGGTCTTCGTGCACAACGCGACCTACGGCGGCTTCGAGGTCCATGTCCAGCTCGACGGCTGGGGCCGCGACAACACCTTCTCCGGCAACACCGCGGACGTGCAGTCCAGTTACGCGTACGGCTTCTATCTCGTGAAGGCCGCTACGGGGAACAAGGTCTGCGCGAGCAACAAGGTGACCGGTGCCGGGAAGGGATTCGCGAACGTGACCGCCACGGCGGGCTGCTGACGCGACCGAAGACCGGGGGCCCGCTCAGCCCGGCGGCGGGGGCGGGCCCCCACCCTTCCGACACTCGCCGATTCGGGCAGAGTGTCCTTATGGATGACCTGTACCCGCCGATCCATGTGCGCGCCGAGGGCATGCTCGACGTCGGCGACGGGCACCGGATCTACTGCCAGGAAGCCGGGAACCCGGACGGCAAACCGGTGGTCGTCCTGCATGGAGGCCCTGGTAGCGGCATCTCGCCCATGGCTCGGCGGCATTTCGACCCCGAGGCCTACCGGATCATCCTGTTCGACCAGCGCGGCGCCGGCCGCAGCACTCCGCATATCGGCGAACCGGACGTCGACCTGTCGGTCAACACCCTCTGGCACCTCGTCTCGGACATGGACAAGCTGCGCGAACGACTGAATCTCGAACAATGGCAGCTCTTCGGCGGCTCGTGGGGCGCGACTCTCGCCCTCGCTTACGCCGAAACCCACCCGAGCCGCGTCAGCGAAATCATCCTGCGCGGCGTCTTCACCGCCCGCCGCAACGAACTCGACTGGATCTACAACGGCGGCGCCGCGAACCTCTTCCCCCGCGAATGGGAAGCCTTCCTCGCACCGATCCCCGAAGATCGCCGCGACGACCCTCTGTCGGCCTACCGCGAACTCGTCTACCACTCCGATCGGGTGATTCGGGAGCGTGCCGCCATCGCCTGGAGCGTCTGGGAAGGCGCGATCGTCTGCCTGCGCCCGGATCCGGGCTTCCACAACCAGTACGCGTCGCCGGACTTCGCCCTCACCTTCGCGCGGCTGGCGTTGCACTACTTCTGCCATGGGGCCTGGCTTGAGGATGGGCAGCTGATCCGGGAGGCCGGGAAGCTGTCGGGGATTCCCGGCGTGATCGTGCAGGGTCGGTACGACGCGGTATGTCCGCCGGTGACGGCTTATGAGCTGCACCAGGCCTGGCCGGACTCGAAGCTGGAGTTGGTGGAGGCGGCCGGTCACGCGGTGACGGATCCGGGGATGCTGGCGGCGCTTCGGGACGCGACGGATTCCTTCCGGCTTCGCTGACTCCGGCAGATGGCCGATGACAAGCCGGGTCCAGACCAATAGCGTTCCCCTTGATCATCGTCCTTGGGGGGATCCGGGTGTCTTGATCGTCGCGTAGCACCATGCCGTGGCCGCGACATACCTCCTTCGGCCTGCGCGCGATCTCACGCCATCAGGAGCTCTCTTCGTCCGAAGAAAGCAGGTCCGATGCGTTCTCGAAGATCCATCGCCGCCGCGACAGCCGTCTTGACCGCTCTCGGCGTCACGGTCGTCACGGCACCCGTCGCCGAAGCGGCACCAGTACTGCCACCCGGGTTCGTGTTGACCGACACGCCGACCGGGCAGCCTGCCGGTGAGCTCACCGATATGGCCTATCTGCCCGACGGCAGCGTCCTCACCGCCGGCAGGCAGGGCTCCGTACGGTGGACGCCGAAGGGCGGTCAGCCGAATGAAATCGCGTCGCTCCCGGTCTACACCGGAGGCTCGCTCGGCTTGACGAGCATCGCGGTGGACCCGAATTACGCCACCAGCCGGACGATCTACACCGCGCGAGCCCTGTCGACCGGCGGGGGCGACCGGGCTTTCCGCGTCAGCCAATGGCAGGTTCAGGGAATGGACGGGCCGACCGGGCTCACCAACGAAAAACTGGTGCTTCAGATCCCCGCGAACTCCGACAGCCGGGGAATCCAGGATCTCGCCGTGGATCCGTCCGGTGAAGTGCTCTGGATCGCGGTCGGCGACAACACGGCCGACCAGGCACCCGAGACCGCCACCAAGGACACCGTGGACAAGTTCGCGCTGCGCGCGCTGGACCCGGGTCAGCCGACCGGGAAAATCCTGCGGGTCACCACGGACGGTGTCGGCTTCCGCGGCAATCCCTTCTACGACAGGAACGCGCCGGACTCCTGGCGCAGCCGCAACTACCTCAGCGGCCTCCGGGATCCGCGGATCACACTCGACCAGCGTGGCGGGATCGTCGTCACGGACAACGGCTGGGCGGCCCGGGACGAGGTGAACATCGCCCTGCCCGGCCAGAACCTGAAATGGCCGTGCTGGGAAGGTAACGGCAAGACACCCGGTTACCGCGACCTGACCGAGTGCGGCGGCGTGCTGAACACCGCGCCGCTGACGGAAACGGCCCGTCAGGCGAACGGCGTCCTTCTCGGCGGGGTCTTCTACGCCGGTACGTCGTATCCGGAGCCCTACCGTGGGCGCCATTTCGTGGCGGACAAAGGCGCGGGCACCCTGTCGACCCTACGGTTCGACAGTGCCGGGCAGGTGGTCGATCAGCCAACGGCGCTCGCCTCCGGGATCGGCGCCCCTGTCGCCCTCGCGACCGCGCCCAACGGGGACATCGTGGTGGCCGACGCGAGCACCTCGACCCTGCGGCGGTTGAGCCACCTTCCGGGCAACAAGGCCCCCACGGCGTCCTTCGACGCCGCCTACTCCCCCGGTGGCCGCACGGTTTGGTTCGACGCGAGCACTTCGATGGATCCGGATTTCGACGACATCGGCTACGAATGGGACTTCGGCGACGGCGGTACCGGGACCGGACGCATAGTGCCCCACGTCTACGCCCCCGCGGCCGAGAAGGTGACCGTCACCCTGACCACGAGGGACATCCACGGGACGGCGACGACCACGACCCAGTCCGTCACCCCCAACACCTTCGGCCCGACGGTCCTGATGTCCTCACCGGGATTGGACGCGCGCTTCCCGGCGAGGGAACCGATCACGCTGACGGCGGAGGCGAGCGATCCCGTCGACGGGCCGCTCACCGTGAACTGGACCGCGGAAAGGGTGGTCTGCCCGAATCAGGACAGCTGCACGACCAGCGTGCTGCGCACCGGTTCGGGGCCGAGCTTCTGGCTGCATTACCCGGACGACAACGATGGCAAGGTCGTCTTCACCGCCTCCGTGTCCAACAGCCGCGGTGTCGTGAACAGGGCGCGGTACGTCGCCCTGCCGAGGCTGGCCAGGGTTTGGATCGGCGGATCGCGTGAAGCCCGGTTCGACGTGGGCAGAGGCCAGGGCCAGGCCCTAAACAGGCTGGTGACCGTCGGTTCCCTGGTCTCGATCACCGCACCGTCCGAGGCGTTCGACGGAGCGCGGTTCACGGAATGGGGGGACAACCACGATCCCTCTCCGCAGCGGCAGTTCCTGGTGCCGACGGGCGGGATGCAGGTACGAGCCGACTACCAGTCGCCCATCGAGAAGCGCTACGCCGAAGACGCCGGCCTGCGGGCGAAGCTGGGTGCCGCGACGGGGATCGAGATCATCGAAGGCGACGTTCATTGGCAGCCTTACGCCAACGGACGTCTTTACTGGACACCGCGGACCGGCGTGACCGCCGTCTCCGGCGCGATCCACGAAAAGTACGTCGCCCTCGGCGCGCATGCCTTCCTCGGAGTCCCGACCACGGACGAAACCCCGGGCAAAGCGGGTGACGGCCGCTTCAACCACTTCGAAGGCGACCCCACGACCGGTGCCGGGACGATCTACTGGACACCGGCTTCCGGAGCGGTGGCGATCTACGGTCCTATCCGCGACAAATGGCTCGAGACCGGAGCGGAAGCCGGCCTGCTCGGTCACCCGATCACCGATCAGGCGGCGACACCGGACGGCATCGGCCGGTACAACCACTTTGTCGGCTCGTCGATCTATTGGACGGCCGCGACCGGAGCGCACTATGTCAAGGGCGAGATCCGGGACAAGTGGCAGGCACTCGGGTGGGAGAGGTACTTCGGATACCCCACCACGGACGAGAGCCGAACCCCGGACGGTGTGGGCAGATACAACCACTTCAGCCAAGCAGGCTCGATCTATTGGACACCTTCGACACGCGCCTACGAAGTCCACGGACTGATCCGTGCGCGCTACGCGGCCGTCGGCTGGGAGAACGGACTCGGCTACCCGAAGACCGACGAGACGTGGACACCGGGCAACACCGGGAAGTACAACCACTTCGTCCAGGGTGGCTTCGAGCACTCGATCTACTGGCGAGCGGGTACGAACAACGCGTGGGAGGTCAAGGGGGCGATCCGTCTTCGCTGGCGGGACCTCGGCTGGGAGACGTCCTATCTCGGCTTTCCGACCAGCGGTGAGTACAACACGCCGACCGGTAAGCGCAGCGACTTCCAGAATGGCTACATCACCTACAACGGATCGACGGGAGCGATCGAAGACCGTCGATACTGAGTGAATAGAGCGCCGGTGCGGCTTTCGGGCCGCACCGGCGTTCGTCTACAAACGACCACCGGAAGTCGTGTCACCGGAAAGACGTTGCGCCAGGTACACCGGCACCGTCGAAGCCAGGATCAGTACCGCCGCCACGACGTTGACGATCGGTGCCTGGT
Organism: Amycolatopsis sp. cmx-11-12; assembly: GCF_046269425.1. Taxonomy (NCBI): domain Bacteria; kingdom Bacillati; phylum Actinomycetota; class Actinomycetes; order Pseudonocardiales; family Pseudonocardiaceae; genus Amycolatopsis; species Amycolatopsis sp. cmx-11-12. Next base: position 60,272 of record NZ_JADNQM010000041.1, on the reverse strand, counting down.
TCGGCCGGATCAGGTTGTTCAGGATCCAGATCGGCAGGGTCTCCAGTCCGGTCCCGAGGGTGACCAGTACGGGCGCCTTGCCTCCTAGTTCGAGGTGGACGCGCTTAACGTCCTTCGCCGCCGAAGCGGCGACTTCGATCCCGGCGCGAACGGACCCGGTGATGGACACCATCGCGGGGATCTCGTGTTCGACGAGCGCCCGTCCGGTGTCGCGGTCGCCGCAGATCACGTTGAGCACGCCGGGCGGCAGGAATTCGGCGTAGATCTCGGCGAAGAGCAGGTTTGAGCACCACGGTGTTCCCCGCGGCGAGCGCGGGGGCGATCTTCCAGACCGCCATGAGCAGCGGGTAGTTCCACGGCGTAACCTGCGCGCACACGCCGATCGGTTCTCGGCGGACGAAAGAGGTATGCCCTTCCATGTATTCGCCCGCCGACCGTCCTTCCAGGACACGCGCGGCCCCCGCGAAGAACCGCAACTGGTCGACGATCATCGGCAGTTCTTCCGCCGCGGTGAGCGCGATCGGCTTGCCGGTGTTCGACGAGCACGAGGCCGTCCGCGCGCGCTTCGACGTCTTCGGGTCCGGCGACGGCGGCGGTGCAATACGGGCGACCGGTGACGGGATCGACGATGTCGGCGACCTCGCCCGAGTCGGATCCGGTGTACTCACCGCCGATGAAGTGCTTCAACTGCTGCACGAAAGCTCCTGGCTACTGGGCCTGGGGACGTGAGGCGATAGCAAAGGTCCCTTGCTCCCTTTGGGGCGGCAAGCGAGCTAAAACATATAAGTCCAGATGTTAAAGGACGAGACGATGGGGCAAGATTGGTTCCATCGGGTAGCGGTACGGGCGAAGGGCCACCATGCGTAAGGGGATGTCGCACAGCGCGCGGTCAGCGATGTTCGCGCCACTCGACCAGATCGGCCGGGCGGAAGCGGTCACCGCGCGGCTGGTCGACGCCATCACGCTCGGACTGCTGGCCGACTCGGAACAGCTGCCGAGCGAAGCCGAACTGGCCGCCCAGTTCGGCGTCTCCACCGTGACCGTTCGCGAAGCGCTCGTGGCCTTGCGACAGCAGGGCCTTGTCGAGACGCGACGCGGGCGAGGCGGCGGAAGTTTCGTGAAGACGCCTGTGGACCCTTCGGCCGCTTCGTGGCGAGAACGCCTTCGCACGGTTTCGCTGTCGGATCTGCGCGACGTCGGCGACCACTACCTGGCCATCGCCGGCGCCGCGGCCAAACTCGCCGCCGAGCGGAGTTCGCCCGAGGACATCGAGCGGCTCGAACTGGCGACCGAAGACATCCGCATCGCGACAGGCGCGGAGGCGTCGCGCGCCGAACGCCAGTTCCACCTCGAAGTCGCCGCGGCCGCGCAGTCACCGCGGCTGACCCGAGAGGAAGTGCAGTTGCAGAGCGAGCGAGGCGGGCTGCTCTGGCTGCCGCTCGAACCGCACGGCACCCGAGAGAACGCCTACGCCGAACACCGCGCGATCACCGCCGCCATCGCACAGGGCGACGGCGAGCTGGCCAGAAAGCTCACCGAGGAACACATCCTCGAGGCGATAGACCGGCTGGCGGACGTGCATTTAGACCTTCTGGCCCCTTAAGCTGCGGCATCCGCGCATCCGAGGTGAGCATCGTGAACGACACACCGTCCGCCGGTTCCGAGGTCGTAGAACAGGTATCCGGCCTGGTCGAGGATGTCTTCGGGAGGTTGAAGCCGGTACTGGCCGTCACCGAGGCGCTGCTGGCCGCCTCCGCCGATGCCACCGCCGACGACCTGACCCGGCTCCGTCCGCAGGTCTTCGACGTCCTCGGCGGCCTGGTCGTCGGCGCCGGGTTCATCAGCGCGCCGAACGCGCTGGCCGATCAGGAATTCGGCTTCGAATGGTGGACCGAGACCGGTGACGCCGAACCCGTGCAGCTGGTCATCAGCCTCGACCCGGCCAGTGACAACTTCCTCGACTACACCCGGCAATCGTGGTTCACCGTCCCGCGTGACACCGGCCGCCGCCACATCAACGGACCGTACGTCGACTACCTCTGCACCGACGAGTACACGCTGACCTTCACCGTTCCCGTCCAGCGCGACGGAGAGTTCGCGGGGGTCGTCGGCGCGGACATCTACGTACGCGAGGTCGAGCGCCTGTTGCAGCCGAAACTGCGCACGCTCGGCGGCCGCGCGGCGCTCGTCAACGCGCAGGGCAGGGTGATCGTCTCGAACAACGCGCGCCAGGCGACCGGCTCGTTGGTGCGCGACGTCGACGTCCCGGCGTGGTGGTCCTCCGGCGCGGAACCGGTCACCACCGAGAACGGCGCCACGCTACGACGGTGCGGGGACTCGCCGATCGCGCTGGTCAGGTCCGGGGGCTGACCTGCAGCGCGAGCCAGAATTCGGCGCGTACGCCGGGGGAATCGAGGTCGCGGCCGGTCAGTTCGGCGACCTTGCGCACGCGATTGCGCAGGGTGTGCCGGTGCACGCCAAGCCGTGCGGACGCCAGATCCCAATGACCGTGGTGTTCGAGCCAGCAGGTCAGTGAGGCGACCAGTTCACCTCGGCCGGTTTCGTCATGCTGCCGCAGCGGCGCCAGCAGTCTGTCCGAAAACGCCTGCGCCGCTTGGGAATCGACCATCTCCAGGAAGCCACGCCCGGCGTATTCCGCGAACCGGACCAACGGTGCCCGCTCGGCCTTCGCCGCTTCCGCCGCTTGCTTCGCCTGGCGGAGACCGGCCGGAAAATCCACTGTGGACACCGCGTCGGACAGCCCGGCGTGCAGCCCTCCGATACGGGAAGCCAACCGCGAGACCACCTCCACGTCGCCGAGCGCGACCACGAACGCGCCGGACTCACCGAAGAAAACCTTCTCTCCGGACGTTTCGGCGTCGAGCGCGTCGGCGAGCGAACGGCGGGCCGCGGCGGGACCTGTGACGGCGAGGACCGGCCACGGCGGTTCCGGCACACCACCCCAGAGTGTCTTCATCGTCCTGGTGGCGAGGTCGGTGTGTCCCGCGGCGAGCAGGTCGCACAGCCCCGACCGCAGTCGTCGGAGCGCGACGACGTGTTCCCGGTTCTGTTCCAGCGCAAGGGAAAGCAGGGACACCGCGGTGTTGACGATGTGCTGGCCTGCGGCGTCGAGCGGTTCCCGGGTGCCGACGACGAGCACGCCGCGTGCCCGGGTGTCGAGCGTTTGCAGGACGACCTCGTCCTCCCCCACCGCCGTCACCAGCGTGCCCGCGCGCAGCCGCCCGAGGTCTTCCCGCACTTCGTCGGCGAAGTGCCTGGCCGACGCGGGCGACGCTTCGGTGACGGCGCCCGCCGAATCGAGCAGGAGCACCCAGCCGTCGACCAGTTTCGCCAGTTTGCGCACCACTCCCCCAGTGCCGCCTTTGCCGACAGCGGTCCTGGTCAGTTCCTGCTGTCCCTTGCCGGTGCGCACGAGCGAGGCGTACTCGTCGGCGGCGACCGCGCGGGAGACCGCGCGCGTGATCGCGATGAACGGCGTCTTCCTCGGCACTTCGAGTACCGGGAGCCCCACCTCTTCGGCGGTGTCCACAAGGGACCGAGGAATGCTTTCGTGGCTGAGGCCGACTCCGAAACCGAGCCCCGCCACCCCCGCGTCGACGAGCCGCCGGATGTACTCCGGCGCGGTGATCTCATCGAGGGAGAGGCCGGTGGTGAGCAGCAGTTCGCCGCCTTCGAGGAAGGCCTGCGGATCGGTCAGTTCGGTGGGGTGGACCCAGCCGATCGGCCGGTCGAGCCCGGCCTCGGCCGCACGCACGCGCAGGCCCAGCGGGCGTTCGGCCGCGAGGGCGCGGAGCGTCAGTGCCATGTTGTCCAATTCTACGCCTCGATATCGACAAGATGTCGAGCTGACGCGGACCGGCCCGGCTCTCATCCTGGAGAGCGACCCCGTCCCTCGCGTCCGCAGGAGTCTGGCCGTGACCGTCACCACCGAAACCCAGCGCAGGCTGCGCACCGAGATTCCCGGCCCCGCCTCGCGCGCCTTGCAGGAGCGCCGCGCCGGCGTCGTCGCCGCGGGCGTGAGTTCGGTGCTGCCCGTCTACATCACCTCGGCCGAGGGCGGCCTGCTCACCGACGCCGACGGCAACGTCCTCATCGACTTCGGTTCCGGCATCGCGGTGACCAACGTCGGCCACGCCGCCCCCGCCGTCGTGGACCGCGTCCGCGAGCAGGTGGGCCTGTTCACGCACACGTGTTTCATGGTCACGCCGTACGAGGGGTACGTCGAGGTGTGCGAAGCACTCGACAAGCTGACGCCGGGCACCCACGAGAAGCGTTCGGTGCTGTTCAACTCCGGCGCCGAGGCCGTCGAGAACGCGGTGAAGATCGCCCGCGCCGCGACCGGCCGCCAGGCGGTCGTCGTGTTCGACCACGCCTACCACGGCCGCACCAACCTGACGATGGCGCTGACCGCGAAGTCCATCCCCTACAAGCACGGTTTCGGCCCGTTCGCGCCCGAGGTCTACCGGGTGCCGGGGTCGTACCCGTACCGCGACGGCCTGTCCGGTCCCGAAGCGGCGCGCATCGCCATCGACCGCATCGAGAAGCAGATCGGCGGCGACCAGGTCGCGGCCGTCGTCCTCGAACCGGTGCAGGGTGAGGGCGGGTTCATCGAGCCCGCTCCCGGTTTCCTGCCCGCGCTCTCCCGCTGGTGCACCGAGAACGGTGTCGTGTTCGTCGCGGACGAGGTGCAGACCGGCTTCTGCCGCACCGGCGAGTGGTTCGCGTCCACGCACGAGGACGTCGTGCCCGATCTGATCGCGACCGCCAAGGGCATCGCGGGCGGGCTGCCCCTTGCCGCCGTCACCGGCCGCGCGGAACTGCTCGACGCCGTCCCGCCGGGCGGGCTCGGCGGAACCTACGGCGGTAACCCGATCGCGTGCGCCGCGGCGCTCGGCTCGATCGAGGTCATGCGCCAGGAGAACCTCGCGGCGTCGGCGAAACGCATCGAGAACACGGTACTGCCGCGGCTGCGGGCGCTGGCCGAGGAGACCGGCGTGATCGGCGACGTCCGCGGCCGCGGCGCGATGCTGGCCGCCGAGTTCGTCAAGCCCGGCACCACCGAACCCGACGCCGACCTGACCAAACGGGTCGCGCAGGCCTGTCACCAGGCCGGGGTCGTCGTCCTCACCTGCGGCACCTACGGCAACGTCGTCCGCCTGCTGCCGCCGCTGTCCCTGTCCACCGAACTGCTCGAAGAGGGCCTGTCCGTCCTCGAGCACGCTGTCCGTACGGAGGCCTCCAAGTGAGTACCTTTCCTTTCTGGGTAGCCGGAAAGCCGGTCACCAGCGACGAGACCATCGTCGTCCGCCACTCCTTCGACAGCAGCGAGGCGGGCTCGCACCACGTTCCGTCCTCTTCGGACATCGAGACCGCGGTCCAGGCCGCGCACGACGTCCAGGATGAGTTCGCGACGCTGCCCGCGCACGTCCGGGCGGGGGCGTTGGACCACGTGTCCCGAGTTTTGGGTGAGCGGTCCGAAGAGCTCGCGCAGCTGATCACCGCCGAGTCGGGCAAGCCGCTGAAGTGGTCGCGCGGCGAGATCGGGCGCGCGGCGTCGACGTTCCGCTGGGCCGCCGAGGAGGCGCGCCGGTTCTCCGGTGACCTGCAGCGGCTCGACACCGACCCGGGCGGCACCGGACGGCTCGCGCTCGTGCGGCGAGTGCCGAAGGGCCCGGTGCTGGGCATCACGCCGTTCAACTTCCCGCTGAACCTGGTGGCGCACAAGGTCGCCCCGGCGATCGCGGTCGGCGCGCCGATCGTGCTCAAGCCCGCGCCCGCGACGCCGCTGACCGCGCTGCTGCTCGGCGAGATCCTGGCCGAGACCGCCCTTCCGGCCGGGAGCTGGTCGATCCTCCCGGTCAGCAACGAGGAATCGGCTCGGCTGGTCTCCGATCCGCGACTGCCGGTCGTGTCGTTCACCGGTTCCGTGCCGGTGGGCTGGGGCATCCGCGACAGCGTTCCGCGCAAGCACGTCGCGCTCGAACTCGGTGGCAACGCGGCGGTACTCGTCTGTCCTGATTGGACGGATTTGGACTTCGCAGCGCAGCGCATCGCGACCTTCGCGATGTACCAGGCGGGACAGTCGTGCATCTCGGTGCAGCGGGTGTACGCGCACGCCGACGTCTACGACGAACTCCAGGCGAAGGTGCTGGAGCAGGTGCGCGCGCTCGGGACCGGCAACCCGCGGGCGGACGGCGTGGACGTCGGACCGCTGATCAACACCGCCGCGGCCGAGCGGGTCGAGTCGTGGGTCGCGGCCGCCGTCGACGCCGGTGGCGAACTGCTGACCGGCGGCAAGCGCGACGGCGCGACCGTCGAACCGACCGTGCTCGCGAACGTGCCGGAGAACGCGTCGGTGATGGCCGACGAGGTCTTCGGGCCGGTCGTGTCGATCACGCGGGTGGAGTCGGTGGAGGACGGCGTACGCCGGATCAACGACTCGCGCTTCGGGCTTCAGGCGGGCGTGTTCACCCGTGACCTGCCGACCGCGTTCGACGTGTCCGCGAAGCTGCGCGTCGGCGGCGTGCTCGTCGGGGACGTGCCGAGCTTCCGGGCCGACCAGATGCCTTACGGCGGCGTGAAGGACTCCGGCGTCGGCCGCGAGGGCCCCGCGTCGGCGATGGCGGACTTCACCGAGGAACGCGTCACCGTCCTGACCGGCCTGACTCTCTGATCCCCGCAATTCGGCACCTGGTTGCGATGATTCGTGGCACGAACTATCGCAATGAGGTGCCGAGTTGCGTGAGGTGGGAGTGGGCCTCGACGAGCGAAGGGCCGTACCAGGTGAGATGGCGTCCGGAGACCAGGACGTACTTCGCGCCGGGGAACGCTTCGGGGCCGTCGTCCGCGGTGAACTCGTAGGGCTCGTCGGGCAGTACGAGCAGGTTCGCGTCTTCGTCCGCGAAGCGCGCCTGGAGCTCTTCGAGCTTCGGACGCGGGTAGCGCTCTTCGTCGTCCGCGTAGGCGTTGCCGATTCCGACGCGATGCAGGACGTCGCCGCCGAAGGTGTCACGTCCGAGCACGATCCACGGTTTCCGCCACACCGGGACGACCGCCCGGAACCGCTCCGGCAGGGTCTCCCGCCACACCTCTTCGGCCTCGACCAGCCACTCCGGCTCGGTGATGTCGTAGGCCTGCGTGAGAATCCGTCTGATCGAGCCCAGCGCGCCGGGCACGGTGGCCGACGCCTCCATCACCCAGACCGGAATCCCGTTGGCGCGCAGGCGTTCCACGTCCTCCGGCCGGTTCTCCTCGGAGTTGGCCAGCACCAGATCCGGTGCGAGTTCGAGCACTTTGTCCACGTTCGGGTACTTCGAACCCCCTACCCTCGGGACGTCCAAGCCGACCGGGTGGGTGCAGTAGTCGGTGGCACCGGCCAGCTTGCCGGGCGCGCTCACCTCGACGGCCTCGGTCAGCGACGGCACGAGCGAAACCACCCGCGTCGCAGGACCTGACAGCGGGACCACTTCGCCGAGATCGTCGATCATGCGCGCTCGAAGGACAGTTTCCGCTTGGTGACGTCCACCGCGGTGAGCCGGACGCGGATCCGCTCACCCTCGGGCAGTTTTTCGCCCGTGCACTTGGACATCACCGGCGGATCCTCGACCAGGATCTCCGCCTTGGTCTCGTCCGCGCGCAGGACGATCGCGCCGAACTCGCCGCCGATGTGCTCGGCCATCACCCAGACCTCGACCTGGTCGATGCAGGCGCGTTCGACCTTGGCCGCCAGCGTGTCGGACGCGGTCATCTGGTCCGGCACCTCCTTGAGCGCCGCACGGACCCACGCGGGCACTTCGCGGCCGGCGCTCACGGCGAGGCAGATCTCGGTGGCGAACCGGTCGACCAGGCGCCGGATCGGCGCGGTGACGTGGGCATACGCGCCGCCGATGCCGGCGTGCGTGGTCAAGGCGGGCAGTTCGCCGTCGAACGCGGTGTACCCGGCGCCCCGCAAAAGCCTTGTGGTGTCGGCGAAAAGCGCCATGGAAGCGGGCTGGCCGGGATCCAGCGCGGCCAGGAACTCGGACACGCTCGCACCCTCGGGCCACTCGATGTTCAGCGCCTGCGCGGACCGCCGCAGCCACTCGATCGCTTCATCGTCGGGCTGGGGCAGCGTGCGCAGGACACCGATCCCGGCGTCGATCATGATCTTGGCCGCCGCCATCCCGGTGAGCAGCGAGATCTCGGCGTTCCACGCGTCGACGTCGTTGCGCGGCCGCTGGATCAGCGCCCAGCCACCATCGGGATCACCGTTGATCTCCTGCTCCGGCAACTGGAGTTCGACCGCGCCGCGCCGGACCGCGAGTTCGCGGCGCAGGCGGCCCAGCTCCGGCAGCGCCGCGACCGACGGATGGGGATTCCCCGCGTCGATCGAGGCCTGGACGGTCTCGTAGTCGAACTGTTCGGTGGACCGGACAAGCGCGCGGCGGACGTTGGTGGCGGTCGGTTCGCCCTGGGCGTCGACGTCGATGGTCCACAGCACCGCGGGCCGGGTCTCCCCCGGCAGCAGGCTCGCCGCGCCTTCGGACAGCACCGGCGGGTGAAGCGGGACGTTGCCGTCGGGCAGGTAGAGCGTCTGACCCCGGCGGCGTGCCTCCTTGTCGAGCGCACCACCCGGCGGGATGAACGCCGCCAGATCGGCGATCGCGTAGTGCACCCGGAAGCCACCGCCCTCGGCGCGCTCGATCAGCACCGCCTGGTCGAGGTCCTTCGAACCGGGCGGATCGATGGTGACGAAGGGCAGACCGGTGGCGTCCTCGCGTTCCCCCGCGGACTCGAGCGGGTCGACGACCGCCGCCTCCGCCTCGGCGAGCACGTCGGGCCCGAACGTCTCCGGCAGCGAGAACTCGGCTCGCAGGTGACCGAAGTCCCCTCCGGCCGTGTGTGTCCTGATCACGAGTGGAGGCACCACCCAACCCTATCCCGCTCCGGCCCGGTTGATCGCCCGTTCGGGCGCGGGCCGGTCGGGTGTACGTTACGAGCCGAAATGAAAACCGATACCCTTTTCAAAACGACAGGAAGGGCCGAGGCGTGAAGATCGCGTTCGTCGGGAAGGGCGGCAGCGGCAAGACCACGCTGGCGTCGCTGTTCACCGCGTACCTGGCCGGAGCCGGGAAACCGGTACTGGCGATCGACGCGGACATCAACCAGCATCTCGCCGTCGCGCTCGGCGCGAGCGAGGAAGAGGCCATCGCGTGGCCGACGCTGGGCGACAACATGGGCCTGATCAAGGACTACCTGCGCGGCGACAACCCGCGGATCGCCGACGCGGCCTCGATGATCAAGACGACCCCGCCGGGTCGCGGGTCGCGGCTGGTCCGGCCGTTCGAGGACAACCCGATCTTCCAGGCCTGTTTCCGCGAATTCGGCGGCGTGCGCCTCGGTGTCACCGGGCAGTTCGACGAGGACGACCTCGGCGTCGCCTGCTACCACTCGAAGGTCGGCGCGGCGGAACTGCTGCTGAACCACATGATCGACGACGTCGGCGAATACGTGGTCATGGACATGACCGCCGGCGCCGACGCGTTCGCGTCCGGGCTGTTCACGCGGTTCGACGTGACGTTCCTGGTGTGCGAACCGACCGTGCGCAGCGTCGGCGTGTACCGGCAGTACGCCGACTACGCGCGGGACTTCGGGGTGCGGCTGGTCGTCGTGGGGAACAAGGTGACCGAGGACGAGGACATCGAGTTCCTGCGCGACGAGGTCGGCGACGCCCTGCTGGGCTGGATGGAGAACTCGCGGCACGTCCGCGCCGCCGAACGCGGCCGCGCGCGCCCGATCGGCGAACTCGAGGCGCACAACCTCGGGACGCTGGGCTCGATGCTCGCGACCGTCGACGCCGAGCGGCGCGATTGGGCTCGCTACCAGCGTCAGGGCGTCGAGTTCCACCTGCGCAACGCGCGGGCGTGGGGCAGCGGGCGAGCGGGGGAAGACCTCACGGCGCAGGTGGACCCGGAGTTCGTGCTGGGGCCCGCGCTGGCCGGACAGGACGCCTGACCGCGGTCGGTCGCAGGTGGTCGTGAGGGGCAATTCGGATCAGGGCCAAGGGTGTTTAGGTACCTGCCCAGCGGTCATGTCGCGAAAGCCGCTTTCGGGACATCAGACGTCGCGAAAGTGGCTTTCGCGACACCCCGGTGATCGGTGGTGCCGCGGCCCTCAGTCACCGTTCCACTTGGCGTCCTCGGCGTCGGCCTGCCGGGTGCGTTCCTTGGCGATGTCCAGTGCTCGCCTGGCCGTCGCCTCGTCCGGGTACGGGCCGAGGAGGTCGACGCTCCGGCCGCGTTCCAGGTGCTCGACCTGATTCGTCTTGGTGTTGAAGTACCAGCCCTGATCCGGGTTCGGGTCGCTCGACATACGTCTAGCGTGACATCACCCGGACCTCCTGTCATCACTTGCGGTAGCGATAGGGGATCTCCGTGGGATCACCGGTCGGGCCGAACTCGCCGTTCTCGGGCGGATCCAGTTTCGAGCTTTCGGGCACGTTTTCGCCCATTTCGTCGAACCAGCCCCGGTTCATCGGGATGCCGCGCGGCGGGGTGGCCGCCTCCGGCGCGACGGGGATGCCCTGCGGCGGCGAACTGGGTGACACCGGCTGCGGTAAGGGTCCAGGAGGCGGCCCGGTCACCGGAGGAGCGGGCGGCGGGGTGACCGGCATCGGCGGGCTCGCGGCCTGCGGCGGATCCGGCTGCGGTTCGGCCTGCGACGGCGTGGCGGACTGCGGTTCCGGCGTGGCCGGTGGCGCGCTCACCGCCGGAGGCGCGCTCACCGCTGGAGGCGGCGTCTGCGCAGGAGGCGGCGTCTGCGCGGGCTGACCCTGCGCGGACGGACTCTGAACAGGCTGAGGCCGCACCGGCGGAGGCGTGACCGGGGCAGCGGCAGGCTGCCCTGCCTGAGGAGGGGCAGGCGGCGGGGATCCGCCCGGCAACGGCGGCGCGGGCGGGCTGGCAGGCGGGGTGACCGTGCGCCACACCGGGGCCGGTCCGATGTTCATCGGCGCCGGGGCTCGCGGTGGCTGCCCGGTCACGGGCGGTGCGGCCTGCGAAGGAGGCGGTGGCGCCTGACGCTGCGCCGGCTTCGGGATCGGGTCGAGGCAGGAGACGAGAACCGTCGTGTTCGCCGGATCATCGATCTTCCGGCCGCTGCGCTCGCGGTAGATCATCTCGCCTTCGGTGTCCATCTCGACCAGGTAGCCGGCCTCCGCCAGCTGCTCCTCGTCGAGATCGACGAGCTTTTCGTACCGCGACGGGACGACGCGGTAGATCGGCCAGGCGAGGTGGGCGTTCTCGTGGTGGAACTGGGCGAGCAGGGCGGCCATCTGCTGCTGCCAGGGCAGCGACATCCCTTCGGCCAGCGAACGCGGCAACACCACGTAACCGGGGTCGACTCCCGGCCAGCCCTGGTTCAGCTGGTCGGCCAGCGGCGTGCTCGACGCCGGCCTCGCGGCCTGCCGCGCGGGTTGCGGAGTACCGAAAAGATCGCGGGGATCGACCTCCGGGCCGTGCGCCACAGCGGGCTTGCTTCGCCTTCCGAATTTCCGTGCCACGTTCTTCATCCTCTGCCAGTGTGCGGCCGCTCGCCGGTGGACAGGCCGCCACTTCGGGTGAATCCGATGGTCCCGCGGTCGCGAAACCACGCTTTCACCATGCTAAACGCCAGGACGGACCGCCTGCGCGACCACTTCGGCCTCGTCGAAGGAGAAGTCGCGGATGTGCACCGGGACCCCGGTCTGCTGCGCCTCGACGATCTTGCCCTCACCCAGGTACATCATCACGTGGTGGATGGTCGCCGGGTTCGACGGGACGGTGGCGAGGAACAGCAGGTCACCCGGCTGCGCCTGGCGGACCGGCAGCATCGCGCCGCCCTTGTACTGGTCCCGCGAAACCCGCGGGATGACGATCCCGGCCGACTCGTAGGCCCGCAGCATCAGCCCGGAGCAGTCGTAGGAATTCGGCCCGGTGGCGCCCCAGATGTACGGCTTGCCCTGCTCGCCGAGGGCGAACTTGATGGCCTGCGCGGCGGCCTGGCTCGGCGGCACCACGCTGCCCACGCTCGTCCCGCAGCCGACGACGTCGACGATCTGGCCCTCGTTCTGCACGAGGAGCGCCGCCATCGGTTCCCAGTTGTGGTACCGGTCGGGGAAGCCGGACCGCTCCACCCGCTGGGCCGCGTCACCGGGACGCATGTTCTCCCAGTCCGGCACGGCGAGCAGCACGTCGTAGAACTTGTTGACCTGGTACGGCGGGTCGGTGACCTGCGCGACGGTGCCCCAGCCCATCGACGGCCGCATCTGGAAGATGCCGAGCGAGTCGCGGTCGCCGTAGGTCAGGTTCCGCAGCTTGGACTCGGTCATCCCGGCCTGGATCGCCACCTGCCACGCGCGCGGCGACAACGTCCGCTGCTTGCCGATCGAGATGATCAGCGCGACGATCCCCTTCTGTTCTTCGTCGAGCTTGTTGACGTCCGAAGAACCGCGATCGACCTGGCCGGGCAGGGTCGGCCCGATCGACGCGTCACAAGAGGTCTTGACGACGCCGCCCGCCTGCGCCTCCATATGCTCGGTCACCACCTCGGTGACCGTGTTCGTGGTGACCACCGCGGCGAAGACCGCGGCGATCAGCACGCCGACGATGATCCCGATCTTCATCGGGTCAGCCCGCTTGCGTGAACTTGGTGACCCGCCACCCGAAGTTCAGCTTGACGACGGTGACCCGGACCTTGGGCCCGTCCGTCGGGACGTCCACCTCCATCGATCCGGCGAGCGAGGACACGACCTGCGGCTCCCCGGTCACCTTCGTGGCGGTGATGTTCGCGGGATCCACCGTCGTCAGTTCCCCGGCGAGATATTCCTCGGTGGTGTACGGCCGCAAGCCGTTCAGCCATTTCTCGGTGGTCGTACCGTCGGGATGGTTCGCCCATGCCGTCACCCACTCCTTGGCGACCCGGACACCGCTCTGGTCAGGTGGCGCGGACGACGGCGGCGGCTGGGTGGTCAGCCTCGGCGGCAGCGTCGACGTCACGGTCACCGGCGCCGCGACGCCCGGCCGCGAAGTGCTGGTCGCCGAGGAACCCGGCCCGCCGGCCGTCTGCCCCGGTTTTCCGACGGCCTTGGGCAGCAGGATGCCCACCGCCGTGAGCGCCACCGCGAGGACCACCAGCGTGCCGATGAGGTGGCGAGGTGAACGCAGCGGCCACCCCCACAGCCTGCGATAGACCGCGGTACGCCCGCGATTCGTCCGGATCGGCATGGGTCACCGGCCCACAGCGTGGTCGGTGTCCCGGAAGTCCTCACGGACCTCGAGCCCGCGCGAAGGCCGGTACACCACGAAGACCTGCTTGCCCGCGACGACTTCGGGATCGACGCGGCGGGGACGCGGTGTGGACGGGCCTGGTTGCACCGGTACGACACCCGAGTAGTCGGGAGTGGCGTAGCCGCCACCGGCGGAATTCATCCGCGACGGCACGACGACCGGCTCCGGTTCGTCGCTCCAGCGCCGGTCGGCGACCGGCGACGTGTCGACGCGGCGGCTCGGTATCTGGACAGGGCTCCGCCCACCCGAGGTGAACATGGAGTCGCCGGGGTTACCCGCGGACGGGTTGTACTGGCCGAACACCGGAACGCCTCCGCCGCCACCGGCGGGAAGCGCGGACTGGCCACCACCGCCGCCGACCGCGCCCGGCCAGGGCGCTCCGGACCAGGCCGCGGCGGGCCGGATCGCGCCGGAACCGTTGTCGAGCCGCTGGGAACTGGCGAAGATCGTCGCCTCCGGCCGGAATCGCCCGCCGCCGACGGTCGCGCCGACGGGACCGCGGAGGTCGCCGTCGACGACGTCGTCGGTGTCACGGACGTTCTGCCAGAACGCGTCCTGCGGGGTCTGCTCGTTGTTCTTCTTGCGGAAGCGGGAAAAGAGCCCGCCACGTGGCGAAGGCACCGCGCCGCCGACCATGCCGACGGACATCTCGACCATCTGCCACAGCCGCCGCACGGGGCGGCCGATCATGAACAGCAACACGGTGATGATGCCCGCGAGCGCCATCTTCGTCAGCAGGGAAAGCGAGTTCCCCGCGGTGAAGATCGCCTCCAGCAGGAGGGTGTGCACGCCGGCCAGCACGGAAAGCACCATGAGGTTGAAGGCGACCGCGCCGACGACCTTGAGAATGCGCTGCATGATCTGCGGCTGGAGTAGCGCGATCAGCCCGATCAGCGGAGCCGTCAGGACGAAGATCCTGATCAGCACCTGCGCGAGCAGCACCGTGGCCTTGGCCAGCAACTGGAACAGCGAGTAGAAGATTCCCTGGCCGAGAGAAAGGAAACCGGCGCCGACGCGGCTGCCGTCCTCACCCGTGAAATAGCCCGTCGCCGGGCCGAGCTTGGTGGAGATGTCCTTGAACGCCGCCTTCTTGGAGTCGACCAGCGCGGTGTCGGCGTCGCCACCCTGCTGGATCTGGCCCCAGGTGAAGGCGCGTGCGTCCAGCAGCAGCGGACCGTACTGCAGCGCCTGCGGCGAGTCCGGGCTGCCGAACTCCCCACGGAGCCAGTTGTCGTAGACGACCCGGCAGTGCAGTTCGGTCGGGACCCGGTCCCATGGCTGGCGAGCCGCGACGGCCTCCGGGGTCGCCAGACACGGTTGCGCCGAGGGCGGCGGCGGCTGGGTCGGCGGCGGCGTCTTGGGCTCGTCGATGAAGCCTGCCTGGATGTTGGTGGTGGTCTGCACGATCGCGTTGTCGATCGGATCGAGGAAACGCAGCAGTGCCAGCGAAGACGCGGCCAGCCAGACCGCGGCCAGCCCGTACAGCGCCCGTTTGCTGACCGCCGCGAGGTCGCCCCGCCAGATGTTGCGGAACAGCATGATCGACATGATCAGCGCGGCCAGGCCGAACAACTGGGCGTAGATGTTGTTGTAGACCTTTTCGGCCCCGGCCTTGACGGCGTTGTACAGCGGGCTGAGCAGGCTGCCCTGCAACACGGTGTAGTGCAGCGAGTTCGTGGCACCGACGAGGTTCTTGCCGATGTTGAAGAGCTGGTTGCCCGCCCAGGTGTCGATCGTCGAGTTGGGCGAGGTGATCCCGGCCAGCGGGCCGCAGTCGGTTTCGAACGTGTCCCAGACGTGGCCCGCGTACCCGTAGACGTTGTACGG
This sequence comes from Amycolatopsis sp. cmx-11-12, assembly GCF_046269425.1. Classification (NCBI taxonomy): domain Bacteria; kingdom Bacillati; phylum Actinomycetota; class Actinomycetes; order Pseudonocardiales; family Pseudonocardiaceae; genus Amycolatopsis; species Amycolatopsis sp. cmx-11-12. Next base: position 45,120 of record NZ_JADNQM010000041.1, on the reverse strand, counting down.
GCTGCCGCCTTCACCGCGAGCGGTCGCGGGCGGGTCGAGGGCGCCGACCATGCCGGCTCCTGGCCGTTCCGGGTTCGGCGCCTCACCACAGGCCGCGGCCGACGCCGCCGGAGCGGTCGCCACCGCCTGCAAGCCGAGGATCAGCACGACGACGAACATGGTCGCGCGGCGGCTGGGCATGGATTTACCCGGCCGCGGCCCCTCTTTGAGGCGGCGGCGCAGCGCGTGCCAGCCGGCGGCGAACGCGAGCACGCACGCCAGCGTGATCACCGTGTTCATGCGGCATCCCTGCCGGTGCCACCCTTGCCGGCGCGCGCGGGCTCGCCCTTTTCCCCGTTCGTGATGTGTCCATTTTGGACGGCGCCTTGCACTTCGCCCGTCTCGGCCGCCAGTGGGTCCGGGGCGCCGAGCATCTGCTCGTCGGTGAGGCCGACTTCGAGTTCGGCCGCGAGTTCGAGGTCTTCTTCGAGTTCGAAGTCGTCTTCCTCCGGCGGCGACGCCACGAACTGCTTCTCCGCCGGGACCGCGAGTTCGTTGCCCGGCCGGGAAGGCTTGGCGTCGGGCGAACCCGGCGTGGTGTCCATGACCCGGCGCAGGTGTTCCAGGTGCGGCCCCGAGAAGTCGACGCGGATCCGCTCCACGCCACCGGCACCGTCACCGAAGATGAACTGGCGCGGCTCGACGTCCCGCTGGAGATCGCGGGACGAGCCGGGACGGCGGCCCAGCGCCGCGACGACCTGCTCGTAGCCGACGCCGACCGGGACCTTGAGCAGGCGCAACGCGTCGGCCTGGGCGTCGTCGTCGTCGAGACGGCCGACGAACACCGAGTCCAGCAGCGCCACGAAACCCTGGATCTTCAGGAAGTCCGCGGGGATCTGCGAGGACAGCAGCACCCGGACGTTCCATTTACGCGAGTCACGCGCGAAGCGGTTCATCAGCACGCGACCGGTCGGGACCTCGGAGAGGAAGAACGCCTCGTCGATCCAGACGCCCTTGCGCAGTTCCTTCGGCTTCTCGTACACCGACCGCTGCGTCAGCCACGCGGCGAGGTTCAGCATCTCGACGCCAAGGGATTCCGCGTCCGTCCAGTACTCGCGTGGGACGCCGTCCTTGGGCAGGGTCAGCCCCGCCATGGTCAGCACGGTCATCCGGTCGTCGCGGGTCTCGGCGTAGGGGTCCGCGTCGGTCTCCGGGATGAGCAGCGCCATCCGCTCGCGCATCTCGTCGAGGAAGTCCGCGACGACGACGGCGTGCTCGTGGTGCTCGCTGGAGTCGCGGCGCAGCGCGTCGATGACCTGGCCGGGGTCGGCTTCGAACCGGCCGCCGACCGCGCGGACGGCGCGCAGCAGCACGATCCGGGTCTGCGCCATCCGCGAGACCTCGTACGGCAGGACACCGGTGAGGACGTCGAGCACGAGACGTCGCCGCGTCGCGCCCGCGAGGGCCTTCTCGCGCCGCCAGGAGCGCTCGGGGTCCTCTTCGTCCATGAAGTGCTCGATCTGCGGCTCGGCGACCACCCGGTACGGGTTGAGGATGCCGGGCTGCGCGTTGAGCAGGTTGATGTTTCGCGCGTACGGCCGCATCTCGGGCAGATCGCACAGGCGAGACAGCGGGCCGGACGGGTCGAGGATCGTCCAGTGCGCGCCCGCGCGGAGCGTCTTGTAGACGATGCCGCCGCCGAGGAACGACTTACCGCCACCGAGGCCGGCGACCATCGCCGTCAGGCCCGAGCCGTCGCGGATCTCCTGCGCCATCCACGGGTCCCACGCCACCGGGCGCCGGGTCGCGGTCACCGTCTCGCCGAGCAGGATGCCGCGGCGGTCGCCCACCTCGGCCGTCGCCGTCGGCACCGACGAGGACGCCCACACGACCGAACCGCGGCGCATGTACGCCGCCGAGGCCAGCGGCTCGCCGGGGATGAACTCCCGGGCCAGCGCGTACTGGGCCTCGGGATGCTCGACGGCGATCTTCGGCTTGTAGAGGTCGAGAAGCTGCTGGGCGAGACGCAGCGCGTCACGCTCTGTCGGCCCGGAAACCGCCAGCCGCCACCAGGAGCGCACACGGGTGGCCAGCGCGGTGAAGCCCGACGTCATCTCGTCGTCGATCTCCAGCACCCGGCCCGCCTGGCGAGCCAGCGACTGCGGCGGCTCCAGTTCGTGCTCGTCGGTGTAGTGCTTGACCTGCGAACGCACCTTGTTCATCTGGCGCTGCAATTCGCCGGCGACCTCTTCGGGCCGCCGGACGTAGATCCGCGCGGACACCTCGACCGCAGCGGGCAGCCGGTCCGCGTGTTGGATCCACGGGTCGTCGACCTCGGGGATCTGCAAGCCGTGCATCTGGCCGACGGTGAGGACGGCGAGGTGCCGCGAGACCCCGGCGTTCGACCCGGTGCGGCCGCGCACGGTGACCGTCGGCGCGTAGGGCTCGGCGTGGAAGTCCGCCGCGTCGGTGAAGCTGGCGAGGTCCTCGGGTTCCCAGGCGGCGCCGGGGACGGCGGGCATGTTGCGCGGCGCGGGCAGGCCCAGCGAGCACGAGCGGTGCATCAGCCAGGACATCTCTTCGGCGTGCACCGGGCGGCCTTCGAGACCGGCGGAGCCGATCACCTGGTCGAGGTGCTCGACCTCGGAGTCGAGCGCGGCCAGCTCGGCATCGACGGCCTCCGGAAGGATCTTGCGCAGCACCGGGGCGGCGCTCTCGACCGCGCGGTCGATCATCCGGCGGGTCTGCACCTGGACGCCGAGATAGACCTCTTTCTCGGCCATCGAGCGGCCCATGAGCTGCTGCTGCTCGCCGATGAGGTAGTCGTCGAAGGAGAGCGCGCCCTGGACGTCCTGGGGACGTCCGACGGCGTTGTGCACGTGGGCCTCGGCCCACATGCGGATCGGGTACGGCCGGTTGGTCACGCGCAGATGCAGCCAGCGGCCCTGGAGTTCCGCGTACTGGCCCGCGATGGCCGCGATCAGGTCGCGGCGCTGCGAGTCCGACCGGAACGACCAGCGCTGCGGCGCGAGCCGGTACCAGGCGTAGACCTCATAACCGGTGCGTAACAGGTGCCCGTCGATGCTTCGCGCCGCGATCGACGGGGTGTAGGCAGGTATGGCCGCCTCACCGGGCAACCGCCTCCCCTTGCCGGCCTTCTTGGGCTGCGCGGAGCGGACCTGCTGGGGCTGGCTCCAGGCCCCTTGCTGCAGGTCACGATCACGTTTTCCTCGGCTTCCGCCGCGACCGAACAACGACTACCTCCCGGCCTGAGCCGCAGGGCGGCTCCGACGCGCTCGTGGTGTTCCCTGAGCTCCGGCGCCGCCGCCGTAGCCGTGTTGCTGGTACTGCCGTCTCCTGCGGTGCTTCGGCAGCGGGCGGGTCGCCCGCACCCGGACGCGGGATGCGCTGGCCGCGCCGCCCGTACCCGTGGTCCGTTCTCTGGGTGAATTGAGCTCTTTCGCCGCCATCGCGGCCACGGCGCCGAGTGGGCGCTCATGGCTGATCTTGGCCGTGATCAATCTGGTGATCACAATTGTGGCGACGAAGGCCCAGGCGGTCGAGAAGAACCCGAAGCTCCAGCCTGCCCACCGTTCGACGGTGAGCACGATCAGGAAGACCGGGATACCGACGAGCCACGCGACGTAGCGGGCTCTCCAGGGAAAAGTCGCTTTCGGCGGGCCGAGCCACACGGCATCGACCCGGTAAACCTCGTCATCGGTGCGGATACGCAACGCGGGCCCTGCCTCAGCCCGTGAAGAGGCCGGCGATCCACTGGCCCACGTTGACTCCGGCACCACTCACCGCGAGGCCGATGATCGCCAGCGCGATCACGACACCGGCGAGACGGCGCATGACACCAGCGTTGTCCCCCTTGCCGCCACCCAGCCACAGCAGCAGAAGTGCGACGGCCAGCAGCACCAGGGGAATGATGTTGTCGATCAGCCAGGTGCGGACGTTGCCGGTGCCGAGCTCGCCGGCGGCCAGCGTGTCGAGGGTGGTCAAGGTCATCATCGCATTACTCCCGGTGCGCGGAGAGGGGGTTCGCGCGGTTCTGGCTCGGTGGTGCTTCGAACATCATGGCGTCACGAGGGGTAGTGGTCAAAGCGCGCTCTGTAGATACCTCTTGTTTTACGCAGCGTCTACTAAGCACAGAGCGAGGCACAGCACCACGACCATCCTCGGTCTCCATCATCGTTGCAAGGGTCGTCAGGATTAACCCCGGCCACCCGGATTTCGCAGTGTGCTGACGAACTCACCCGGTTGCGAAGTTCTTGCTCACTGTGAGTACGGGTCGGCGGCCGGGAATCGGGCCGCGACCAGTGTGACATGACTCGTTCGGTGGCTTTCCGCGAGTCCAGTGCGTGAGCGCGTATTCGACAAAAATCATGGACACCGATCAAGGGAAAGTCACGCTTCCGTTACCCAAAGCGAAAACCACACCCGCATTTTCACTACATAGCGTGATTATCGGCCCGTCGAGAACACATTCGCGGGAAAAGCGCCTGCTTCGACGGCTTGGCGGCTCAACGGCCCGCACAGCTCGTGAAGCCGCTTGGTCTTCTCCTCGCCGAGGTGCTCCCACGGCCCTGTCGACGCGGCGTTGGTGGCGGCTTCGATCCGCTCGCGAAGATCGTTCCCGGCCTCGGTCAGACCGCCCTCGGCGTCGAGAACGCCCCTCTCGCGGAGAGCGTCGGCCGCGGCGTCCCACTGCTCGTCGCTCCAGCCACGGGAGGCCTTGGCCGCCGCGGCCTGGAAGCCCTTGCCGGTGGCGGTGTGCGTGACGAGAGCGTCGAGCCCGCCGAGACCGTTGAGGACGAGCGCCGCGATGTGGCCGTCGCCGCGGTGCTCACGCAACAGGGTGATGGCGTGCCAGAGAACGAGGTGCGGTTCGCTCGGCCAGTCGAGGTCCGCGTGCCCGGCGTAGAGCGGGCGGCCGTCGACCTGGCAGCCCCCGGTCGCCTCCCGGGCGAGTTCGGCGGCCTCGGCGACCTCTTCGGAGTCGATGGTGTCCTTGCCGAGTAGCCGGGTCAGCGTCGCGTCGACGGCTTCGAACCGGGCCTCGATGATCCGGTCCGGGCTGGCCAGCGTCCACGCGCGCGGGATGTAGATGTAGCGGGCGACCAGCTCGGGATTGAAGTTGTAGAACGTGGCGGCGACGACACCCGGACTCACCGCACCCATGGGGGCCGCGCGGCCCGCGAAGTACGTCATGCGCCCCGGCCGGAGTCCCGCGTCAGTGAGCGCGGCATCCGTCTCGGGGGCGAAATAGGTGAGGGAATGCAGTACATCGAACGTCCCGCGGAACCGTCCCGTGACCCGACTCGCTTCGCCCATGAAGGCACCCTACCGGCAAGTAGACAGGGGGCGCAGTGTCCGAAGGGGCCGAGGCGGGGAGCAAGGGACCTTTGCTATCACTTCCCAGGTCGGGGGCGGGTCGCGGCGGGTCGCGGCGGGTCGAGGCGGCGGGCGGCGGGCGGCGGGCGGCGGGCGGCGGGCGGCGGGCGGCGGGCGGCGGGCGTCGAGCGGCGGGCGTCGAGCGGCGGGCGGCGGGCGGCGGGCGGTCCGTGAAGGCCTCCTTCCCTACCCTCAAGGTAGGGAAGGAGGCCTTCACGGACTTGGCGGCGGCGCGGGGAGGCGCGATGGGCGAGTTACCTTCGCTGAGCCGAGGGAAGGGGGCCTTCACGCGCCGTGCTTGTGACCAGTGAGGTCACTGGGGCAGTTGATGTCACTGAGGGTCCGTGAAGGCCACCTTGAGGGACCCAGAGTCCCCCAAGGTGGCCTTCACGGACCGCACACTGACACGCCCCCCGCCCAAGCCTGAAGTACATGAAGGCCCCCTTCCTTGCGCTAGGCGCAAGGAAGGGGGCCTTCATGTACCAGGACGAGCCGGCGTATAAGCCGGATCCTGTCCTCGCCTCGCCTTGCGGCGGAGCGAGTGGCGGCCATCCATCTAGGCCCGCCGTCGCCGGCGGGCTCGAGCGGCCTACCCGCAGACTCGGGCGGGCAGCCCTCGGTCGTCTGCGCAGGAGCCTCGCGGCTCCCTCTTGGCCTTGCTCCGGGTGGGGTTTACCTAGCCGTCCTGGTCACCCAGGACGCTGGTGGTCTCTTACACCACCGTTTCACCCTTACCTCCGCCCGCGAAGCGCGCGGAGGCGGTCTGTTTTCTGTGGCACTGTCCCGCGGGTCGCCCCGGGTTGCCGTTAACAACCACCCTGCCCTGTGGAGTCCGGACTTTCCTCGAACCGGTCTCCCGGCTCGCGGCCGCCCTGCCGACTCGTCCGTCGGCGAATCCTACTGCACGGGCGTGGGCAGGCAGTTCAGGTTGCGCTGCCCGTCGGGTCTGATCACGAACCAGACGTGGTCGGTGCCCTGTCCGGTCCATTCGCCGGGCCGCGCGTTGGCGAACTTGTAGAGCGGCCGGCCTGCCAGCGTCACCTGTTTGGCGCCTTCGGGCCGTTTGACGGTTCCCACGAGCGCGGGATCGATGCCGGTCACCGACGGCGTGCCGGTGGTCGTGATGGGGGTCCACACCGCGGCGCAGTCGCCGAGGCACGCCGAGCGGGCCTTGTGCGGGTTGTCGCGTTCGTAGCGGAAGAGGACGGCGCCCGTCTCATCGAGGATGGCCTGCCCCATTTTCGTCATGTAGACGGCGGTGAGCCGCGTGCCGGGCGGGGAGTCCGCCGGAGTGCTGGGCCGCGAGGTGCTGGACGGCGGGACTCGCGGGCCGGGGAGGGCTTCGGTGACCGGGGCCCCCGCCGTCAGCGCCGCCGGGCCGGGATCAGCCGCCTGCCACCACATCGCGGCGCCCACGACGAGTGCCGCGATGACGACGAGCATGGTCAACCGCGATCGGCGCATCAGGCGTCTCCGTTTCTCCTTGACGGCTGGCGGGGTTCTGCTCCGCGATCTCGTTGGTCCAGTGGAGGACGGCGGACGGGCTGTCGAGGCCGACGACACCGACGAGCCGTCCCTTGCGGACGAAGCCGGTGACGGGTTTCTCGCCGCCGACGGGCGAGGCGAGCGCGACGGTGTCGGTGCCGAGCTTCGGGATGCCGCCCGCCTGGATCCGCACGCCGTGCTGTTCGGACCAGAACCGCGGCACCGGCGCGAACGGCCGCGAAGCCTGCGGCCCGGCCAGGAGGTTCTCCGCGGCGGCCCGGCCCATCTCGACGGCGTTGAGCCAGTGCTCGACCCGCCGTGGCGTCTCGTCGAACCGCAGATTCGGCCATTGCGCGACATCGCCCGCCGCGACGATGTTGCTCGTCCCCAGCACGTGACAGGTCGGCGAACAGACGACGCCGTCGTCGAGCGGCAGCTTGGCACCGCGCAGCCACGAGATCGACGGCACGGTCCCGACGGCCACGATGACGCAGGAGACGTCGAGGATCCAGCCGTCCGAAGAGTGCAGCCGCAGCCCGTTCGCCGTGGTCCGCCAGTCGTCGATCGACGCGCCCAGCGCGAGCCGGACACCCCGCGCCCGGTGCAGCGCCGAGAGTTTCTGCCCGATGTGCTTGCCGACGACCTCGCCGAGCAGGTTCGCGGACCGGCCGATGATCGTGACCTCCCGGCCGACCTCACGCAGGCTCGCGGCGACCTCGCAGCCGATGAACCCGCTGCCCAGCACCGCGACGGGGCCGTGGTCGGCGGCGAGGTTGTCGCGCAGTCGGGCGGCGTCGGCCAGCGTCCGGACGACGACCACGCGCGGATGCCCGTGCGGGACACCGGAAAGCCGCCGCGGTTCGACACCGCTGGCGATGACGAGCCCGTCGTACGGCAGTTCCTCGGCACCGGGCAGATGGACGACCTGGCGGCCCGGTTGCAGGTGCGTGGCCGGGGTGCTGAACCGCCATTCGGCGTCGATCTCGTCGAGCCGGGCGAGCCTCATCTCCGCCGGATCCGTGGCGCCGGTCAACAACTGTTTGGACAACGCGGGCCGGTGATACGGCAGATCCGGTTCGTTGCCGACGATCACCAGTTCGCCGTCGAACCGCAGTTCCCGCAACCGTTCCGCGCACCGCAGTCCGGCAAGCCCGCCGCCGACCACGACGATCCGTTCGCTCATTGTCGCGCCCCTTGCAGTTGGATGGCTCGCATCGGACAAGCTCTCGCCGCGGCCTGGACCCGCGGCACCTGTTTGGCGCCGGGTTTCCGGAGATAGCGCAGCTGGCCGTCACCCTGTAACTGGAAGACCTGCGGCGCTTCGGCCTGGCAGATGGCGTAGCGGTGGCATTTCTTGTCGTCGACGGAGATCCGGATCGGCGCGGCCCGGCCGGTGTCGCCGTCGAGGAGCCCGAGGCGGACCAGCGCCCGCGGCGGGAGCACCCGGAGCACGGTGAGCGCGACGGCCGGGGTGAGCACGGTGATCCCGCCAAGCCAGACGGCCGCGAGGTGGCCGTTCGCGGCCGCGCCGAGCCAGGAATGGATCGCCAGCAGGCCGACCGAGAAATAGCCTGCCTGATGGAATCGCTGCCAGCCGCGGTCGGCCAGGCCGCGGCGCAACGCGGCGGTGACCGAAACGGCGATGAACAGCTCAAGCCCGACAACGCCCGCCGCATGCCGCGCGAACCCGCCACCGGCGAACGGGATCACCAGCGCGAGCACTCCGAACGAGCCGTCGTCGAGGAAGAGATAGGACAGGCCGTGGACAACGCCGGTGGCGAGGGTGAACGCGGCGAGCACGACGTGCCCGCCGCGCAACGCCTCGTGCCCGGTGACGCGCCGGATCCAGCCGGTGGCGCTCAGCACGCCCCACGCCAGCGTCAGGCACATCGTCACGTAGGCGAACCGGGCCGAAAGCGTGGCGATGTCCCGCACCCCGCTGTCGTGCGGCGACGGGACCGGGATGACCGCGAGCAGCGAGGCCGTCATGCGCGCCTGCCCGGCGAGCCGAGCACCCGCACCAGGCCGAAGGTCGCTCCCCCGGCGAGCCCGGCCATGAGCACGCCGAGCATGAGGTCGCCGCCGTCGAGTTCGTTGCCACCGGCGGAAACGACCATCAGCGAGGTCGTCTCGGCGAGACCGGTGCTTTCGAGCAGGGTCATATGCCGCATGACGGTGTCGACGGCCGTCTGGGCGAAGGAACGCATCGCGTCGTCGCGGGTGGCCGCCCGGACCTGTGAGGCGAGGCCGAAGACGCTCCCGTGCGCGGCGCGGGCGCGGTTGACGTAGACGCGGTCGAAGTCGGCGCCGTCGGCGGCGGTGATCTCGTCGACCCAGGACCGCTGTTCTTCGGTGGGTTCACCGGGAAGTTCGACACGGACCCTCGACGCGAGTTCGCGGACCTTGGCGTCGAGGCGATCGTGATCGTCCGCGAGTTTGCGGCCGACCTCGCGCACCCGTTGCGCGCCTCCGCGCTGTTCCGCCTGACGACTGACCGGGCCTTCCCACAGACCCGCCTGTCGCACGGCGGCGAGCAGTTCCCGATCATGGGCGTCGATTTCCGCGTAGGCATGGGCGGGCATTCCCACCCATATCACCAGGCAGGCGATCACCACTCCGAGCAGTCGATAGATCATTTCACCCGTCCCCGTCCGTAAAGTGCCTCATGGGGAGTACGGCGAAACGGAGCGGCCGGTTCGATCTCTGTCCACTCACTCTAGTGTGACGTGCATCACACGACACATTTAGAACCGTTTCTCTTCGCCATACGTACCGGCCGACTAATGGTAATTGGAGCACTACTGCACATGGCTTACGGCGATAGTCTGCGCTACGGTGTACCGACCTGTGAAATCCTCCACCGCCGGGGAGGTTGCGAACCCTATGGAAGCAGTGGGCAGAGGGTGCCGGTTCGGCCGCGATCGCCAGGTCGCCGCCCTGTCCGCGGATCCGTCCGACGAGCTTATTTCATTGCTGTACAAGGATTTTCGGGAGACTCTGTTCAGTCAGGTCCTGTACCTGACCGGCCATGATCAACAATGGACAGAGGACGTTGTCCAAGAGACGCTGATTCGTGCCTGGCAACATTCCGACACTCTGAACCGCGAGCCGGGAATGCTGCGCGGCTGGCTGCTCACGGTCGCGAAGCGGATCGTCATCGACGGCTGGCGAAACCGGCGGGCCCGACCGCAGGAGGTGGAGCTGGAAAGTTCCGAAAACGCCGAAATAGCGGACCAGACGGATCGGTCGCTGTCCGCGCTCGTCATTTCTGAGGCACTACGATATCTGGACAGCAAATACCAGGCTGTCATCTACGAGACGTATCTGACCGGACATACGGTCCGGGAGGCGGCGGTGATATTGGGAATACCGGAGGGCACGGTCAAATCACGGCTGTACGCGGCTATGAGGACATTGCGACGGTCGTTAGGAGAGCTGGGTTCGCGATGAGGAAGCGAAAGACGAAACACACCGATGTCGCGGCCTATGTGCTCGGCGTACTCGATCGAACCGAGGCATGCGCCTTCGAAGAACATCTGAAAGGCTGCGGGCGCTGTGGCCGCCGGGTCGCCGAATTCGCGCCGGTGGAAGTCGCGCTGGCGAGGGCCGATCCGCGCTACCTGTCCCCCGGCGGCGGCGTCCGGCGCTGCGGGCGGCTGTCGATGATCACGGCCAACCTCGTGGTGATCCTCCTGGCGTGCGTCGTCGCGGCCTTGATGTCGTCACACCGAGCGTCCGGTCGGCGCCTTCGAGTAGTCTGCCGCAAGCCGACACGAAGGTCTCTACGGTGCATACCGAAGTAAATCCCGAGAGTCCCTTCGGAGGGCCTTCGGTACCGAAGCACCACGCCGCCGGGCTGCTGGGTCGCGACAGCGAACTCGACACGATCACCGAGCTGTTCCGGATCGCCCTCGGCGGGCGCGCGACGAGCGCGGTGGTGGTCGGCGAGTTCGGCATGGGCAAGTCTTCGGTGCTCGCCGCGGCGGGCGAACTGGCCGAGGCGGCCGGGTTCACCGTCGCGATCGCCGCCGCGTCCCGGCTGGAAACACATCTGAGCGGTGGTGTCGGCCGTCAGCTGATCGACGGGCTCACCCGCACGCCCGCCGAATCGCTGCCGGACCACCGTCCCCAGACCGAGCACGACCAGACCGAGTCGCTCGACGCCTTCTTCCGCACCGTCCGGCACGCCGCCGAACAGGGGCCGGTCTTCCTCGGCATCGACAACATCCACCTCGCCGACCCGTGGTCGATGCGCTGCCTCGCCTACCTCCGGCACCGCGTGGAGCACCTGCCGGTGCTTGTCGTGCTGACCTCGTTGATCGGGCATCTCCAGGCAGGCGAGGTCGCGTGGGTGGAGATATCCGGATGCACCCCGGCGACGATCCGGCTGCGCGGGCTGGAAACGCGGCACGTCGCCGAATTCCTCCGTATCTCCCCCGGCCGGTTCGCCGAAGAATGCCGCGAGGTGACCGGCGGCAACCCGTATCTCCTCGGGGCGCTGCGGCACCGCATGGTCCCCGGCATGGACACCGGCACCGCGGGGTCGGCGATGATCGGCGAGGTCCTGCGGGTCCGCATGCACGAGTACACCGCCGCGCCGAAGATGCTCGAAGCCGTCGCGATCCTCGGTGAGGACGCGAGTTTCGACCTGCTGGCGCGGCTCGCCGGGGTCGACGAGATCACCGCGCTGGAGGCCATCGACACGATGGTGCGCGTGCATCTGCTGTCCAACAGCCATCTGCCCGCGCTGACCTACCGGTTCGTCCGCAACTCGGTGCTCGCCGACATGCCGCTCACCACCAGGGCGGTCAACCACTCCCGTGCGGCGCTGCTCCTCCATGACTCGGGCGCCCCGCCGGAGCGGGTCGGGGCGCACCTTCTGGAAGCGACCGCGATCAGGATCCCGTGGGCGGTCGACGTCCTGCGGCTGGCCGCCCGGCATTCGGTCATCGACGGCGACCCGGGACTCGCGGCCCGATTCCTGGTGCGGGCGCTGGAAGAACGGCTCAGCGAACGCAAGCGGATGGCGATCCTGCTCCAGCTCGCGCACGCGGAGTTCCGCTGCGACCCGGAGCTGGCGCCCGCCCGCGTGCGTGAGGCCGTCGACCACATCGACGACCGCGAAACCGCGGCCTTCGTCGCGACGGCCATGATCCTTTCGCTGTGCCGAGGCCCGGACGCGCGGCTGGCGATCAACTCCGCCGGCCAGTTCGCCGCGCGGCTCGACGCCGGCGGTCCCGACGCAGTCTGGCCGCTGCTTTGCATGACGTATCTCGCCGAAGCGGGCAGCAGGCTCGGCCCGCCGCCGGACTTCCGCGACTTCGAGCAGCAGTGGGCGCCGCTGAACGACCCGGCCGCGCAGCAGAGCCGATCGGGTCTGCTCGCGTTCGACACGGTGCGGAGCGGGAAGTCTTCGGCGAACGCGGTCCGCCATTTCGGGGAGGCGTTGTCGGCCGAGCAGCCGGAACTGTTCGAGCAGCCCTATTTCTTCACGCTCGCGACGGCCGTGCTCGCCGACGAAGCCGCCCTCACCGACCGGCTCTGCCAAGTGCTCGACACCAAACGCCTGCCGTGGGACTTCCACGTGCCGAAGGGCGCCCTCGCCACGCTCGCCCGCGGGATCGCCCTGCAAGCGGGTGGCGACCTGGTGCGGGCGAGTGTCCACTACGAATCGCTGGTGCGGCAGTTCGACGAGCGCGACGCCACCAGCCTGTGCCCGGTGGCCGTGCTGTGCGCGGCCAGGCTGATCGAGACCTCGGTCGACCTCGGCCGGTTCGACGTCGCGAACGCCCTGCTGGACAAGATCGATTTCGGGGCCACACAAGCACTTTTCACGCACAACTATCTGCTCTACGCCCGCGGCAGGCTCCGGGCGGTCACCGGTGAGCCCGAACTCGGCTACGAAGACCTGCGCGGCTGCGGCCGCCGTCTCGAACACCACGGCATGCGCTTCCCCGGGTTCGCGCCCTGGCGAGCACACGCCGCCCGCACCGCGCTGGCGCTCGGGCGCACCGACGCGGCGGCCCGGCTCGCCGAGGAGGATCTCGAAGCCGCGGCACGCTGGGGAGCGCCGCGGATCCTCGGCGTCGCGCTGACCACGGCGGGGCTCGTCCGCGACGATGCCCTTGGTGAGGAAACCGAACGCCTGCTCACCAAGGCCGTCGACGTCCTCGGCGGATCGACCGCGAAACTGGCGCTGGCCGAGGCATTGACCGAACTCGGCGCGGCGCAGGCACGGCACGGACAGGACGAGAAGGCGATCGCCACGTTGCGGCAGGCCGCGCAGTCGAGCAAGCACTGCGGGGCGCGGCCGCTCGCGCGGCGGGCCGCCGAGTCGCTGCGGGACGCGCGGGTGAGCCTGGCGACGGCGAAGGACAACGAGCACGGCCTCACCAAACAGGAGTACCGCGTCGCGGTGATGGCGGCACAAGGACTCACCAACCGGGAGATCGCCGAGGCGCTGCACCTGACCCGCCGGACCGTCGAACTGCATTTGTCCGGGGCCTACCGCAAACTGGGGATCACCGGGCGCACCGAACTGAGTTCCGCGCTCGGCCGTTCCCAGCGCGCGGACGTACGGAGCCCACGCAATTCGGCACCTGCTTGCGATGCTTGCGCATGCAAGGATCGCAAGCAGGTGCCGAATTGCGTAGGGGTTTACGGCAGGTAGACGGTCTGGCCAGGGTGCATGGTGGGGCCGCAGTCCTTGAGCGGACCGCCGAAGCGTGCCTTCTCGACGTCCGGCAGGGTCTTCGCGGCGTAGTCCTGGGCCGCCTTCAACTTCTCCGGGCTGGAGACGGCGTCCTTGCGCACGAAGTCCCCGTTACGCGGCCCGCCGCCCGGGTACACGAAGATCGGCTCGTAGTCGCGGTCGATCCGCGGGTCGACGGTGATGCCGTTGCCCGCGGCCCACGGGCCCCACGAGTGGATGAAGGTCGGCTTGACCTTGTCGAACACGTAGTCGCGCAGCCCGGGAAGGTCGCTCTTCTTGAGGAAGTCCGCGACGTCCGCCTCGACCAGCCCGGCCATGTCGACCAGGTGCAGGCGGCTGGTCATCGACGAGCCGCCGAGGTCGGGCAGCAGCAACGACGCCTGCTGCAAACCGAGGATGTCGGCGATGGTGTTGAAACCGCGACCGAAACGGTCGGCGATGAGGCACGCGGGCACCGTCGGGACCTCTTGGAACTTCTCCGACGACGACGCGAAACCCATCCCGGACGGGATCGCGGCCGCGACCAGCACGAGCACCACGACGGTCCGCAGGACCGCGCGCGAACGGCGCAGCAGTTCGCCCGCGGCCAGCGTTCCGGCCAGCGCGGCGAGGATCCAGATCGGGGTGGCGAAGCGGTGCTGGCCCATCCAGTCCGGGACCATCACGCCGTAGGCGATGATCCCCAGCGCCAGCGGCGTGAGCAACGCGACCAGCGCGCGCCGCCATTCCGCGCGGACCAGCGCGTAACCGATGGTCAGCGCCAGCAGGATCGTCCCGGCGACACCGGCGTAGCCGACCAGCTCGAACGGCTGCTTCAGCGCCGAAAGGCCAGGAAGACCCTGCCCCTTCGCGATGGACGGGTTCGCCAGCAGCCTGCCGAACTCCGCGATCCGCCAGGCGAGGTACGCGCCGAACGGGATCGCGAACGCGACCACGGAGACCACGATGAACTTGACGCTCTGCCCCAGCAGCGGCTTCCGCAGCTGGAACAGCACGACGAGCGGGTACGCGCCGCCGTAGATCAGGCCTTCGGGGCGGGTCAGCGCGGCGAACGCGACGAGCACTCCCGACCAGATGGCGACCTTCGCGGTGAGCACGGTGTCCTTGCGCACGGCCACGCACAGCAGCACCGCGAGCCAGGCGACGGCCATCCCGAACAGGGAGTTCTCCAGACCGGAGATGGTCCAGATGACGAACGACGGGATCGCGGCCAGCGTCAGCCCGACGACCAGTGTCGCCAGCCAGGCGAAGCGCTTGAAGATCTGCTTCGCGGCGATGTGGCAGGCGGCCAGCGTCCCGGCGGTGAACAGGAGCCCGAGCAGCTTCGGGAACAGGACGTAGTCGGGGAGGCCGAACAGCATTCCGCTGTCGAAGATCCCGAAGAGCTTGCCGACCGCCAGCAGCACCAGCCAGGTCGAGTTCGACCATCCCTCGACCGACGGCTGTCCCGGTTGCAGCACCGGGCCGAGCCCATCGGCGAAGCTGCGCGCGTAGGAGAAGGTGATGGCCGCGTCGTCGACGATCCAGTGGCCGTAGAGGGTGGCGTGCCAGGCCAGCGCCGCGACACCGGCGAGCACCGCCAGGTACGGCGCGATCCGGGCGGCCGGGCCACGACGGGCCGGCGTCTCCGCCGGGTCGGGCACGCCTTTTTCGGAAGCTTCGCTGAGTGCGCTCGCCGTCATGTCCCCGTCTTTGCCTTTTCGCTCACGTGCCCGTCGCCGAAACTGTAGCCAATACCCCATCGGCCGCCCACGACACGTCATATCCAGGCGTGATCCGCGCCACATTCACCGCGTCAGGACAGATGCGAGATGTCGTTCACCAAGCGGACCGACGCGTTGCCGTCCGGGTAGAACTCGACGATCGACAGCGAGGCCAGGTCAAGGTGCAGGCGGAACAGCAGCGACGGCCCGGCGTCCAGGCCCATCCGCAGCAACGCCTTGATCGGCGTGACATGGCTGACCAGCACGAGTGTCCGCCCGCCGTACTTCGCGATCAGTTCGTCGCGGGCCTTGCGGACCCGGCGGTGGACGCCGTCGAAGCTCTCGCCGCCCGGCGCCGCGATCGAGGTGTCCGAAAGCCAGTCGGTCTGGAATTCGGGGTCGCGGTCCATGGCCTCTTTGAAGGTGAGGCCTTCCCAGTCGCCGAAGTCGGTCTCGATCAGCCCGGGGTGGGTCTCGACGCGGCCGCCGAGCGCGTCCGCGATCGCCTGCGCGGTCTGCTGGGTGCGGATCAGCGGTGAGGCGATGATCGGCGCGGCCTCACCGTCGACGACCAGGCCCTCCATCGAGCCGAGGCGTTTCGCGGCGGCGGCCGCCTGCTGCTTGCCGTGCTCGGTGAGCGGCACGTCGCCGCGGCCGGAGTAGCGCTTCTCGACCGACATCGCCGTTTGGCCGTGCCGCACGAGAAGCAGTTTGGTCGGTGTCCCGGTGGCGCCGGTCCAGCCGACAGGGCTGATCCTGTCCTGCTTCACGGTCTTCGGCGCTTCTGGCTTCTTCTCGGTCCCGGCGTCCATCGCCTCGTTCGCGAGCCCGTCCGCGTGGGAGTTCTCCGCGCGCGGGATCCACTCGTAGCGCACGCGGGAAAAGCGCGCCGCGAGTTCCTTGGCTTCGGCGTTCAGCGGCTGCATCGACGGATGCTTGACCTTCCAGCGCCCGGACATCTGCTCCACCACGAGCTTCGAGTCCATTCGGACGTCCACTGTGGACGCTCCGAGGTCGGCGGCCGCGGCGAGCCCGGCGATCAGGCCGGAGTACTCGGCGACGTTGTTGGTCGCGATGCCCACGTAGGCCTTGCGCTCGGCGAGCACCTCACCGGTGTTCGCGTCCTTGACGACCGCGCCGTAGCCGGCGGGCCCGGGGTTGCCCCGCGAACCACCGTCGGCCTCGATGAGCACGTGGTCGGTCACAGGCCGGACTCCAGGGTGCGCACCAGGATGGCGCCGCAGTTCTCGCACTGGATGACGTTGTCCTCGGGCGCGGCCTTGATCTCGGCGATCTCGCGGCGGTCGATGTCGAGCTGACAGGCGCCGCAGCGGCGGGCCCGCAGCAGCGCCGCGCCGATGCCCTTCTGCGCCCGGACGCGCTCGTAGAGCTTGATCAGATCTTCCGGGAACCGCGGCAGGAGCTTGGCGCGGTCCTCGTCGCGGCGCGCCTGCGTGGTGTCGAAGTCGGTGAAGTTCTCGTCGCGGCGACCGACGGCCTCGGCGACCTCGTTCTCGGCCTTCGCGACCTCGGCGCTGGTGCGCTGGGCGTCGAGCTCGAGCGCCTCGCGGCGTTCCATCAATTCGAGCAAGTCGTCCTCGAGCGCGGACTGACGGCGGGTGAGGCTGGTGATTTCGTGCTCGATGTCGGCCATCTGCTTCGCCGCGACGGAACCGGATTCGAGGAGCTTGCGGTCGCGGTCGCCGCGAGCGCGCACCGACTCGATCTCCTTCTCCTGGCGGGCGATCTCGCGATCGAGGTCGGACGCCGCGGTCTGGACCGACACCAGCGCGTCACGCTTGTCGCGCACCGTCTTCTCGCCCGCGTCGATCTCGGCGATTTCGGGGAGGGTGCGGCGGCGGTGGGCGGTACGCGAAAGTTCGGCGTCCACCTTCGCGAGTTCGAGCAGCTGGCGCTGGACGGCGGGGTCGGCCTTCACGGTGCTCCTTGTAGTTCTTAGTGCTCGGTTCGGGTGGCCCGTAGCGTCCACGGGTCGGTGCACCGCGTGGAGACGTGAACGTCGACGTTACCCGCAAACGCGGCGCGGACGACGGCCGAGGCTTGCTCGCACCACGGCCATTCGCTCGCCCAGTGTGTGACGCCGACCAGTGCGGGGACTTCGGCGATCTCGGCGAGGTGTTCGCCGGCGGGATGATGCCGGAGATCGGCGGTGACGTACGCGTCGACCCCGGCGGCGGTGGCACGCTTGAGATAGCTGTCCCCGGAGCCGCCGGACACCGCGACGCGGCGGATCGGGCGGGCCGGATCGCCCGCGCCGTAGACGCCGGGTTCCGTGCGGGGCAAGGCGTTCGCGACGCGTTCGACGAAGACCGAGAACGGTTCGGGCGCGGGCAGTTCGCCGATGCGGCCGATGCCGGTGACGCCGTCCTCGCGGGGGTCGAGCGGGCCGAGGACGGTCAGGCCGATGGCGTCGGCGAGCGCGTCGGAGACGCCGGGTGACGCGGAATCGGCGTTGGTGTGCGCGCAGTAGAGGGCGACGCCCGCGCGGATCAGGCGGTGCACGAGGCGCCCCTTGGTGCTGTCGGCCGGGACGCCGTGGACGCCGCGCAGCAGCAGCGGGTGGTGCGCGACGATCAGCTGTGCGCCGTCGGCGATCGCCTCGTCGACGGTCTCGTCGACCGGGTCGACGCAGAACAGGACCTTGTCCACGTTCTCGGCCGGGTCGCCGCAGACGAGTCCGACGGCGTCCCACGATTCGGCGAGTTCGGGCGGGTACGCCTGCTCGAGGGCGGCGATGACTTCGGCTAGCGCGGGCACCCGAGGATTTTCGCATGTAGCGTTTCCGGCCATGCGACTTCGGGTGCTCTGTGCGCTGCTCGTGGCTGGACTGCTGGCGGTGCCCGCGCCCGCTTCGGCGTCTCCGGGATTCTGGACGCTGACCGACCTGGCCGCTCAGCGCGTGCAGATCGCCGACAAGGTCGCGGCCGCGAAGTTCGGCACGCCGTCGCCGATCGACGACCCGGTGCGCGAACAGCAGATCCTCGACTCGGTGGCGGCGAAGGCGCCCGGTCTCGGCCTCGACTCCGGCGGCGTGGTGCGGTTCTTCCGCGACCAGATCGAGGCGAACAAGGTCGTGCAGCGCGGCCTGTACGCGCGGTGGACCGCGCATCCCGGCTCGCGGCCGCCCGGACGGCCCGATCTGGCGACCGAGGTCCGGCCGGTGATCGACCGGCTCAACGCGGGCCTGCTCACCGAACTCGCGGCGACGCGGGACGCGCGGACGCGGCCGTCCTGCGACGCGCGGCTCGCGGTCACGGTGCGGCTGGTCGACGCGCGGCGCGACCTGGACCGGTTGCACTCGGTGGCGCTCGGGGAGTCCGTCAGGTCGGCCTGCTCCCACCCCTGACCGCGGGGCGGGAGCAAGGGACCTTTGCTCTCACTCGGGCGCGACTGCCCGCCCCGGCCCGCGCTGCGTGTCGCGAAAGCCACTTTCGGGACGTCAGATGTCCCGAAAGTGGCTTTCGCGACATCCCCGGATCGACCACCCGCGCCGCTGACCTGCGGAAAGAGAGCAAGGGACCTTTGCTATCGCGGGCGGCCGGGGGGGCGGGCCGTCAGAAGTCCCGGCTCACTCCAGCGCCTTCGCGTCCTTGTTGACCGCCCAACGGCCCGCCGCGCGCATGACGCGACCGGTCCAGAGCATGGCCCGATAGGCCTTCGTCGAGTGGTCGGGGACGTCGGAGTAGTCGACCTGATAGGGCGCGACGGACGCGCTCGACCGGAGGTGCAACGGCATCCTGGTCATCGCCTCTTTCGGCGATCTCGCCTGGACGAAGTGGTGCTCCGAAAGGATCCGCCCGACCTCGTAGGGGTGCGGATGCTTGACGGTGATGCGGTACCAGCGGAGCCCGGTTGCCGGGGATTCCACGGTGGGTGTTGGGGCGCTCATACGCGACCTTCCTGCGTGTTTCTCTCCAGGAGGTCTACTCCCGCTTCGCCCCGGCTTTCCAGCTTCGCGCGCCCGGAAGCCGTTCGGAGCCGGTGAGCGGTCGATCTCCCCCTGCCTTCACACTGATCGGGTGCTGCACATCGTCTTCGTCTGTTCCGGCAACATCTGCCGCTCGCCGATGGCCGAACTCGTCTTCCGCGCGAAGGTCGAGGAGGCCGGTCTCGATCACCTCGTGCAGGTGTCCAGCGCGGGCACCGGCGGCTGGCACGTCGGCGAGGCCGCCGACAAGCGGGCCCGCGCGAAGCTGGCCGAACACGGTTATCCGACCGGTCACGTCGCGGCCGAGGTCGATCGTGGGCATCTCGCCGCCGATCTGCTGCTCGCCGCGGACGACAGCCACCTCTCGTTCCTCCGGCGCAAGGTGCCGGACCCGTCGAAGGTCCGCCTGCTGCGTGAGTTCGACCCGTCCGCTCCCGAAGGCGCCGAGGTCCCAGACCCGTACTACGGCGAGGACGACGGTTTCGAGGACGTCCTCGGCATGATCGAGCGGTCCGTTCCCGGCCTGCTCGACTGGGTGCGCGCACACGCCTGAGGCGGACCGCTTACCGTGGTGGGGTGCGGTTGAAGTTCCTGCTGAAGCCCGGTTGGCTGGCGTTGACGTTGGTGGTGTTCACCTTCGCCATCACCTGCTTCACCCTGCTCGCGCCGTGGCAGTTCTCCCGCAACACCGAACGCGAACACCAGAACGCGGCGCTGCGGGAGTCGTTCACCGGGCAGCCGAGGTCGCTCGACCAGCTGCTTCCCGGCGGAGCCGCCCCTGATCAGCGCACCGAATGGCACCTGGTCGCGATGAAGGGGACGTACCTTCCCGAGGGCGAGGTCGTAGCCCGGCTGCGCTCCGTACAGGGCGAAGCGGCCTACGAGGTACTAACGCCGTTCCGGACCGTCGAAGGCACGATCGTGCTGGTGGATCGCGGCTACGTCCGGGTCGACGACAAATCGCGCGCCCTCCCTTTCGCCCCGCCGCCCGCCGGGACCGTCGACATCGTCACGCGGGCCCGTCACGACGAGCGGGACGGCAAGAACCGCGACGCCTTCGCCGACGAGTCGACCGGCGGGAAGCTTCAGAGCTACGTCGTCGATTCCCAGGTCGTCGCGCGGGCAGCGAAGCTCGACATCCGGCCCGGCTACTTCCAGCTCGACGTGGAGCAGCCCGGCGTGCTGGGTGCGCTGCCGCTGCCGCAGACCGACTCGGGACCGTTCTTCTCCTACGCGCTCCAGTGGATCGCGTTCGGGGCCATGGCGCTGATGGGCTGGCTGTACTTCACCGTCCGCGAGCTGAAGCCGGGCGGCGTGCTGACCACGGAACGGCCGCAGCGGCGCAAGAGTGTCGCGGAGATGCTGGCCGAGGACGAACGCTCCGAAGTGGCCACCTGATCCGACTCGAAAATGGACCTTTCATGGTCCATTTCGCGTGTTCATACTCGCTCATGCTGATTCACCCGTGGGATGCCGCCCACGACGACGCCGAGTGGAAAGCCTGGCTGTCCGGACACGACTTCGGGCAGCTGATCGCCGGCGGCGCGGGCCGTGACCTGCCGATCGTCAACCCCGCGCACTTCGTCTACGACGGCGACCGGGCGATCCTGCTGCACCTCGCGCGCCCCAACCCGGTCTGGCCGCTGCTCGAGGAGCACCCGCGCGCGCTCCTCGCGGTGACCGACGACCACACCTACATCCGATCCGGCTGGAACACCCCGGCCGACCCGCCGCACGGCGTCCCGACGTCGTACTACGCGTCCGTCCAGCTCGAATGCGACGTCCGGCTGATCGACGACGCCGAGGAGAAGGCCGCGCTCCTGGACCGGCAGCTGGCGCACTTCGAACCCGGCTCGGGCCGGTTGGCGGTGAGCGCCACCGAGGCGCCGGACAAGCGGCTGCTGCCGGGCATCCGCGGGGTCGAGCTGACCGTGACGGGGGTGCGGGCGAAGTTCAAGTTCGGCGGGAACAAGCAGCCCGGCGACCGGTCACGGATCGACGCCGAGCTGGAGCGGCGCGACGGTCCGATGGACGCTCGGGCTCGGGCGCAGCTGGCGCGGCGGGAACGATAGCAAAGGCCCCTTGCTCTCTTTCCGCAGGTCAGCGGCGCGGGTGGTCGATCCCGGGGACGTCGCGAAAGCCACTTTCGGGACATCTGACGTCCCGAAAGTGGCTTTCGCGACAGGCAGCCCAAGCCGGGACGGGCAGGCGCAGTCCGAGCGACAGCAAAGGTCCCTTGCTATCGCCGTCGCCGAAGCCCCACCAAGACCGCCAGCACCACCGAGCTGATCGCGCCCAGCCACCCGACCACCCGCGAAAGCTCCACGGCCCGCGTCACGTGCCCGGCGTCCGGGTTGCGGCCGATGCCGAGCACCGGCAGTTCCTCGACCCCGTGGGGGTACACCGTCCGCCCGCCGACCCGGATCTCCAGCGCCCCGGCGAACGCGGCTTCGACGCGGCCCGCGTTCGGGCTGGGGTGAGCGGTCGTGTCGCGGCGCCAAGCGCGCCACGCGCCGCCCGCCGAGCCGCCGACGACCGGCGCGGCGAGGACGGTCAGCCCGGCGGCGACCCGGGTGGGTACAAGATGGACGATTTCGTCCAGCCGCGCGACGAACCACCGGTACCGCTCGGGACGTCCCCGGCCGAGACCGCGCAGCAGGCTGATCGCACGCGAGCCGAGCAGGCCGGGCGCACCGGCCAGCGCTCCCCACACCAGCGGCGCGATGACGACGTCCGCGGTGTTCTCGGCGAGCGTCTCCACCGAAGCGCGCGAAAGGCCGATGACGCCGAGGTCGTCGGCGACTCGTGGGTCCAGTGTGGACAGTGTGCCGCGGGCGGTTTCGAGTTCGCCTTCCTCGAGATCGCGCGCGAGCGAGGTGCCGTGCGCGGCGAGGCCGGCGGCGCCGAGGACTGCCCAGGTGGTCACCGCGGTCGTGGTCGCCTGCAAGACGGGGCTGCGCCGCCCGGCGCGTTCGACGAGTACGCCCGCCAGCACGGCGGAGCCCGCGAGGCCGCCGGTCCACAGCAGACCGGCCGCCGGATGTTTCGACCGGACCTTCGCGTCCATCGCCGAGGCCGCCCTGGCGAACGCCGTCACCGGACGGCGTGACCGGGGATCCCCGATCGCCCCGTCCGCGGCCACCCCCAACACCAAGCCGATCGCGCGTGCCGCGCTCACCGTCGCCCCCTGCATGCAGTTCACTCGAAAGACCTGCAGAGATTACTCGAAGATCATCCGTTCAACGCCGAGGGCCATCTCGTCCCTCGCCTGGATGACGATGTCCCGCATCGCGCGTTCGGCCCGGTCAGGGGCGCCGGCGTCGATGGCGGCCGCGACTTCGACGTGCAGCGCGACGGCTTCGGGCTGCGGTTCCTCCGGCATCAGGCCATGCTCGGTCCGCCCGGCGAGCACTTCGGCCACGACCGCCGAAAGCTGCGCGAACATCGGATTCCGCGACGCGGTCAGGAGCAGCTCATGGAAAGCGACGTCGTGACCGAGGAACGTCACGAGATCCCGGCGGTGCGCCGTCTCCTCCAGCCGCTTCGCCAAAGCCCGGAGACGGCCGCCTTCTTCCGGCGTCGCCCGCAGCGCGGCGAACCGGGCCGCGCACGGTTCGACGCCGGAACGCAGCTCGGTCAGCGTGCGCAGCGCGGTCTTCCGCTCGGAGCCGTCGAGCTGCCAGCGGAGCAGCCTCGGGTCGTAATGGTTCCACTCACGGGGCTCGCGCACGATCATCCCGACCCGGCGTTTGCTGCTGGTCAGGCACATCGTCTCCAGTACGCGCACGACCTCGCGTGCCACCGTGCGGGACGCGCCGAACCGTTCCTGGATTTCGTCGGAGCGCAGCACCGAACCCGGCGGGATCTCCCCGTTCGCGATCGCGGAACCGAGCGCGTCGAGCATTTCGGCATGCCTGTCGTTGCCCACCAGGCGACCTTAACGTTCTGACTCGATTAAGTAGTACTTGATGTTGCTTAAGTAGTACTTTTGAGCTGTACTCGTCCCGGCTACAACGACGTGGGAGGTACGGATGACCGTCATCGTGGTGATGGGTGTTTCCGGCTCGGGCAAAACGACCGTCGGCACGGAACTGGCCGAACGCCTCGGCGTCGACTACGCCGAAGCGGACACGTTCCATCCGCGGACGAACATCGACAAGATGAGCTCCGGCCACCCGCTGAACGACGAAGACCGGCAGCCGTGGCTCGAAGCCATCGCCGGCTGGATCCGGGACCATCAGGACTCGGGCGGCGTCGTCACGTCGTCGGCCCTCAAGTACCGGTACCGCGACGTCCTGCGCGGCGGCGGCGACGTCTGGTTCCTGCACCTGCACGGCGACCGCGCCCTGCTCGCGGACCGGATGAAGACGCGTTCCGGCCACTTCATGCCGGTGTCCCTTTTGGACTCCCAGCTCGCGGACCTCGAACCGTTGCAGCCGGACGAGTTCGGCTATGTCGCCGACATAGCGAAGTCACCGGAACAGATCGTCGAAACCACCCTTTCCGCCTTCAAGGACCGCTGATGACCACCACCCTCGCCGCCTCCTGGACCGGGCACGACACTCGCCTCATCGGCGCGACAGTGCTCGCCATCGCCGTGATCGTCGTGCTGATCACCAAGGCGAAACTGCATCCGTTCCTGGCCCTCATCCTCGGCTCCGGCGTACTCGGGCTCGTCGGAGGCATGCCGGTGGACAAGCTGATCAAGAGCTTCAGTTCCGGCGTCGGCTCCACGGTCGCCTCGGTCGGCGTGCTGATCGCGCTCGGTGCGATGCTCGGCAAACTGCTCGCCGACTCCGGCGGTGCGGACCAGATCGTCGACACGATCCTGCGCAGGGCGAGCGACCGGACGCTGCCGTGGGCGATGGCGCTGGTCGCCGTCCTCATCGGACTGCCGATGTTCTTCGAGATCGGCCTGGTCATGCTGATCCCGGTGATCCTGCTGGTCGCCAAGCGCACCGGGAAACCGTTGCTGCTGCTGGGCATTCCGGCGCTCGCCGGGCTTTCGGTGCTGCACGGTCTCGTCCCGCCGCACCCCGGCCCGCTCGCCGCCGCCGGCGCGCTGAACGCGAACGTCGGCCTCACCCTCGCCTTCGGCCTGCTCGTCGCGATCCCGACGGTGATCATCGCCGGACCGCTGTTCGGCAGGCTCGCCGCCAAGATGGTCCCGGACGCCGTCGCGCCGGAACGGCTCGTGCCGGAATCGTCCTCGGGAGACGGACGGCGCCCCGGCTTCCTCGCCACGCTATCGACAGTATTGCTGCCCGTCGTGCTGATGATGGGCAAGGCGCTCGCGGACATCCTGCTGGAGAAGGAAAACCACCTCCGCCGCGTACTCGACTTCATCGGCGACCCGCTGGTCGCCCTGCTCGCCGCCGTCCTGCTCGGCATGATCACGCTGGGCAAGGCCGCGGGCTTCACCCGCGACAAGATGTCGTCCACCATCGGCGATTCGCTCCCGCCGATCGCCGGCATCCTGCTCATCGTCGGCGCGGGTGGCGGGTTCAAGCAGACCCTCGTCGACGGTGGGGTCGGCAACGTCATCACCAACCTGGCGACCGGAGCGAACCTGTCGCCGCTGCTGCTGGGCTGGCTGGTCGCGGTCGCGATCCGCCTCGCCACCGGTTCCGCGACGGTCGCGACCGTATCCGCGGCCGGCATCGTGGCACCGCTCGCCGCGACCATGGACCCGTCGCACAGCGCACTGCTGGTGCTGGCGATCGGCGCCGGTTCGCTGTTCTTCTCGCACGTCAACGACGCCGGGTTCTGGCTGGTCAAGGAGTACTTCGGACTTTCGGTCGGGCAGACGCTGAAGAGCTGGTCGATCATGGAGACGGTCATCTCCGTGGTCGCGATCGCCCTGATCCTCCCCCTCGGCGCACTCCTTTAGCGACCACCGGTTGACACGTGACCTTTTGGTCACCTATTCTTCTGACGTGCCCGACGACGACCTGGTTTTCAAGGCCCTGGCGGATCCGACTCGCCGGTTCCTGCTCGACCAGCTGTTCGCGCGTGACGGCCGCACGCTGACCGAGCTCGAGTCCGAAGTGGACATGAGCCGGTTCGGCGTGATGAAGCACTTGAAACTGCTGGAAGAAGCCGGACTTGTCGTCACGCGCAAGGAGGGCCGGGAGAAGCGGCATTTCCTCAACCCGGTTCCGATCCGGCAGATCCACGACCGGTGGATCGACAAGTTCACGGAACGCAACGTGACCGCGTTGCTCGACCTCAAAGCCGAACTCGAAACCGAGGAGCCACCGCCATGACCGCCACCACCGTCGCCACGACCCAGGTCTACCGCGTCTACATCAAGGCCACCCCGGAGAAGATCTGGGACGCCATCACGAAGCCCGAGTGGTCGCAGAAGTACGGCTACACCGGCCTCGTCGACTACGACCTGCGGGTGGGAGGCAAGCACTCCACCCACCCAACGAAGGGCTTCATCGACGCCGGCTACACGAACGACCTGGTCGACGGCGAGGTGCTCGAAGTCGACCCGCCGCGCAAGCTGGTCATCACCTGGAAGCTGCTGATGGACCCGTCCTTCGAAAAGGAGCCGTACACCAAGCTCACCTACGAGATCGAAGCGACGCAGACCGCCGGCACCCGGCTGACCGTCACCCACGACGTCACCGACGCGCCCTCGACCGCCGCATTGGTCAACGGCTCGCAGGAGGACGTCAACGCCGGACCGGGCGAGAACGCCGGTGGCGGCTGGGCGTGGATCCTGTCGGATCTCAAGTCGCTGCTGGAGACCGAGGAGCCGCTGGTCCCGGCCGCTTCCTGAGCCGAAGGGGACTTTCCCCGCGTCTCACGCGACGAAGGGGCCCTTCACCGCATCGCATGCGGCGAAGGGCCCCTTCAGCCCTCTCTAGACCCGCTTGGTGGCCGCCTTCAGCGCGACTTTGGCGGTATCGGGCGCACCGACGGTGTCCAGGGCGAACAGTGCCGCGCCGACCACGGGGGCGACGTCCACGACCTGGATCGCGGCGCGCGGCGCCACCTTCAGGCATCGCCGCTCGATCTCCGCGATCACCTGCGCGCCGACCCCGGTCAGCACTCCCCCGCCGAGGATGACTTCGGGTGCTTCCTCGGTCAGTTCGAGCCGCCGCAGGATGACCGTGACCAGCACGGCGACCTCGTCGACGAATCGGTCGACCACGTCCTGCGCCACCTCGTCGCCGTCCGCCGCGACGGCGAACAACAGCGGGCACAGGCCGTGGATCGAATCGGTGTGCAGCTCCTCGAAGTGCAGGCGCCGCACCACTTCCAGCACCGACGACGCCTGGAAGTGCGCGGTGACAGCAGCCTGCAAGGCCGTGCTCGGGCCCCGGCCGTCTTCAGCGCGGACGGCCCACCACAGCGCTTCCTCACCGAGCCGGTAGCCGCCGCCCCAGTCGCCGGAAATCTTGCCCAGCGCCGGAAAACGGTGCTCGCGACCGTCGGCGCTGATGCCGGCGCCGTTGATCCCGGCACCGCACACCACCGCCACGCCCGCCCCGTCGGAACTGCCCGCGCGCAGCAGCGCGAGCGTGTCGTTGCCGACGATCAGCGTGTCGCTCCATCCGCGTGCGGCCAGCGCCGCGTGCAGGATCGCTTCCTCCTCGGGGAAATCCAGCCCCGCGAGGTACGCCGACGTGTGTGTCGCGAAAGGACGTTCGTCGGGAATTCCCGCCCCGCGAAGGGCCTCCAGGACCAGCTCCTCCAGCGCGCGGACGCTGGCGTCGACCCCGATGTTCTGCGGGGACGCGCCCGGCCCTCGCGACTGCCCGAGCACCCGTCCGTCCCGGGAGACGATCAGGACGTCGGTCTTGCTGTTGCCACCGTCGATCGCGACGACGACGTCCCGTGAGCCCGCCGTCATGCCCCGGCCCACGGCAGGAACTGGCGATTGATCTGCACCAGCGTGTCCGCGAGCTGGTCGGCCTTGGTGTACTGGCCGACGAGCGGATGTGCGAGCAGCGCGTCGGCCACCCGGTCCCGGCCGCCCTTGATCGCCGCCTCCAGCGCGAGGTGCTCGTACGCGGTCACGCCGGCGATGAGCCCGGCGAACCGCTGTTCCACCGGCGCCTGCGGGATCGGGCGAGGACCTTTACCGTCCACAAGGGACGGAACCTCGATGACGGCGTCGTCCGGCAGGAAGTCGAAAGTCCCTTCGTTGCGGACGTTGACGACGTGTTCCTCCGCGGGCCCACCCGAGGTGAGCGCGTGCACGAGCTGCACCGCGGCCTCGGAATAGTAGGCACCGCCCCGCTTTTCCAGCTGCTCCGGTTTGGTCACCACCTCCGGATCGAGGTACACCTTGAGCAGTTCCTCCTCGACGTCACTGACGACGTCCGCGCGCGGCCGCTCGGTGCGCTGCTTCATGACCTGCTCGTCGTGCCCGTAGTAGTACTTCAGGTAGTACGACGGCACGACGTTCATCCGCCGCATCCACTCGACCGGCGCGGTGACGTGCTCGCCGAGGAATTCCGCGTGCTCGGCGAGGAGTTCCGGCAACCGGTCCTCGCCGTTGACGAGCACCTTCCGTTCCCAGCTCAGGTGATTGAGTCCGGTGTGGACGAGCTTGACGTCGTCGACTCCGGCGCCGAGCAGGTGCGCGAACGTGCGCTGGAGGTGGATCGCGACGTTGCACAGCCCGACGGCGCGGTGCCCCTCGTTCAGCAGCGCGCGGGTGACGATGCCGACGGGGTTGGTGAAGTTGACGATCCAGGTGTCGTCTCCGGCGATTTTCCGGACCCTGTCGGCGATGTCGAGCACCACCGGCACGGTGCGGAGCGCCTTCGCGAGGCCGCCCGCGCCCGTGGTCTCCTGCCCAACGCAACCGCAGGCGTGCGGGAACGTCTCGTCCCCGCGCCGCGCGCGCTGGCCGCCGACCCGCAACTGGATCAGCACCGCCGACGCGCCCTCGACACCTTCTTCGAGATTGGCGGTGGTCCGTACCCGCGCCGGATGCCCGGCGTGGCTCAGCAACCGGTTGCTGAAGTCCCCGACCGCCTCCACCCGGTAGGCGTCCGGATCGATCAGCACGATCTCGTCGACGTCCAAAGTGGACCGTCGCCCGGCGATCCCGTCGATCAGCTCGGGTGTGTAAGTGGATCCACCACCGACGACTGCCAGTTTCATCCCTTGACCCCTGTGAATGTGACGCCCTTGACGAAGGACTTCTGCGCGAATACGAACAGCACGATCACCGGCAGCATGATCAGCGCGGTGGCCGCCATGGTGAGGTTCCATTCCACGTGGTGCATCCCGCGGAACGACGCGATCGCCAGCGAAAGCGGCCAGCTGTCGCGGGTCTCACCGGTGTAGAGCAGCGGACCGAAGTAGTCGTTCCAGGTGAACAGGAAGCAGAACATCGCGGTGGCCGCGATCCCCGGCTTCGCCATCGGGATCAGTACCTTGATCATCGCCTGGAACTCGTTGCAGCCGTCGATCTTCGCCGCTTCCAGGTAGTCCTTCGGAATGGTGAGGAAGAACTGCCGCAGCAGGAAGATCGAGAACGCGTCGAAGAAGAAGTACGGCACGATCAACGGAAGCAGCGTCCCGGTGAACCCGAGCCGCACCCACAGGTCGTACAGCGGCACGACGGTGACCTGCGGGGGCAGCATCATCGCGGCCACGGTGAGCATGAAGAACAGGTTCTGCCCGCGGAACTTCAACTTCGAAAGCGCGTACGCCGCCGGGATCGCCGAAACGAGTGCCCCGAAGGTGGCCAGCGTCGAATAGAGCATGCTGTTGCCGAAGTACTGCAACAGCGGCGCCTTTTCGAACACCTCGATGAAGTTCTCGAAATGCCATTCCTTCGGCCAGAAGTTCGACGAAAGCGCCTGCTCACTGGACATCACCGCGGTGAGGAACACGAACAGGATGGGCAGCATGAAGATCACGCCCATCGCGATCCCCAGGCTGTGCGTCGCGATCCAGTACAGCTTCTTGTCCCATTGCCGCCGCATCCGCACCTTCGGCGGTTCGGACGCCGGGGCGGTGTGCCGGGGTTCGGCCAGTGTGGTCATCCGCCCTCCTCCTGGTGCTGGGACTTACGGAGCTGCCGCACGAGAATCCAGGTGAACCCGGCCGAGACGATGAACAGCAGGACCGCCATCGCCGCCGCGTAACCCATGTTGAAGTACCGGAATCCCTGGACGTACAGCCAGACCGGGTAGGTCAGCGTCGAGTTCTGTGGTGCGCCGATGAATCTCGTGTTGCCCGCGACGTCCGCCGCGCCCGCGGCCGCCGAACCCGCGACGATCGCCTGCGTGAAGAACTGAAGCGCGAAGATCATCGAGTTGACGACTCCGAACAGCAGCACCGGCGAGATCGACGGGAGCGTGACGTGCCAGAACCGGCGGACCGGACCGGCGCCGTCGAGCTGGGCGGCTTCGTACTGTTCCTGCGGCACGTCGAGCAACGCCGCCAGGATGATGATCATCAGCTCGCCCGAACCCCACATCACCAGCAGGGTCAGCGCGGGCTTCGACATCGCCGGGTCGTTGAACCACAGGCCGCCGTCGATGCCGACCGCTCCCAGGAACGCGTTGACCGGGCCGTATTCCGGGTTGAACAGGAACACGAACGCCAGGGTCGCCGCGGCAGGCGGGGCCAGCGAAGGCAGGTAGCAGAGCGTCCGCACCAGGCCGACACCCGACTTGAGCCGGGAGATGATCGACGCCGTGCCGAGGGCGAACACCACCCGGCAGAACGTCAGGACGATCACCAGCCACAGCGTGTTGTACGCGGCGGTGCCGACCAGTGGCTCGCTGGTGAACATCCGGATGTAGTTGTCGAAGCCGACGAATTCCGGCGCGTTGATCAGGTCGTAACGGGTGAACGAGTAGTACACCGTGGCGATCAGCGGGTAGCCGAAGAAGATCAGGAACCCGAGCATCGCCGGTGCGATGAAATAGAAGACTGTGCGACGGCGGCGCGCTGCGTTCCCCTTCCGCGTCCGGGTGGACGCGGAAGGGGAACCGACCGCCCTGGAGTCCAGGGTCGAGGTCATGCGATCAGCCGCCGGCGCGTTTCTGGGCCAGCTCGTCGTTGATCTGAGCGTCGACCTGCTTGAGACCCGCGGCCATGTCGGGGATGTTGCCCGCCTGCCACTTCTCCGCGAAGTCGTTGACGGCCTTGAGGTGCGCGTCGCCGATCGGGGTCGACGGGTTCGGCAGCAGCTTCCCGCCGTTGTACAGGTCGAGGAACGTCTTGAACTCCGGCGTGACCTCGAGCTTCGGGTCGGTCAGCGCGGCCTTGGTGCTCGGCACGTTCTTGAGCCCGTTGGAGAGTTCGACCAGCGTCGAGGTGTCCAGCGTGACCTGCTTGATCAGTTCCCAAGCCGCGCCGGGGTTCTTGGCGCCCTTGGGGATCGCGATGATCGTGCCCGTGGTGAACGCGCCGCCGTAGCGGTCCGGCTTGCTGTCGAGCACCGGCGGGGCCGCGGTGCCGAACTTCAGGTCCGGCGTCTGGTCCTTGATGAACGCGGTGCGGTACTCGCCGTCGATCATCATCGCGAGCTTGCCGCGCTGGAAACCGTGGTCCGCCGAGTACTCCTCGCCGAGACCGGCCTTGAACTGCTCGACCTTGGCGTGGCCGCCGTAGAAGTCGACGAGCTGCTTCTGGAAGTCGAACATCGCCTTCCACTCGGGGCTGTCGGCGAGATGCGACTGGCCGTCCGGGCCGAGGTAGGTGGCGCCGAAGTTCGGGGCCCAGTACTGCGCGAAGTTGGCGTAGAACGGCATCGACGGCATGAACCCGGCGACCTTGATCGAGCCGTCCGGGTTGAACTCGGTCAGCTTCTTGGTGGCCTCGAACAGTTCCGAGGTCGTCTTCGGCGGCGACGTGATGCCCTTCGCCGCGAACATGTCCTTGTTGTAGTAGAAGCCGTAGACGTCGGCGAGCAGCGGCATGGCGCAGCGCTTGCCCTGGTACTCGGTGTAACTGCGGACCGCGTCGGGGATCTGGCCGAGGTCGATCTTGTCGCGATCGATGTAGGGCTTGAGATCCTGGAAGCTGCCCGTGGAACACCACGCGCCGAGGTTGTCTGTGAAGAACGAGATCGCCACGTCCGGCGGGTTGCCACCGCGGATGGACTGGGTGATCTTGTCGTCGTCCTGCTGGCCTTCGTGCTTGATCTCGATGTTCGGGAACTTCGCCTTGAGCTTGTTGAGCCCGGCGGTGACCACGTTGTACTCGCGGTCGGTGAACTTGCTGTAGACGGTCAGCGTGAGCTTCGCGTCCGCGGCGGGTGCCGCCGCCGCGTCACCCGCTCCCCCGGCCGGGCCGCTTGCGGCGCCCGAACAAGCGGACACCAGTGCGGCGACGGTGACCGCGCCGAGCACTATCGAGCCGCGCCAACGGCGGCCACTTCTCCGAACCTGGGTCGTGGAACTCATGACCCTCCTCCTAGTTGGTTGGGGCGGGAGACGGTGGTTCTGTTCGTGAATCCGGGATCGCCACGATCGGATGGGGCTCTCCCGCCCCGGACCTGCTGGGCCCGAGGAGCGAAGGGGTGTTGACGCCGAAGACGTCCCTGCGGACGGTGGCGAGGGCGGATTGAAGCGCGCCCTCCCGCACCGCGTTGCCCTGCACCGACGCGACCCCGACGGGGGTGCGGGGCAGGACGAGTTCGTGCAGCCTTTTCGCGACCAGCGCGGCGAATTCGTCGCCACCGGCGCGACTGGTGTCACCCGACAGCAGCACGAGTTCGGGGTCGACGACCGCGATCAAGCTGGCCGCTCCGCCCGCGACGCGGCGGGCGAGGTCGTCGAGGAAACCTTCGTTGTCGTTTTGCCGCGCCTTGGCGACGGCGTCCGCGCCGGTCTCGGCTTCGATGCCGTGCGCGGCGGCCAACGCGACGACCGCGGGCGACGCGACGATGTCGCCGAACCGATCTCCGGCACGGGGCTTGGGGTTCGGGGTGGCGACGGAAACCGGGTCGGGGACGCGCATCCAGTCGATCTCACCGCCACCGCCGGTCGCGCCGCGCAGCAGCCGCCGCCCGACCACCACCGCGCCGCCGACGCCGTCGCTGAGCCAGATCATCACGAAGTCGTCCAGCCCGACGGCCTGGCCGGCGGTCATTTCTACGATCGCGACGAGGTTGACGTCGTTCTCGATGGTGACCTCGACGCCGAGTTCCTGGCTGAGCCTGCTCGGCACGTCGAAGCCGAGCCAGCCGGGGATGTGCGGCG
The DNA here is from genome assembly GCF_046269425.1 of Amycolatopsis sp. cmx-11-12. Lineage (NCBI taxonomy): Bacteria > Bacillati > Actinomycetota > Actinomycetes > Pseudonocardiales > Pseudonocardiaceae > Amycolatopsis > Amycolatopsis sp. cmx-11-12. Next base: position 12,708 of record NZ_JADNQM010000041.1, on the reverse strand, counting down.
CCGAAGAGAGCAGGCCGGTGCGCGGATCGAACGCGCCCTGCGCGCCGATGACGACGTGGCGGAGGTCGGTGGCGGCGAGCCCGGCGTTGTTCGCGACCTTCGTAAGTGCTTCGCCGAAGGTGCCGACGACGTCCGCGCCCGCGTGGACCGGCAGCGGGACCTGGTACTCCGCGAGCACCGCGCCCGTGACGTCGGCGACGACGAAATCTGCTTTTTTGGGCGTCAGGTCCACGGCCGCGACGTAGGCGACGCCGCCGTTGACCTGCCAGAGCTGCGCCCTCGGCCCGCGGCCCCCACCGCGCACGCCCGCCTTGGCGACGATGTCGTCCTGTTCGAGGCGGGTGAGCAGCTGCGCCGTCGCGGGTTTGGACAGGCCGATCGCGACCTCGAGCTCGGAGCGCGTCAGCGGGCCGTCCCTGAGGAGGACCTCGATGGCCGCGCGATCGTTGATCTCGCGCAGCATTCGCGGACTACCGGCTCGCACTGGGGTTCGCTCCCGACTTCGTTAGGAAACTTTACAGACGGTTTCCGGGGACTGTAGTGAGCCGAACCACAGTCGTCAACGGGCCTGGGAAACGGGGAGGTAACGCTTGACGTGTTCCGCACAGCGGGTAGATGTACCGCTGCGGAGGGTGGCCACTCAGGGACACGGCCCGGCCAAGTACATGAAGGCCCCCTTCCTGTACCTAGGCGCAAGGAAGGGGGCCTTCATGTACTTGAGGAGCTACTGTCACGATCGGACCAGTGGAGCACCGACTCTGCCCCCTCAAGTGTTATGAACGGGACTTTCATAACATCGGCGGGCGCATTCGGGGAAGGGTCAGACGCCCGCCCAAGCAGCCAGCATCACGCGAGCGATCGACGAGTTCCCCGGCAATACCAGCTGCCGCTCACCCCCGGCGATCGGCGTCGGCACGGCGCCCGCGTTCCGCAACTGACTGTTCGCGAAAGCGGCCCGCACCTCCGAGCGCGAGACCCAGAACGCCTCCTCGATCTCGCCCTCCGCGGGCACGATCGTCGAAGAGATGTCGGCCCGCGCGGTGAACCCGAGCATGATCGACCGGGGGAACGGCCACGGCTGGCTGCCGAGGTAACGCACATCGCGCACCTCGACGCCGACCTCTTCGCGGATCTCCCGCTCGACACAGCCTTCGAGCGACTCTCCCGCCTCCACGAATCCGGCGAGGATCGAGTACCGGTTTTCCGGCCAGATCGGCTGCCGCGCCAGCAGGACGTGCTCGCCGTTGACACCGGCGTCGTCGTGCACGAGGCAGATCACGGCGGGGTCGGTGCGCGGGTATTCCTCCCGGCCGCAGCCGGTGCATTTGCTCGCCCAGCCCAGCTGGATCACTTCGACCGGGCTCCCGCAGCGCGTGCAGAACTTCGCCTGCCGCTGCCAGTTCCGCAGCGCCTGCGCGGTAGTGAACAGCCCGGCCGACGCGTCGTCGAGCAGGTCGCCGTAGCCGCGCAGGTCGACCCAGATCTCGCCTTCGTGGCGCGGGACCTCTTCGACGACGCCCCAGCTGCCCGCCATCTCGACGGTCTCGGTCTCCCCGGCGGGACGGCCGGGCAGCGACCAGAAGTCGGTGCCCTGCCACTCCCCCAGGAAGACCGCGTCGGCGGGCGGCTCGGCGCCGAAGTCCTGCGTCTTGCGGGTCGCGAGCGTGCCGGAACCCTCCACCACCGGGGTGCGCGCGTGCTCGTCGAGCAGGACGACGTGCGCGTCCGGCCAGCGCTCGGCGAGCCTGTCCGGGTTGGTGCGCAAGGATTCCTGACGGTCCGCCGTGGAGCGCGAAAGCGTCGGGAGCGCCCCCAACCCGAACGGCGTCTCCATCAGGAAGGCTCCCCGACGGTCACGTCACCCAGCGCCTCCAGCTTCGGTGCGAGGACGTCGGCGTCACCGACGACGACCCCGGTGAACCGCTTGGGCGCGAAGAACTCCAGCGCGGCATCGGCCACTTCTTCGGCGGTGACCGCGGCGAGCCGTGCCGGGTGCTCGGCGAGCCATTCGGCGCCAAGGCCGGTCGCGGCGAGCGCGGCCAGCTGCGCGGCGAGGCCGCCCTGCGACGACGCCGCAGTGACCAGCGAACCGATCGCGTACTGGCGCACCGACTCGACCTCGTCTGCGGTCGGCGGCACGAGACCGAGCCTGGCCAGCTCGTACCGCGTCTCCAGGAGCGCGGCCGCGGTCGCGTCGGTCGCGGTGTCCGCGTCGACGTTCACCACCGCGGTCTGGTCGGTGAACTCGAAACCCGAGTGCGCGCTGTAGGTGTAACCCTTGTCCTCACGGATGTTCTCGACCAGCCGCGACGAGAAGTACCCGCCGTAGGCGAGGTTCGCCAGTTGCAGCGCGGCGTAACCCGGGTCGGTCCGCGACACGGCCTGCGCGGAAAGCCGGATCTGCGACTGCACGGCACCCGCGCGCGGCACCAGCAGCACGTTGCCGCCGGTGAGATCGGGCAGCACGGGCAGGCGGACGGCGGAACGGTCCGAGGCCCAGCCACCGAGCGCCTTCTCCAGGTCCCCGATGACGGTCTGCGGGTCGATGTCGCCGACCAGCACCAACACGGATCCCCGCGGCAGCACCGAAGCCTGGTGCAGCGCGCGAACGCGATCGGGCGCGACGGCAGCCACATCAGCGGCCTCCGGCACCTCGCGCACAGCGGGGTGGTTGCCGTAGCGGTGCTTCTGCAACGCCTCGCGGGCGATCGTCCTCGGCTGCGTGCGGGAGACCGCGATCCGCTCGATGAGCCGCTCGCGTTCCCGCTCGACCTCGGCGTCCGCGTACGACGCGCCGGTGAGCGCGTCGGCGAGGACGTCGAGCATCGTCGGCAGGCCGTCGGCAAGCGAGGTGCCGTTGATGGCCAGCCGCTCCGGGTCGACGCCGGACGCGAGGTCACCACCGATCAGCGCCAGGTCCGCGTCGATCTCGATGCGGTCGCGGCGGGCGGTGCCGGTCAGCAGGGTCTCGGCCAGCACCTCGGCGGTCGCCGGGTGCAGCGCGTCGTCGCCGGCGAACGGGATCCACGCCCGCAGCTCGACCAGCGGCACGGTGGCCTTGCGGACAGCGAGAACCCGCAGCCCGTTGCTCAGCGTGGTGTCCACATGGGACAGATCGGCGGCGGCGCGCTGCGTTCCCAGCGGCGGGACCGGACGCGGCCCGGCGGCCGTGCGGCCGATCTCCTCGGCGGTGCGGTGCGGTGCGCTCACTGCTCGGTACCTTCCTGGTCTGAAGATCCACTGCCCGGGCGGACGACGAGCACGGCGCGCGAATCCGGCCGCAGTGCCTTCGCCGCCGCCGAAACGGCCTCGCCGGTGACCGCCGAGATCTTCTCGGCGAGCCGGTACACCAGCGACGCGTCGCCGTACAGCAGCTCGAACGAGCCGAGCGCGAGCGTCCGGGACACCAGCTTGTCGTGCTCGGAGTGCAGGCTCGCGGCCCAGCGCGCGGTGACCTTCTTGATCTCCTGGTCTCCCGGCGGCGTGGCCGCCAGCTTCTCCAACTCCTCGTCCAGCGCGGTGAGGACCTGGTCGGTGCTCACGTCCGGCGGGTGGATCGCGGTGATGGTGAACGTGTCCGGGTCACGCGCCTCGAACGGGCCGAAGAGCCCGGCACCGGCGCCGATGTCGACGACCAGCGGCTCGCGGTGCACCAGCCGCTGTTGCAGCCGGGAGCCGTCGCCGTCGGTCAGCACGCCGGCGAGTACGAGGTTCGCCAGGTAGCCGTCGAGGTCGTTGATCGGGTCCGGCATCCGGTAGCCGATGCCGACCGCGGGCAGCGGGGCGTGCGGGTCCACCTGCTCGCCGCGCAGCTCACCCTCGGGGGCGGGCTCGGCGAACGAGGGACGCACGGGCGCGGGCCGGTGCGGCACGTCGCCGAAGTGCTTCTCGATCAGCTCGCGGGCCTGCTCGACGGTGAAGTCACCGGCGACGGTCAGCACCGCGTTCGCGGGTGAATAGTAGGTGTCGAAGAAGGCCGCGCAGTCGTCCAGGGTGGCCTGCTCAAGGTCCTCGAAACCGCCGTAACCGTTGTGCGCGTTGGGGAACGTGGAGTACAGCACCGGCGGGAGGGTGATCCACGGGAACCCGCCATACGGCCGGTTCAGCACGTTGAGGCGGATCTCCTCCTTGACCACGTCGATCTGGTTGGCCAGGTTCTCCTGCGTCAGCTTCGGCGCCCGCATCCTGTCCGCTTCGAGGAACAGCGCGCGCTCGAGTGCCGCGGCGGGGAGGACCTCGAAGTAGTCCGTGTAGTCCGGATGGGTGGAGCCGTTGAAGCTGCCACCACTCGACTGGACGTACCGGAAGTGCGCGAGCTTCTCCAGGCTCTCGCTCCCCTGGAACATCAAATGCTCGAAGAGGTGCGCGAAACCGGTGCGCCCTTCGGGCTCGGAACGGAAGCCCACGTCGTAGTGGACGCTGACACCCACCACCGGAGCGGTCGCGTCGGGCGCGAGCACCACGCGCAGACCGTTGTCGAGGGTGAATCGGACAAGCTCGGGATCGGCCATGCGCACCACCCTACGGGCTAGTCAGGCCTCCGGGCGACGACCCTGGCGGGTCGCGGCGAAGGTTCCCACTAGCGCGGCCGTGAAGTCGCTCACCCGCGTGAGGCCGTCCTCCTCGACGCCTTCCTTTCCGTACCAGTAGATCTTGGGCGGACCCTTCAGTCTGGCGAATCCGGCGACCCACTGTTCTTGTTCGCCGAGAGCGAGCGCGTAGGGCAGCGCCCGGGAAAGGAGCACCTCGCGTTCGAGCTTCGGGACGGCCGACGGCTTGGTCGCCAGCAGCACGTCACGCACACCGAGCAGCCGACGGTGCAGCGCGACACCGGCACCGGTGCGCACCGGCAGCCACCGGGCGGCGACGGCGAGTACCGCCCCCGCCGCGACGACGATCAGCCCGAGTTGCGCGTAGCCGACGGTCAGCGCCAGCAGGACGGTGAGGAACAAACCGTAGAAGCAGATACGCGGGCCGACGCGGGCGAGCCTGCCGGGCAGGCGCGAGTACCAGCGGCGTTCGACAACGCTGTCGCGCAGCTCGCCGCGCACCGTCCCGATCCCGATCCGGGCGGACTGGATCTCCGACAGCAGCACCGACTCGCGCTCGTCCGGCAGCAGCGCCTCGAACACGGCTCGTTCGAAGGTCGTGAGCTGCTCGTCCGGCGGGTTGCGGCGGACGAGCCGCCAGCCGGTCAGCTCGCCGGGCTCCTCACTCACCCACAAGTAGTTCCGGACCGCGAGGTCGACGACCGTCGCCGCGAGATCGACGGCGTCGGTATGCCCCGAAAGGACCATCCCGACCTGCCCCGGCAGTACGCCATCGGGCGACGCGAACGCGGCCTGGTCATCCTTCCCGGTGAGCAGCTCGACCGGGAGTGCGTCGCCGGGGTGTTTGTCCCGCCTTCGGAGCAAGCCCAGTGCCACCGCGGCCACGATCAGCGCGAGCGCGAAGCCACCCCAAGCCCAGCCGACCGGGGCGGTGAGCACGAACGCGCCGGCGAACGTCTTCGACGGCTCCAGCCGCGCGTTCGCCGGGACGGTGCCACCGGGCAACTCGACCGAGATCTCCATCCGCTGCCCGGCCGCGAGGTTCTGCTGGCTGAACCGGGTCAGCCCGGAATGCGCGATCTGGGCGGCCCCGCAGTGCGCGCGCGACCCCTCGGGACCGGCGTAACAGGTGACCGCGTTCGGGATGGCCGGTGCGGCGAAGCTCGCGCGCACGAGTTCGAGGCGGGTGTCCCAGCCGCCCGCGAGCTGCCAGCCGACCCGCGCCAGCCCGTCGGCTTCGGCGACCGCACCGTCCACTGTGTACCGGACGATCGAGGTGCCGCCCTTGAGGCGGATGACGAATTCGTCGTCGGTCAGTTCGGCGTTGCCCGCGCCTTCGATGACGACGTCACGGATGCCGATGATCCGGTCGCGATCGTGCGGCGCGGCCGTCCGCAGCGGAATCCGGCGGGTCATCGTCGCCTCGCTCGGCACGGACACCGCCTCGACGACCGAGAGGGCGCCGTCGCGTTCCACCTTGAGCGAGATCTCCGCGCTGTTGGGGAGCGTCGGGAGCGGAGCCTCGCCCTGCGCTCCCGCCGGTGCCGCGCCCAGCACGACCAGAAGCACGCCCAAAAGCACCGCCACCAGCACGCAATTCGGCACCAGATTGCGGTAGTTGCGCGTGCGAGGATCGCAAGCTGGTGCCGAATCGCGAGTCTTCACGTCAGGCGGGGACCGGTTCCGGGCGAATCGAGCGCAGATGCCCGGATTCGGCGAGCAGACCGTCCAAAGCGGACAGGAACGACGGCAGATGCGCGGCGAACCGGCGCAGATCCCGATCGCCTTCGAGCCCGCCGAACCAGTACAGCCCGGCCGAACCGTCCGCCGACGGGTCGAGCGCTTCGAACGTCCGAAGCCAGTGTTCGGTGTCACCGAGGACGATGGCGTACGGCAGCGACCGGGAGAACACCATTTCCCGGTCCCCCAACGGAATCTCGGCGACCTTGACCGTGCGCAGGTATTCGAGCAGCCCGCGCACCTGGCCGACCAGGCGCCTGCCGCGCGAGGTCCGCGGCGGCACCCAGGAGGCGCCCAGCAGCACGGCGACCCCGGCGAGCGCGACCGCGACACCGAGCAACGCGTGCCCGGCCGTGAACGTCAGGACCGCGGTACCCACGAGTCCGCACGCGACCAGGCCGATACCCACCCAGGTGAGCTTGCTCTTGCCCTTGTCGGGGCGGCGCGAGAACCAGCCTTTGCGCACGACGTCGGTGTACATCGCCTCGCCCGCCACGCGGAGATCGACGGTGCCGCGGCCGCGGAGTTCCGACAGCAGCACGGAATCGGTGCCGTCGGGGAGGATCGCGGTGTAGATCTCGCGTTCGAAGGCGACGAGGTGCTCGTCCGGCGCGTTACGGCGGGCGATCTGCCAGTCGACGGTGCCCGCGCCGCGGACCTCGGCGATCCACAGGTAGTTGCGGACCGCGAGGTCGACCACCGTGCCGCTGACGTCCACGACGTCGACCGTCTCGTCGACGACCGTGCCGACCTGGCCGGGCAGGACGCCGTCGGGGGAGGCGAAGGAGACGCGATCACCGTCGCGCATGAGGACGTCGACCGGGCCGGTGCCCGCGGTGAGCGCACCCTTGTCGCGACGACGCGACAACCAGACGGCCAGCGCGCCGAGGAGCAGGAACAGTGCCAGTGCGCCGAAACCGATGCCGGTGAGCGTGGTGAGGGCGAACGCGCCACTGACCGAAGCGATCCGCTCGAACCGCGCGTTCGCGGGGACGGTGCCCGCCGGGAGCTGGACGGCGAGGTCGACCCGTTCACCCGCCGCGAGCTTGTCCTGCTCGATGCGGACGACACCGCTGTGGTCGGTTTCGGCGAGCGAACACTGCCTGTCCGAACCGAGCGGCCCGGCGAAACAGTCCACTGTGGGCATTTCGCGCGTCGGCGCGCTGAACGAAGCGGACACCCGGGACAGTTCTCCGTCCCAGCCGCTCGCGACCTGCCAGCGCACCTGCTGCGCGCCGTTGACGTCGGCGACCGCTCCGTCCACTTTGTACTTGAGGGTGGACGCGCCGCCGTCGAAGGTGGCGACCAGTTGTTCACCGTTCGACTCGGTCTTGCCCGCGCCCTCGACGGTCACGTCACGGACCCCGTAGACGCGGTCCTGTTCCTCACCGGCGGGAACCTTCAACGGAATCCGGCGCACCAGACGCTGTCCACCCGGGACGGTCACCTGCTCCGTGATCGACACCGAACCGTCGCGTTCCACCTTCACCGCGACGTTCGCGGCCGCGCCGCTCGGCGGCTGGAGCAGGCCGAGCTCACCGCGTGCGCCGATCGGTGGCGGCTTCGGCATTTGTGGCGCGTTCGTCAGCGAAGGGCCCGCTTCGGGCGCCTCCGGAACGTTCGAATCCGTCGGCGGGGCCATCAAGGCCGTACTCGCCGCGACGGCCACGACCGCCGTCCCCCATTTCGTCAACACAGCCACACACTCTAGGGCAGCCGATCTATGCTGACCGCCGAAACGCCGGATCCGCCACCTGGGCGAACGGCGTTGCCGAACCGCATGGGGGATCCACTCGATGAACCAGCAGCCGCCCGGCCCGCCTGATCCGCGGCGCCGGCCGACTCCGCCGCCGCGACCACCGCAGGGCGGCCGTCCGCTCCCGCCGCCGGGCGCGCGACCGCTGCCGCCGCGCGGTGGCCCGCCGATCCGGCCGGGCCCCGGTGGACGCCCGGTCCCTGGCCGTCCGCCGATCTCGCAGCCGATGCCGATCCCGCCGCCGTTCCGGCCGGGTCCACCGAGCGGCGGGATGCCGCTGCCCCCGCCGGGCGCGGCTCCGCTGCCGCCGCCGCGGATCGGCGCGCCGGTCCCGTTCCAGCCCGGCGCCGTCGGCCCGCCGCAGCTTCCCTACGGCCCGCGTTTCGCTCAGCCCGCGTTCACGCCCTACGGGGGATACCGCGCCAAGAAGTCGAACGGCGGGGTCATCGCGGCCGTCGCGATCGTGGCCGTGATGGCGGTGATGGGCGGGCTGATCATGGTGATCGCCATCGCGAACGGCGGCTCACGGCACGTCGCCGACGCCGGTTACTCGTCGTACCCGACGACCTCGTCTTCGGAGTACTCGACGACCACCACATCCAGTGACACGTCGGCGACCACGGCCACCAGATCGCGTGATTCGACTGCCTCGCGCGAGACGTCGGCCGGCTCGACCCGCGAGACCTCCAACCGAGCGCCGTCCGGCCCGCAACCGCACCACAAGCTGGCGGACAACCCGCTGTGGCTCAATTCCAACGTCGGCCTGCCGAACCAAGCGTGCAATCTCTCGCGCTGGGCGAACAACCCGAACGCGTCGTCGGCGTTCTTCGAAAGCGCGCGGCCTTGCCTGGACAGCGTTTGGCAACAGGTCATGAATTACTCGAAACTGCCGTTCCGGGTCCCGACCGTGAAATACCCGTCCGGCAAGAACTGGTCAAGCCCGTGCGGTGACGCCAGCAAGGGCTGGGCGGCGTTCTACTGCTCGCAGAACGAGACGCTGTACATGCCGTACGAAGGCCTTCAGGTTGATCAATACGGCAACAAGCCCGGGGTGTACCTCGCGGTCTTCGCGCACGAATACGCGCACCACATCCAGGCGCTCTCCGGTATCTCGCAGGCCTATTGGGACGCGCGGTACGAAGCGGGCACCGACTCGGCGGCGGGCCTGGAGATGTCGAGGCGGAACGAACTTTCGGCGCAGTGTCTGTCCGGGACGTTCCTTGGCTCGACGGTGGGCCGTGGCGGCTCGGTCGATCAGTCGATGTACCGGGACGCGTGGGGTTCGCAGGACCGCGGCGACCACAACGGCGGCCCGCGCGACCACGGCTCCGACGCGCACGCGATCTCGTGGTGGCAGCACGGCGCGCAGAAGAACCGGATGGCGCAATGCAACACCTGGGCGGCAAAGTCTTCCGACGTTTCCTGAAACCCGCAACCAGAGGACTAATTGCGGCGTCCTCAAGCGCGTGAAGGCCCCCTTCCCTCGGCTGAGCCGAGGGCAGGGGGCCTTCACGCGCTCGCACTGTGACTGATGGTGCCCAGCGAACCGCAACTAGAGGACTAATTGCGGCGGTCGCGTTGTCAGCCTGGTGGCGCGAAGGGGTTCTCCGGCACCGGTTCCGCCGGGGTCACCGGAACCGGTGCGGTCACCGGCGCGACCGGCTGCGCGTATTGCGGCGGGTACTGAGGCTGCGGCGGCGGCGCGTACCGGGGTTGCAACTTCACCTGATCCCGCCGCCGCCGCTCGGCCAGCACCGCCGACAGATACGCCCAGGACGGCACCCCGGGCGGCACCGGCGCCCCGATCGTCGCCGCGACCTGCTGCGCGAGCCCGTACCCGAGGGCTTCGACCGCTTCGGGGCGAAGCTCGCTCGTGCGGCTCAAGTACTGGCGGACGGCGAGCGCGAGCTCGTTCGGCAGGCGGGTCAGGTCCAGCTGCGAAGCCCAGTACGCCAGCTGCGGCGGCATCCCGACATACGGCGTCCGGGAGGCTGGCATGCGTTCCCGGATCACCAGGGTGCCGGCGAGGTAGTCGCCGACGCGGCGGCCGTTGGTGGACAGCAGCGACGTGACCACCGCCACGACGCCGAGCAGGCCCAGCGCCCAGAAGTCGATGAAGAACCCGGCGAGCCCGCGGACCAGCGCGTGCCGGAATCGGACCGGTCCGCCGTCGGTGCGGACCACGCGCAGGCCGAGCGCCATCTTTCCGAGCGTCCGGCCGCGGCTCAGCGTCTCGAAGATCACCGGGTAGCCGACCATGACCAGCACGAGGGTCACCAGGAACAGGGTCAGCGCGAGCGCTTCGTCACCGAACGCGGCGACCTGGCTCAGTACCAGCATCGCGACGACCAGCGTGATCATCTGGAGTGCGACGTCGAGCATCATGGCGAGCCCGCGGCTGGCCAGTTTCGCCGCGCGCACGTCCAGGACGACGGCCTCGCCGGTGACGAGTTCGGACTCTTGTTCCACCTGGCAAGCGTAGTGACGAATAGGCTGGGCCACCAAGGACGATCGCCGGGAGGGCTCCGAGTTGGACGTGGACGTGTTCGTCGCCGCGCACCAGGCCGAATGGAATCGGCTGCGTGACCTCGTCGGCCGCGCCGGGAAACTCAGCGGCCCGGACGCCGACGAGCTGGTGACGCTGTACCAGCGCGTCGCGACGCACCTTTCGATCATCCGCTCGGTCGCGCCCGACCCCGTGCTCGTCGCGCACCTGTCCGGCCTGGTCGCGAAGGCCCGGTCGGCCGTCACGGGTTCGCACAGCCCCGCCTGGCGCGAGGTCGGCCTGTTCTTCACCCAACGGTTTCCGGCGGCGCTGTACCTGAGCAGACGCTGGTGGCTGGCGTCAGCGGCGGCGTCGATCGCGGTGATGGCGATCGCGGCGGTGTGGATCGCCGGTGACCCGCAGGTGCTCGCGTCGCTGGCGTCACCGGAGGAGTTCAAGGACCTGACGGCGCCGGGCGGGAAGTACGAGACGTACTACTCGTCCGATCCCGCGGGCTCCTTCGCCGCGCGTGTCTGGACCAACAACGCGTGGGTGGCCGCGACCTGCCTGTTCCTCGGTGTGGTGCTGGGTGTCCCGGTGATCTACGCGCTCTGGGCGAACTCGCTGAACCTCGCGATCGGCGCGGCGCTGATGTCGTCGGCGGGACGGCTCGACGTGTTCTTCGGCCTGATCCTGCCGCACGGCCTGCTGGAGCTGACAGCGGTGTTCGTCGCGGCCGGGACGGGGCTGAAGCTCGGCTGGACGGTCATCGACCCGGGACGCCGCTCCCGGACGGCGGCGCTCGGTGAACAGGGCCGATCGGTCGTGGTGATGGCGCTGGGGCTGACCGCGGTACTGCTGATCTCCGGCGTGATCGAGGGTTTCGTGACGCCGTCGGGCTTGCCGACCTGGGCACGGATCGGGATCGGCGTAGTCGCCGAAGTCCTCTTCTTGCTCTACGTGTTCGTAGTCGGGCGTAAGGCCGCGAAGGCGGGCGAAGTGGGCGACGTGGACTGGCGGTACGCCGGAGATTCCCGCCCTGAAGCGGGCTGACCTGCGGAAAGAGAGCAAGGGACCTTTACTCTCCCCATTGCTTAGTGCACTAAACAACGCTAGCAAAGGTCCCTTGCTCCCGTTGTTTAGCAGCTGCAACTACCTTCGAAGGCGATGCTGTTCCCGTCCTCCAGGCTCGCGCTGCCCGCGAACCGGATCTCGAACTCGCCCGGTTCGGTCAGGACGATCTTCAGGCTCGACGCCGACCCGTCGGCCCCGGTCTTCGCCGCCGCCGTCTCGGCACCGCCCTCGAAGACCAGCACGTTCTTCGGCCGCGCCGCGCGGACGAAGAAGTTCACCGGCACGTCGGCGGCGGGCTGGCCGTTCTCCCCGATCACGCGCACCACGAACGGCTGCCCCGGCGTCTTCGACGACAGCCGTTGCCCGTTGCCGGACAGGATCGCGAGCGTCCGCACCCCGGCGGCCCACGTGTTGGACAGGCCGGGCAGCGAACAGACCTCCTGGTAGAGCCGCGCCCCGACGGTCGGCGCCTCCGCCGTCAGGCAGCGGGCGGTCGCCGCGTTCGCCAGCAGCACCAGCCCCGGCAGCCCGGCGTTGCGGCGCCATTGCTGGTACCGGTCCTTGCCGTCGCACGCCACGAGTTTGACGCCGACCCCGTCCACCGGGCTGATCGCCGCCAGGCACTGTCCACTCGCGACATGTTTGTACGAAAGGGCCGCCTTGTCGTACAGCCACTGTGCCCCGGCGTCCTTCGCGTCGGCGAAGACCGGTTTGCCCTCGGCGGCGGCCAAGGAAAGGGTCCCGCCTCCGTCGGCGAGGTAGACCGGTGTCCCGGCCGGTCGCGCCGACGCGGGCGAAACGAGCAGCACCATCGGGAGCAACGCGAAGAACAGCACGACCTTGCGCAAGCCGGACCCCAATCCTGTCGGTCTCCTTCCGAGCTAACCGCCCGGGACACCCATCGCCAACCAGCACCACTCCATCGGGTTCAGCCGAACCGCGGCGTCCGCCACTTCGGTCGCGAGCAGTTCGGCCTATGAGTGATTCCGTGAAGATCGCGTGAAGTGCAACCCCGCGAAGGAATCCTTCCCTTGACCGTCATAAAGGACACTGGTTGGGGCCGAATTATCCGATTGATCATCGATTGCCCGTATTACCGGATC